>CBFHYE010000189.1:0-42252 GCA_965659985.1 Roseivirga sp. | reverse complement strand
TACAAAAGATCTTTCTCGACCACCTCTTTGATCACTTCTTGTGCATCGTGGTACAGTTTAGTGGCTTCAACACCAACAACATCATGCGCTAGAATTTGAGGGAACTTCCCTTTTAACATCCAAGTGTTGAAAAATGGAGTCCAGTCGATATATTTTGAGATCTCCTCAATGGAATAATCCTTGAACACTTGGTTGCCCAAAACGGTGGGTCGTTGAAACGACTTATTTTCCCAATCGATCTTTAAGCTATTCTTTTTGGCCTCATGATATCTGAGTAAAGATTTGGTTTGCTTTCTATTTGCATGCCCTTCTCTTAGCTCTGCATATTCATCTTTTGTCCTTTTATGAATTCTCTCATAAGTATCCTTGCTGATCAATTCACCAGCCACAGGAACAGACTTGGAGGCATCCAATACGTGAATTACAGAACCCGAATACATCGGGTCAATCTTTACGGCTGTATGAATACGAGAAGTGGTCGCTCCACCGATCATCAATGGTATCTTTATATTTCTGCGTTCCATTTCTTTTGCCACATGAACCATTTCGTCCAACGATGGTGTGATCAAACCGCTCAGGCCTATAGCATCGACATTGTGTTCAATAGCGGCATCGATGATCTTATCAGCTGGCACCATCACTCCAAGGTCAATGATATCGAAGTTATTACACGCTAAAACAACGCCTACGATATTTTTCCCAATGTCATGTACATCTCCTTTGACGGTTGCCAACAGAATCTTTGACGCTGAACTCGTGTCCTTATTAGCGGCCTTCTCAGCCTCAAGATAAGGAAGCAAGTAGGCCACAGCCTTTTTCATAACCCTAGCACTTTTCACTACTTGTGGCAAAAACATCTTTCCGCTTCCGAAAAGATCTCCCACCACATTCATCCCATCCATCAAAGGGCCTTCTATTACATGAAGGGGTTTATCATGATTTTGTCTAGCCTCTTCGGTATCCTCTTCAATAAATTCTATAATTCCTTTTACCAGAGCATGTTCCAGACGTTTTGCAACTGGTTCTTTTCGCCAAGCATCGTCTTTTACCTTTATTTTACCCTCTGTCTTATAGGTTTCAGCAAAATCAAGTAGCCTTTCAGTGGCATCTTCTCTTCGGTTTAAAAGGACATCTTCCACTCTTTCGAGCAAGTCTTTAGGAATATCATCGTAAACCTCGAGCATAGTCGGGTTTACAATTCCCATATCCATGCCCTGTTGAATCGCATGGTATAAAAAGGCAGAATGCATCGCCTCTCTAACCGGATTATTCCCCCTAAAGGAGAATGAAACATTACTTACGCCTCCACTGACATGTGCACCTGGTAAATTCTCTCTAATCCATTTGGTAGCTCTAAAGAAATCAACCGCATTGTTATTATGCTCCTCAATACCGGTGGCCACTGGAAAAATATTGGGATCAAAAATGATATCATTCTTCGGGAAATTAACCTTGTCAACCAAAACGCGATAAGATCTTTCACAGATCTCTATTCGTCTTTCATATGAGTCAGCCTGACCGTCTTCATCAAAGGCCATGACAATTACTGCAGCACCGTAACGTTTGACCTTGGTAGCATGCTCAATAAATGCCTCCTCACCTTCTTTCAGAGAAATTGAGTTCACCACCCCTTTTCCTTGGATGCACTTCAAGCCTGCCTCAATGATCTCCCATTTAGATGAATCAATCATGATCGGAATACGGGCAATATCAGGTTCTGCGGCAATCAAGTTTAAAAACTTGACCATGGCCTCTTTACCATCAAGCATTCCTTCGTCCATATTAACATCAAGGATCTGTGCACCTCCTTCCACTTGATTCCTAGCCACCTCTAGAGCTGCCTCATAATTCTCTTCTTTGATCAATCGAGCGAAGCGCTTAGAACCCGTGACATTCGTCCTTTCACCCACATTGACAAATGGTATTTCTGGAGTAACAATCAATGGCTCAAGTCCGGATAAACGAAGTGTTACATTAGCGCTACTCATTGATAACCTCCTCTTTTAAAGCTCGTGGATTTACTTTAGCCGCTGCTTCAGCAATTTTACTAATGTGCTCAGGGGTAGTCCCACAACAACCTCCTACAATATTCAAGAATCCATCTTTTAAGAATTCTGCTATTTGAGCTGCCATATCCTCTGGGGATTGGTCATATTCTCCAAACTCATTGGGTAATCCAGCATTGGGGTGGGCACTGGTATGAAACGGTGCCTTTTTTGAAAGCGTCTCCAAATAGGGCCTTAATTGTTCTGCACCTAGAGCACAATTTAAGCCTATAGACATGATTGGCATATGTGAAACAGAAATCAAAAAGGCTTCGGTCGTTTGGCCAGATAGTGTTCTGCCACTCGCATCAGTGATGGTTCCTGAAACCATAATTGGCAACCTTAGCTCTTTTTCATCAAAGGCTTCCTCAATGGCAAAAAGCGCTGCTTTGGCATTTAAAGTATCGAATACGGTCTCAACAAGCAGAATATCTACTCCTCCTTCAATCAGGGCAATAACTTGTTCCTTGTAAGCAATCACTAAATCATCAAATGTAACGGCACGGTAACCCGGATCATTTACATCTGGCGAAAGCGAGGCTGTTCTATTGGTGGGTCCCATTGAGCCTGCAACAAAGCGAGGTTTATTGGGCTCTTTTTGAGTGAATGCGAGAGCGGCTTCCTTAGCGATCTTGGCTGATTGAAAATTTATATCATAAACTGCCTCCTGTAGATCATAATCAGCCTGCGCGATTGTTGTACCACTAAAAGTGTTGGTTTCAACAATATCCGCACCAGCTTGAAAATACTGTTCATGGATATCCTTTATGATATCTGGTCGCGTAATCGATAGTAGGTCGTTATTGCCTTTTAAAGGCTTATGGTGATCTTTAAAGCGCTCTCCTCTAAAATCTTCTTCTTCAAGCGTGTGTCTTTGGATCATGGTGCCCATGGCACCATCCAAGACCAAAACACGTTCTTTCAATATTTCTTCAATACTTATTGCCATACTTGTTATCTAGATGGCTTACCGAGAAAGTGGAATGAACTTTATTCTCATCTTTTCTCCGAGGGTTCGGAGCTAGGAATTAGCACCAGGTTTTACCCGGGTTGCTAAGGCATCAAAGGGCCTAGTCCCTCCGCCTTTCTTGATAAGCGTTACAAATATGGTGATAAATGATTCAATAAAAAACGAGAATCGATGAATACTAAATACGAATCGATAAATTCAAGCCAGTTAATAACAACATGAAGTTAGCAGCAATTGACATTGGCTCTAATGCCGTTCGTTTTTTGGTGTACCGAGTGATCCGACAAAAGGATAATGATCGGTTCAAAAAACTCGAATACATACGATTCCCTTTACGTCTAGGCCAGGATGTTTTCCTTTCGGGTAAAGTCAAAAAGAAGAATAAGGAAAGGTTCTATCGATTAATGAATGCGTTCAAGATCCTGATAGATCTTTATGAAGTCGATGCGCATTATGCCTGTGCTACATCGGCCATGAGAGAAAGCGAAAATGGCAGGCTGATCATTAAAGAGGTAGAACAGCTATATGGCCTCAAGATCAATTTGATCTCTGGTGAAGAGGAGGCTAAAATGATCAATTCGGTAGTAATAGATCAGCTTTCAAATGGGCAGTACATTCATATTGATGTGGGTGGCGGTAGCACTGAACTGAATATCATACAAGATGGCAAAGTCAGAAATTCTCAGTCTTATAAACTTGGTTCAGTTAGAGGTTTAGAACTTCAGAATTCTAGTGAAAAGCTTCGTGAAATGTACGATTGGATTCAAAAAAACGTACAACATAATCTAGAAATAACTGCTGTTGGCACAGGTGGTAACATTGCCAAGCTCCACGAACTTTCTGAAGACAAGGGTCTAGATGAGCTTCGTTTGAGTGAGATCTATAGACTTCAAAAGTTCATCGATAACATGAATATGGATGAAAGAATCTATGATCTAGACCTCAATCCCGACAGAGCAGATGTGATCGTGCCAGCATCCAAACTTTATGCACATGCAATGGAGTCGGCAAATGCTACAAATATCCTGGTGCCTGAGGTTGGCTTAAAAGATGGGATCATCCACATGCTCTATAATAAACACGTATCTCAAAAGTCTTTCCAATAAAAAAACCCTTTAGTTTATGCTAAAGGGTTTTTTATTGGATTCCTCAGGTTTATCAAATATCCACTTTGGCGTATTTCGCATTACGCTCAATGAAATCTCTACGAGGTGCTACCTCATCTCCCATTAACATAGAGAAAAGGTGATCTGCTTCAGCGGCTGAAGCTACGGTTACCTGCTTCATACTTCTTGTAGACGGATCCATGGTGGTTTCCCACAACTGTTCCGGATTCATTTCACCAAGACCTTTATATCGCTGAATATTAACAGAATCTTCTTTTCCATCCTTCGCCATTTCTTTCGTAATAATGGCTCTTTGATCTTCATCCCAACAATACCTCTTCTCTTTACCCTTTTTAAGCAAGTACAAAGGAGGTTGAGCGATATACAAGTATCCCGCATCAATCAATGGTCTCATGAACCTGAAGAAGAACGTCAAAATCAGCGTTCTAATATGGCTACCGTCAATATCGGCATCCGTCATGATCACAATTTTATGATAACGAAGCTTTTCCATATTCAGTGCTCTGCTATCATCATCCGTACCAAATGTCACACCAAGTGCGGTGATCATATTTTTGATCTCCTCATTATCGTAGATCTTATGCTCCTGCGCCTTTTCAACGTTTAGAATCTTACCCCTTAATGGTAAAATAGCCTGAAAATGCCTGTCTCTACCCTGCTTGGCAGAACCACCTGCCGAATCTCCCTCCACCAAATAGATCTCACATTCGAATGGATCTCGTGAAGAACAATCCGCTAACTTACCGGGCAGTCCTGTTCCAGAAAGCACATTCTTTCTTTGAACCATTTCACGAGCCTTTCTAGCTGCATGTCTAGCTTGGGCAGCTAAAATCACTTTCTGAACAATTGCCCTCGCATCATTTGGATTCTCTTCTAAGAACTCTGTCAGCATATCAGTTACGGCCTGACTTACAGCAGCCGTCACTTCTCTGTTACCCAATTTCGTTTTGGTCTGACCCTCGAATTGAGGTTCAGCTACCTTTACCGAAACAATGGCTGTTAATCCTTCACGAAAATCATCTCCTCCAATCTCGAACTTGAGATTTTTCAAAAGACCTGAAGTATCAGCATATTTCTTTAATGTAGTAGTTAAACCACGTCTAAATCCAGACAAGTGGGTACCACCTTCGTGTGTATTGATATTGTTCACATAGGAGAACAAGTGCTCAGAGAAAGAAGTATTGTAGACCATAGCCACCTCTACAGGCACACCATTCTTTTCACCTTCCATTGAGATCACATTGCTCGTCAATTGCTCGCGTGCGTTATCCAAATACCTTATGAATTCAGGTAGCCCCTCTTCAGAGAAATAATGCTCGACCACGTCTTCGCCATCTTCAGTCTTAGACCGCTTGTCTGTGAGAGAAATTTTAATGCCTTTATTTAGATAAGCCAACTCTCTTAAGCGAGCAGAGAGTGTCTCAAAACTGTAAACAATTGAATTAGTAAAAATGGTCGGGTCTGGTAAAAAGGTAACCATAGTCCCATTTTCCTCAGAATTTCCAGCTTCTCTGACAGGATAAAGGGCCTTTCCTCTTTCGTATTCCTGTTCCCATACTTTGCCTTCTTTAAAAACCGTTGCTTTCAAATGTGTTGAAAGTGCATTCACACAAGAAACACCAACACCATGAAGCCCACCTGATACTTTGTAGGAATCCTTATCGAACTTACCACCAGCCCCGATCTTGGTCATAACCACCTGAAGTGCAGAAACTCCCTCTTTTTCGTGCATGTCCACAGGAATACCACGACCATTATCTTTTACAGATATTGAGTTATCCTCATTGATCCAAACATCAATGGTGTCGCAGTAGCCTGCCATAGCCTCATCAATCGAGTTATCCACCACCTCGTAAACCAAATGATGTAAGCCTCGTTCGCCTACGTCACCGATATACATAGAAGGTCGCATTCTGACATGCTCCATCCCTTCTAAAGCTTGAATATTACTTGCTTTATAATCGTTTCTATTAGCTTGTTCGCTCATATTATAAAAAAGATAAATACTTGGGTTTGATCATCCCTAAAAGGACTTTCGCAGCGGTAAAAACCACCACTTTTCTAACTGCTCAAATATAAAGAAAATTGGTCAAAAATTGCCTACTGAAAGCATAACTAAAGTACATGCATCGAGGCATTCGATTCCTTTCGCTTCTGCCCTGGTTTTAAAGTCCTGATTTTCAGCTCCCGGATTAAAAATAATGCGTTCGGGATTCAAGGAAAGAAGGTAATCTTCACAAGTGGCTTGTCTTTTAGAGTTGATATAGAGCGTTAATGTATGGACATTTTCTATCTCAGGTTCTTGATAAATGTTGAGAATCTCTTTACCCAGTACTTTACCTTCTTGAATACCCACAGGAACAAAGTCTAACGCTCTCTCCTCTAACATTTCTGCAGCTTGAAATGCATATCGATAGGGTTTTGGTACACTGCCAATGATCACTGTTTTCTTCATTTGCGTTTTTTAACCTCTTTGGAACTTTAAGATCACTATTTTTGTGAACAAAATACTGAATTCGAAAAGTTCACGTTAGCAGAACAAAAGAAGACACATGAGAGCTATTTCATTCATATTCATCCTTTTACTATCTACACTCATCAGTTTTGCACATGAAATTGATACGATCGATTTCATTGAGGTTGAAAGCACCAAAGAATGGAATGCTGTTTTTGAAAGAGCCAAAGCGGAAGGTAAAGTTGTGTTTGTAGACGTTTACACCGATTGGTGTGGCTATTGTCATAAACTAGATAACGAGGTTTACACGGACCAAGGTGTAATCAGCTTTTTTGAAGATAATTTCATCAATGTAAAATTCGATGCCGAAACTGAGTTTGGGGCTTCAAAGGCTTTTGAGTTCAATGTTGATGGTTATCCTACTCTTCTTTTCTTAACTGAGGATGAAACCGTATATGAAGAGATCGGTGGTTTTGTTCCTGTCCCTACCTTGATGGCCTACGCCAATGACATTCAAGAAAGCTGGGCAGCATTACCTGAGTTGAATGTGAAATATGTAAGCGGCACCATGACCGCTGATGAGAAACTCGAATACATCGGTATTCTGGAAAAAAGAGATTATGAAAAAGCCGCTCAGGTGGCTTCAGAGTATATTAAAAGGCTTACGGATGATGATTATCTAGACATAGAAAACCTTTGGTTGGTGTCAAGATTCGAAAATCAATTGGGATCTAAATCCTACAACTATATTACTACCCACAAGGAGCTGATCATTGAAGCCCACGGCCAAACGGAATACGAAGATTACATGAAAGCCGTTTACAATGACAATCTGGAGCTTGCCTTTCGCTATGGCGAACTTAAAATGGTCAATGAATTGATCACCGATGTTTTGCCAGAATTTGTTCAGCTATCACAGATGCCTGAAATGGCTTATATCACCAAATCGATCTACTTCGGTCAGCGTCAAGAATTTGATAACTATATTCTCGAGAATAATGCCTACATCAATAACCACCTGATCTCGGAGGAGAAAAGAGATTGGTTGATACAAGAAGCGCTTGAGATCATCAACTCTTTTGATGCAGAGAAAATGTATGAGCATGCACTAGACCTCTTGCAAAGAAGCATATCCATTGACGATCAAAATTTTCAGTCTTATGCCCTCGCAGGTTATACATGCGGTCTTTTAAATGACCAACAAAATGCCTCCGTTTATTTAGACAAAGCCGAGAATCTTGCTTCAGGTTCCGAAGAACAAGAGATCATCACCGGCTTAAAACAAGCTGTAGCAGCTATGAGAGGCTAGGCTGTTTGCCGTAAGCTTTTATCAAGGCATCGGCACATTTTTCGCCATCCATCGCTGCAGATAGAATGCCACCGGCATATCCAGCACCTTCTCCACTAGGAAACAGTCGCTTGATCTGCACATGTTCACAACTTTCCTTATCCCTAGGAATGCGAACTGGTGACGATGTTCTACTCTCTATTCCAACGATCTGCGCTTCGTTGGTCAAGTAACCCTTCATTTTCTTTCCGAAAGCGCGGAAGGCTTTATCCAATCGAAAAGCAACCGATTCAGGTAAAACTTCTCGCATGTCCATCGAATGTAGGCCAGGCTGATACGAAGTGTCAGGCAGCGTGCTGGAAACTCTTTTATTTAAGAAATCTCCCATGCGCTGGGCTGGTGCCGTTTGATCACCGCCAGCAAGTTCACAAGCACGCTGTTCGACTTCCTTTTGGAAAGCGAGCCCAGCCATAGCCCCGTGCTGCTGATAATCGCCAAGATCTTCTAATTCTATGGCCGTAACAATTCCAGAATTTGCATATTTTGAATCTCTTCTTGAAGGACTCATTCCATTAACAACGAGCTCGCCTGGAGCGGTCGCAGAAGGCACAATAAAACCACCCGGACACATGCAAAAGCTAAATACACCTCTTTGCTTTCCTTCAAAATAAGTTTGATGTACGAGCGCATAGCTCGAAGCAGGCAACCATGGTCCTCTATCTACTTCACAATGATATTGGATCTGATCGATCAGCTGTTGCGGATGTTCAATCCTTATACCCATTGCAAAAGGTTTAGCTTCAATTAGTACCTTTTGCTTATCCAGGAGACTAAAAATATCTCTCGCAGAATGGCCAGTGGCTAAGATCACCCCAATTCCTTCAACCTTAGCGCCTTCTTCTAGGACTACACCTTTCATTTCACCATCCTTCAAAATGAAGTCAGTTACTTTTGTGTCAAAGTGGATTTCACCACCAGCTCCTAAAACAGATTCGCGGATCTCTTGAACTACTTTGGGAAGCTTATTTGTACCAATATGTGGATGCGCATCCACAAGGATTTCTTCTGTAGCTCCATGTGCCACTAATATCTCGAGCGACTTGAGGATGTCTCCTCGCTTTTTAGAACGTGTATAAAGTTTACCATCTGAGTAAGTCCCTGCGCCTCCTTCCCCAAAACAGTAATTGGATTCTGGGTTCACAACATGCTCTTTATTAATAGCAGCCAGATCCCTTCTTCTTTTTTGTACATCACTTCCGCGTTCGATCACTACGGGCTTATAGCCCAGTTCAATACAACGTAACGCAGCAAACATACCTGCTGGCCCAAAGCCTATGATCACCACTCGATCAGCATTCGCCACATTAGGGTAGTCTCTTCGGTAAGCTATTATTGGAGGTAGCTCATTATCTGATGCAATGGCTTGCACATTGACCTTGACATTTTTCGAACGCGCGTCAATCGACCTTTTCAATGCCCGTACATTGACCTCGGGTCTGTAGATTCCAGACTTCTTTTTAACAATCTCTTCAAAAACAGACTCATCAAATGCCTCTTCTGGCTTCAGTGTTAGGTTCAATGTTTTTTCCATGAATACTGCTTATCTGTTTATTTGAAATAGAGAATTTTCGCTACGCAATTTACTTCGGGCGAACTTACGGCTTTAAACTGAACTGCTTCTAGAATTAGTGTTTTCTATTCAACTGCTCAAGCACCCAGTGCTTACCCCAATTCTCTTTTTCATCTTCAGACCACAATTCTGGAAAGAATATAACCTTTTGAAAACGAGGGGGAAGATACTTCTGCCAATTGGTTCCTCCTGTAGCTGCGATATCGACAGGATCTTTTTGCAAATATTTAACGGCAGAACGGTAATGCGCTAACGGCCAATCTACATTCGCCAACAGGTCTAGTTTTCTGAGTTCCTCAACCAAAGATTCATTCCCTTCTTTTTGGTAGTGATCTTTATAAAGTTGATAGAAGTTCGTTTTCCAAGTATCTTTTGCTAAGTGAATGAATTCGCTCGAATACTTTTCCTCAAACTGGATCAGCGTCAAAGTCTTTTTCCCAGAACTCAATTCGGTTGCGCCCGTTTTCCAATAGATCTTATCATAAAGCTCTTCTATAGAAGCATCTGTTGACAACTCCTTTCTTACCTCACTATTGATCAGATTATGAAGATTTGTGCAGCCAATCTCAATCATACGGTATTGGCCAGATTGAAACCCTGAAGAAGGCAATAGCGCCATTCTAAACTGCAAAAATTGCTTGCGCTCCATTCCTTCAGTCATGATCACGAAAGAATGACAAAGGTGTGCCAGATAATTATTTATACGCTTTACGCGCATCGCAAATTCATTTGCGCTGGGATGCTCACCTTCATGAACTTGTTTCATTTCCCACCTGATGAGCTTGAAGTAAAGCTCAGTGATCTGATGGTAAATAATGAAGATCATCTCATCTGGAAAACCCGTTTTAGGTTGTTGAAGTCCTAAAAGTGAATCTAAATTGATATAGTCCCAGTACTTCAGGTAGTCAGAATGCAGCAAGCCATCTAGGTAAGATTCAAGATCTTGCCCCATGGTTTCATACTTCTCTGCGAGTTGCTGAATCTTATCAAGTATTTTTTGGTCTATGTCCGACTTGTTCATAGGTTTGGAAACATTAAAAAGTGGGTGCAAATTTGACCACAATTCAATCAGAAAACAAATTACCTATGGGCAACGACAAGGCATCATTGATCCAAAAATCTTCTAAACAAGATACATTCGAACATCCTGACTTTTACGGCATGGACAGCATGCTCACCGAAGAGCATCTTATGGTGCGCGGTGCGGTAAGAGACTTTGTTAAAAAAGAGATCTCTCCATATATCGAAAGCTGGGCAGAGAATGCTTATTTCCCTACCGATATCGTTAAGAAGTTTGGTGAGATCGGAGCTTTTGGCCCTCAATTGCCAGCAAAATATGGCTGTGGTGGTATGGATTACATTGCCTATGGTTTGATCATGCAAGAGATCGAAAGAGGTGATTCTGGGATGCGTTCAACTGCCTCGGTTCAAGGTTCATTAGTGATGTACCCCATCTACAAATTTGGCAACGAAGAACAACGCAATAAATACTTGCCTAAACTCGCATCTGGCGAGATGCTGGGCTGCTTTGGCTTAACTGAACCTGATCATGGTTCTAATCCATCGGGTATGACCACGAACTTTAAGGATATGGGTGACCATTACCTTTTGAATGGAGCAAAAATGTGGATCTCAAATGCGCCACATGCTGATATTGCCGTGGTTTGGGCCAAAAGTGAAGAAGGCAGAATTCACGGATTGATCGTTGAACGCGGGATGGAAGGTTTCTCAACTCCTGAAACCCATGGGAAATGGTCACTAAGAGCAAGTGCAACTGGAGAATTGGTCTTCGACAATGTTAAAGTACCAAAAGAGAACTTGTTACCGAATAAAAGTGGCTTAGGTGCTCCAATGATGTGCCTAGATTCCGCTCGTTATGGTATCGCATGGGGTGCCATTGGCGCGGCAATGGACTGCTATGAATCGGCAAGAAGATATTGTGCTGAGCGTATCCAGTTTGACAAGCCCATTGGATCATTCCAACTTCAGCAAAAGAAACTGGCCGAGATGTTGACCGAGATCACCAAATCTCAATTATTAAACATGAGATTGGGAGAACTTTTCAATGAAGGCAAAGCGACCACTGCGCAGATCTCCATGGCGAAAAGAAACGCTGTTGAAGTCGCTTTGAATATCGCTAGAGAGGCACGTCAAATCCATGGTGGTATGGGAATCACAGGTGAATACCCTATGATGAGACATATGGCCAATTTGGAATCTGTCGTGACTTATGAGGGAACGCACGACATCCATCTCTTAATATTAGGTGCGGAGATCACAGGCATTCCAGCTTTTAAATAAGTTATAGTATGTGAGTTCTGGCCAACCCAATCGCTTGGTAGGTAGCCAGTGTGGACACCTACTCTGGCCTTAGTATTTTATTAAGACCACCTTAGGATCATTAGTAAACACATTGTAATTACATTTCGTATATTGGGATATGGAAATTCCAATAATTAAGATCGGCAATTCAAAAGGTTTGCGCTTGTCCAAAACAGTGTTAGAGAAATACCAAATCGAAGACAAGGTTGAATTAGTCATGGAAGACGATGTGCTCATCATCAAACCTATCA
Source organism: Roseivirga sp. (assembly GCA_965659985.1). Taxonomy (GTDB): domain Bacteria; phylum Bacteroidota; class Bacteroidia; order Cytophagales; family Cyclobacteriaceae; genus Roseivirga. The sequence continues at coordinate 30,164 of CBFHYE010000189.1, read as the reverse complement.
AAAAAACACGTGCAGGTTGGAATAAAGCCTTTGAAGAAATGCACTTGGCAAAAGATGACGATCTTCTGATCAATGATGTTTTTGAGGATGAAGACTTCGAAGAATGACCATCGATCAATATGACATCGTTGTGGTTAATCTTGACCCAACGGTCGGAAGCGAGATCAAAAAGACAAGACCGTGCTTGGTAGTGTCTCCCAATGAGATCAATCGTAATTTGAACACGATCATTATTGTCCCACTGACCTCTGCTGAAAAATCTTATCCTACTCGAGTACCGATAACATCAACTTCAAACCCTAGTTGGGCAGTGATTGAACAGATTCGAACCATAGATAAAAAGCGAGTATTAAGGGTAAAAGGAAAGATAGAGGCTTTTGAAATCCGAAGCGTTAAATCTATACTCAAAGAAACACTAGTCGACTGATATTTCTTCAAAGTATATGGTAATACTACAAGAAATCAAGATTAGTTAGCCAACTGAGGCCAAACGAGTTTATCGGCAGGGCGGGTACTATTGGACGATCTTTCAATCAGGTTTTGAAATGTGCCATTGAGTCGTTTCCGAATGCGACTGATGATGATATTATTCAGATTGATCAACATATCAACATCCTTATAAACACCTAAATAGGTTACTTTGACATCATTGTTATCTTCTTCGAGTTGCCATTGGGCAGAATAGAAATCGACTTGATCGTAGCCTTCCTTCATCTCATAATCTTTCAGTTGTTTTGATCTCGTAGACAAAACACCATCATCGTACTTTACGTCTACTTTTACCCGTCCAGTTGTTTTTACAAAAAGCCAAGGGATATTGACAAAAAAATCAAAAGTAAAAGAAGAATCGGCTGGTTGGACATCGAGCATTTTGGAAGTGCTCTCCCCTTCTACCCAGTCGTAACCATCCACATTGATGATCATGTTCATGACTTCGTGAATACTAGAATTCTGGATAACAAAATTGCCTTTTAAGGCTTCAAAGCCATCAGCCAACGTATCGAGTTTGGTAATGATCACTCCATCATCAACCCAAGTTTTTTGTCCCTTGAGAACATTCGACAACAACAAGCAAACCACAAATACAGAAATAAATGGCTTCATCTTTGAATTAAATTCCAGTTAAATCTATTACATAAATTCTTAGGTAAACTAATCTAACCGCAAGCTTTTTTCAATAAGAGCTGATTTTAAGCTTTAAAACTTCTCAGCTTTTTAAAATTAGGCTTTATCTTTCTTGCACTTTGGCTAAAGTCACTCAAATCATTCCCAAACTCTTGAGGCTATTGAGCATAGCATTTTTCGCTTTGCCTTCTTTCATTTGCTACAGTCAATCCGAGGATCCTACTGATACTTCCGCCTATTTTATTGACCTCAACGATTACTTTAATCTCTCAGCTGACCTAGAAACAGATTTTGAAAAATTCACGCTATCTGGAGATGATTTTTTATACGATATAAGACCAAATTTCAGCTTCTATAACAAGGTAGGTATAGACTATAGAGCGCTCTCACTTTTCATTTCTTTTAAACCTCCTCTAGGCCAGAATAATGATGATGAGCTTAAAGGTAAAACTACTGTCAATGGTTTTGGCTTTTCCTTCAATACTACTAGGCTCATCAATCATTTAAAATGGAACACAGCATCGGGTTTCTATCTTGAAAATTCATCAGATTTCGACCCCGATTTTGTCAAAGGAGAAAGTCCGTACATACAATTCCCTGAACTCAACTACACCACCTACCGCGGAACGCACTATTACAAATTCAATCCCAATTTTTCTTATACAGCCTTTAATGTTCAAATGGCTCAACAAATTAAAAGTGCTGGTTCTTTCGCTACTGGAATTTCATGGAACTATTCTTTAATTGATAATCGAATCCCTACAGGGCAAAGCTCAAAAAACCTTCAATTACTTTTTGATTTGGCCTATTATTACACCTGGGTTTTGAGGGGAAAATGGTACCTCAACGCAGGTTTAATAGCTGGTGCTGGCTTGAGGTCTACCGCATTAACAACTCCTCAAAATGGCCAGGAATTCGAAAGTCACTACACGACATTCAATTTTAGAAGCAAGGGCATATTGGGTTTAGGATACAATTCGAGCAAAATCTTTGCAGGTGTTGACTTCAGGTATCTTCACGAAATACAAAACCAACGAAATGGAACTGTTCATGAGGAAATAGACGGTTATTCATTTAGGGTCTTCTTTGGTTTCCACATTCTTGCGCCAAAATTCATCAATCGAACATACGACAAGGTAGAAGGATTCCTAGGGATGTAAGAACTTAAAGCTTGAAGCTTAAGTCTAATGCCTTAGCTTTGCGCCTTAATGGCTAGAAAAAAGATAGATCTTACCCAAGGCAACCTACTCAAAGGCCTGATTGCCCTTGCCATGCCCATTATTGGTGCGAATCTATTGCAAACTGGTTATCAATTGGTCGATGCTTTTTGGGTTGGTCGGCTCGGTGCAAATGCTGTAGCAGCCGTATCTATCTCATATCCAGTCAATTTTTTGCTCATCTCGTTAAGCTCAGGTTTTGCCTTTGCTGGAAGCATACTCGTTGCCCAATATGCTGGTGCCAAGAATTACAAAATGGTGAATCATGTCGCGGCGCAAACGCTAAGCATGGTCGTCCTGATCTCCATTGTACTTTCCGCAATAGCCTATTGGTTAAGTCCTGATATTCTTTATGCATTGGGTGTTGAAGAAGTAATCTTCGCGGATGCCAATTTCTTCCAACGCATGATATTTGTTGGGCTTGTTTTCAACTTTGGCTTTATCATGTTCCAGTCGTTATTACGAGGGATTGGTGAAGTACGGATTCCGTTATATATCAATGCGGCAACCTTAGGTCTTAATTTCCTCTTAGACCCTCTCTTTATATTTGGTTGGGGGCCAATACCCGCTTTTGGCGTTGCCGGTGCTGCGGTTTCTACCCTATGTACACTTATGCTTTCTGCTGGCATAGGACATTATATTTTATTCAAGGGCGTTACTGATATCAAATTAAAACTACGTGGTTTTTCTTTTGACGGTCCTTTATTGAAAAGGGCCTTTAAAATTGGGGGGCCTTCTTCCATAGAAATCTCAGCTAGAGCGCTAGGCCTAACCTTGATGACAGGCATTGCAGCGAAATTCGGAACAGAGGTTCTAGCAGCTTATGGTGTGGGCTCAAGACTCCTTAGTTTTGTAGTGATCTTTGGCCTGGGGCTATTAAGGGCCTCATCGACAGTTGTAGGACAAAACATGGGTGCACAGCAAATTGAACGGGCTGAACGAGGGGCAACATATGCTGCTTGGATAGGCTTCGTTGGGCTTTCCATCATAGGAGTGCTATTTTTCTTTTTTGCTGAGCCCTTGGTCATTGCATTTATGGATGCCGAACCCCATGTAGTCCAAATGGGTGTCGACTTTCTCAAGATCGTTTCCTTAAGCTTTGGTTTCATGGGTGCGCAGCTGGCTCTTGTTGGTACTTTAAGAGGTTCGGGCAATACGGTGGAGTCCATGATCTTGACTATTATCGGTATATGGGTCATTCAATTTCCCTTTGCCTGGTTTGTCTCTGATATGGAGCAATTTCAAGAACTAGGTGTTTGGTGGTCATTCCCTGTGAGCTATGTTCTACCTTGTCTTCTTACGGTTATCTGGTTTAAACGTGGAAAGTGGAAAGAGAAGAAATTGGTGTAGTCACGCATTCATCATGAGGATTGCTAAGTGTGGTTAAACTTTTCGCCACCTGACACAAATCAGTTTTCGCTTACAGTAATTCCATTAAATTCACTCCTCGAATAACTTACTACCTATGGAAAAACACCTTTCTGACATTGAGATCGCTCAGGCAGCCTCAATACATCATATCAATGACATCGCGAAAAAGATCGAACTAGACTCGGAACAACTAGAACACTACGGAAAATACAAAGCCAAACTCCCTTTAGACCTTATTGATAAGGATAAGATCGAACAAAATAACTTGATCCTTGTCACCGCTATGACGCCTACTCCTGCCGGAGAAGGAAAGACCACTACTTCTATTGGTCTTGTGGAAGGACTGAATAAGATCGGGAAGAAAGCCATGGCTGTGCTGCGCGAACCATCATTAGGTCCTGTATTCGGAATAAAGGGAGGTGCTGCGGGTGGCGGTTATTCTCAAGTGATTCCTATGGAAGACATTAACCTCCATTTTACTGGTGACTTTTCGGCAATTGAAAAAGCTAACAACCTTCTTTCTGCTTTAATTGACAATAATATTCAAAGCAAAACAAGAAGCTTAAATATCGATCCGAGAACGATTACTTGGAAACGTGTGATGGACATGAATGACCGTGCCCTGCGTCAGATCACTATCGGATTGGGTGGGACAACCAATGGTATTCCAAGAGAAGATGGTTTCAATATCACACCCGCATCGGAAGTCATGGCAATCTTATGTATGTCGGAGAGCTTTAGCGACCTCAAAGAGAGATTAGGCAATATTTTCATCGGTTATACCTTTGATAAAGAGCCTGTGTTTGCAAGAGATTTAAAAGCCGAAAATGCAATGGCGATTCTATTAAAGGATGCCATCAAACCCAACTTAGTGCAAACTTTAGAAGGTAACCCAGCAATTATTCATGGCGGGCCTTTCGCTAATATTGCGCAAGGAACTAATACAGTAATCGCTACGAAAATGGGCCTTTCACTATCAGAATATGTGATCACTGAAGCCGGTTTTGGGGCTGACCTTGGCGCTGAAAAGTTTCTTGATATTAAATGTGTTTCGGCTGGCTTAAAGCCTAAAGCTGTTGTTTTAGTCGCTACAATTAGGGCCCTAAGACATCATGGAGGAGCAAAAAAGGAGGAATATAATACACCTTCCGTAGAACGTGTCGGCAACGGCTTTCCAAATTTGGCCAAGCACATTGAGAACGTTAAAAAGTTTGGTATCACCCCAGTGGTCGCCATTAATGCCTTCCCTTCAGATACAGAAGAAGAAGTAACCCTCATTAAAGATAAGTGTGCCGAATTAGGTGCGAAAGCAATCGTGGCAGATGGTTGGGCCAAAGGTGGAGATGGCATGACAGAATTGGCTGAAGGCGTTGTTCAAGTTGTAAAAGCCAACGAAAGTAACTTTAAAGCACTCTACGATTGGAATGCCTCCATTCAGGATAAAATTAACACCATTGCAACCGAGATCTACGGAGCAGTACGTGTGGATTACTCGAAATTGGCACTGCTTCAGATCAGAAGAATGGAAAAATTAGGCTTTGATAAAATGCCGATCTGTATGGCCAAAACGCAAAAATCTTTAAGCGATAATGAATCCATGCATGGCAGACCAGAAGGGTTTGAAGTCAGTGTTAGAGAATTTGAATTTGCTGCAGGAGCAGGTTTTGTGATCCCTATTTTAGGCCAGATGATGAGAATGCCAGGGTTACCAGCAACTCCAGCTTCTGAAGGCATGAACATCAATGATGAAGGTGTAATTTCTGGCCTCTCATAATGTTTTGCTTGTTAATTGCTTAAAATTCTTGATAGTTTAGGCTTTTTGGAGGAGCATTCCTCTCAATACAAAACTTTTACATTTTTTGAACTAATGAAATTACGTATTAAGGGAAATAGCATTCGTTTTAGGCTAAGCCCAAAAGAGGTTGACCAACTGTGTGAACAAGGTAAAACAGAAGATAGGTGTCGTATCGGTGAGTACACATGTGTGTATCGGGTTGTCCGAAGTGAAGATGAAAGTCTTTCAGCAAGAATGATGAATGGCCAAGTTCAGTTGAACGTCCCTACAGAATGGCTCAATGACTGGAGAGATAATGAGCAGGTCGGTTTTGAAGGAACAGATCCTTCAGGACTTTTCATGTTGATCGAGAAAGATTTTCAATGCCTTCAAGAAAGAGCAAATGAAGCAGAGGAACATTTGTACCCTAACCCATCAAAGACTTGAGTGAGTCGAATGCAAGCATAAAAAACTATTCCATACATCGCTTCAATAATGAAGAAGCATCACGCGTTGAAGATCATATCGCGGTAGAGGCACCATTGGAGATTCGAATCAAAAAAAACGTGGATCCGATGAGTAAACCTGTGGCAGTAACCATGAGAACACCAGGAGATGATATCAATCTCGCTTTGGGTTTTCTCTTTACAGAAGGAATCCTAAAAGGCCCAAATGAGATCATAAAATCCTTTCAAAAGGAAGAAAATATTGTCGAGTTTGTTGTTGCTGATGTGGTAAATACCGACTTGAAAAATGCCGATAGAAACTTTTATACCACCTCTAGTTGTGGAGTGTGTGGTAAAGCAAGCATTGAAGCGATCAAAGTTTCTCCATCTTTTGAAGCAAACGAACGCTTAGAAATATCGTCCAAAATGATTCGAGAACTTCCCGAACAAATGAATGCAATCCAAAGCGCTTTTCAAATGACGGGTGGCATTCATGCTTCTGCTTTATTCAATGGTAAAGGCAGGCTGCAAGAGCTTAGAGAAGATGTAGGCAGGCACAATGCTTTGGATAAACTAATTGGCGCATCTTTTAAAAATAGCCAATTACCTCTGAGTGAACATATCCTCTTATTAAGTGGAAGAGCTAGTTTTGAATTAATTCAAAAAGCAGCAATGGCTGGTATCCAAGTAGTTTGTGCTGTTGGTGCGCCATCAAGCCTCGCGATAGACCTTGCGATAGAACATGATATAACGCTTATCGGGTTTTTGAAGGCGAACAGATTCAATATTTACAATGCCCCTCACCGGGTCAACTAAGATGAAATCACGCAATTTGGTTATACTCATGGGCGGCAAAAGTAGTCGAATGGGGCAAGATAAAGCCCAAATGTTCTGGCGTGGAAAGCCCTTGATTGATCATCAAATTTCATTAGCGCGGGAGCTAAATTATCACTTGTATTTATCAATCAATGAGGAACAAAAAAAGGATTATTCCTCATTCAACACCATTGTGGATAAAGCGGAAGATATTGGCCCAATTGGCGGTATTTACAGCGCACTCAAAGCTATTCAAGAAAGCTGTCTGTTTATCCCCATTGACATGCCTTTTCTTACCCAGCAAGTCTTGAGCAGGCTAAGCAGTAGGGTCAAAAATGTTTGCTATCAAACCAGTAACTCATTACAACCATTACCTTCTCTCTGGCACCCAGAATTACTTCCAAAGATTGAAGTAGCAATGGCTCAACATCATTATGCGCTATATCAATTCATTCAAGAAAATAACTTTGAGACCATTCTCACCGATCAAATGGAGGTTTTTAGAAATTTCAACTATCCAGAAGACCTTGAATAGTTTGAACGGTCTTTATTTTTGATACTTACTACGTAAATTGAACCAAAATGCAAATCATGAAAAACCAACTCACCTTATTTAGCTTATCATTAGCCTTTATTCTCAGCGCTTGTGGTAGTCAAAAATCAGAAAGTTCAGAAGCACAATCGGAGCCTAAAAATGAGTGGATCTCTCTTTTTGATGGAAAGAGTTTTGATGGTTGGAAAGTTTATAATAGAGATACCATCACGGCAGAATGGATGATTAAAGATGGTGCCATTGTATGCCATGATGGGGCTGGAGAAGAAAATAGAGGCTTCTCTCCCACCTCACTCATGACCGTTGGAAGTTTTGGTAACTTCGAGTTCGAATTAGAATATAAAATTGGCAAAGGAGGCAATAGCGGTATATTCTATCACGTGGTTGAATCTGAAGAGTATGGCTATGACTTCCAAACAGGTCCAGAATATCAAGTCTTAGATGATGAATTCTCCAGATCCGAATCTGAGGCATATAAAATGGTTGGCTCTAATTATGCCATGCACGCCCCCACTGTTGAAAAGAAGATCAATCCGCACATGGAATGGAATAAAGTCAAAATCGTGTACAACAACGGACATGTTGAACACTGGCTCAATGGTATCAAATTGTTGGAGTTTGAAGAGGGTTCTGAAGACTGGCTAGCGATCAAAGCGAAAAGCAAATGGGCAGAAACCGACACTTACGCAAAATTTAAAAAGGGCCATTTCACATTACAAAATCATGGTGATGAGGTTCATTATAGAAATATAAGAGTAAGAACGCTTTAAAAGATTGGGGCTAATGGCAATTGGCTCCAGCACTTTATGCAGCCCAAACAATTCTACTTACTGCACATCCAATATTTGGGGTTTCGATATCATGGCTGGGCTAAACAACCAGCCGTCAAAACTGTGCACCATATGGTGGACCGTACCTTGAAATTTGTTTTTGGTGATATTCCCTTTAAAACATTGGGAGGTAGCAGAACAGATGCTATGGTTTCTGCAAATGATTTTGTTCTAGAATTGTTCTTGGAGAATCCCATCAATGATGAAGTTGCTTTTTTAGACGACTTTAATCTTAATCTCCCTGCTGACATCAAAGCTTTAAGCATTGAGAAAACTAATGCAGACTTCAACATCATTCAATCACCAAAAATCAAGGAATACGTCTATCTCTTTGCCTTTGGGCAGAAAGCACATCCATTCTCCGCTCCTTTTCTTACTACACTACCAGAAGAACTCGACATCTCATTAATGGCTGAAGGTGCTAAACTCTTTCAGGGTCAACATGACTTTCGCGCGTATTGCAAGAAGCCAAAACCTGATACGGAGACCATAAGAACCATTGACCTTTGTGAATTAGGCTCAAACACAGAAATGTCCGCGAGTTTTTTCCCTAGCGACACTTATCATGTGTACTTCAAAAGCAAAGGTTTTATGAGAAACCAGATCCGCCTCATAATGGGACAACTCTTTAGACTAGGCAAAGGTGATATCGACCTTAACTATCTCGAAAGGTCCTTAAAAACTGGTTTTGAAGACCACCTAGATTATGTGGCACCTGCCTCAGGCCTGATGCTTAAGTCAATAGCGGTATAATCGATTTAAACTAAATAGCCGATAATTAGAATGACAGCGGCCAAAAAGCCCAGCATCAATAGCAACTTTCCCATAAACTTTAACCATACATTGTAAGGAACATTGACCATCGCCAAAGAGGGTAAAACGACTCCAGAGGGTGTGATGAACATCATCAAACCTGAACCAAACAAAAAGGCATTAACGATCTCTTCAGTAGATACACCAACAATATTACCCAAAGCTCCCATGATGGGCATACTCACTAAAGCTAAACCCGAAGTTGAAGCAATAAAGAGTGTCATGATAAAAAAAACGAGCATGAGAATTGGAAGAAAAATGACACCACTTGTATTACCAACTAAATTCGCTGCATCATTTAAAAGGGTCCCCGAGATATTACCTTCGTTCATCACAATGGTTATTCCACGGGCAATACCAATGATCAAAGTGACACCTAGCAGATCTTGAGCCCCTTGAACAAAGGCTTGAACAAATGCTTTTTCTTTGGCTCGTTGAACCACACCTAAAATAACGGCTCCTACTAAGAATAATGCTGTCATTTCTTCAAACCACCAACCCAATTGCGAAACCCCATAGATCATCACTAAAAATGTCAAAGCAAAGAGCACCAACACAAAGCGATTAACTATTGTCAACTTCACCTTCGCTTTATTTTGAGGGGTGACCTTCAATTCTTCATTAATACCTACTAAAGAGTTCGAGGGATTATTTTTCACCTTTTGCGCATACCTGATGATGTAAATGCAGACAATCACCATTCCCAAGATCAACATGGCCAACCTACTGTAAAACCCAACTGTCCAATTGACCCCTGCAGCATCTGAAGCAATGATGGTACTAAATGGATTTATCGTAGCCCCCATATACCCTATGCAAGATCCACAATAAATAGCGGCTACCGTAACCAAACGATCATAACCCGCTGCTAAAAATATAGGCATGAGTATAGGGTAAAAAGCTAGTGTTTCTTCCTGCAGGCCGAAGGTTGTTCCTCCAATACCAATTAGAATAACCGTAATGACAATCAACCATTTTTCTCTTCCTTCCATTCGCTGAGAAAGTGTTGCGATGCCTTTATCCATGGCTCCGGAGTGTTGAAAAACACCGATAAAGCCACCTATGATCAATACAAACAAGATGATATCTATACTTTCATAGATTCCTCGAATAGGTGCATATAGAATAGCCAAAAGCCCCTGAGGAGCCGATTCAGTTTCATGATAGGTATTTGGAATGGAGACTGGCCTTCTGATCTTCCCCTCCTCGAATTTGGCGATATCCATATTCAAACCCAGAGAATCGAGCGTGGACTGTTCTGCACTCAGCGCCAGTTCAGATTGTCCCGATACAATGAGTTGTCCGTTATCATAGGTCAGTTGATCGAAGCTACCAGCCGGCAATAACCAAGTTGCTATTGCAGAGAAACCAATAATTAAGATCAGAATCGTATAAGGTGTGGGGAAAGAAAACTTCTTCATAAAATAAAACTAGACCATTAAATTAAAGAATCACAAGGCACTTTCAGTCATAAGTTGACAAACATCATTTTTATATCGGCATTAAATGAATACCTTTTATAAACATTTTTAACCACATCCTATATCCACATGACGATAGGTCTTCTGAAGGAACCCGACTTCGAAAACAGGGTAGCACTTTTACCGGAAAGCGTCAAAGCACTGATCGATCTCAAGGCAGAAGTAATAGTTGAGCAAAATGCAGGCGAAAAGGCCTTTGCAGACGACAAAACCTACGAAAAGCAAGGGGCAAAAATTGGAAGTCGGAAGGAAGTATTGACTTCTGATGTCCTGCTTTCGATCCATTGTATTTCCAATGATGAGATCAAAGGCTTAAAGCCAGAGCAAGTCATGCTCTCTGCATTTCAACCGCTATCTAATAAAGAGCTCGTTGAACTATTACTGGCGCAGAAATCAACATCATTTAGTTTAGATAATATTCCTAGAACCACCAGAGCACAGGCAATGGATGTTCTTTCTTCTCAGGCAACAGCAGCAGGCTATAAGGCTGTGCTCCTAGCCGCTTCGACCTCTCCTCGTTTCTTTCCCATGTTCATGACCGCTGCAGGTAGCATTATACCTTCCAAAGTATTGGTACTTGGTGCAGGTGTTGCCGGTCTACAAGCCATTGCCACAGCAAGAAGATTGGGAGCCGTTGTAGAAGCGTTTGATGTAAGGGCTGCAGCTGAAGAAGAAGTGAAATCTTTGGGTGCAAAATTCATCAAAGTGGAAGGTGCGAAAGACGAAGCAACAGCCGGTGGATATGCTGTAGAACAATCTGAAGAATACCAGCAGAAGCAACAAGCCTTGATCCAAGAGCATGCTTCAAAAGCCAATATCATTATTTGCACAGCGCAAATTCCAGGTAGAAAAGCACCCGAGCTCATTACCGCTGAAACAGTCAGAAATATGCCATCAGGATCAGTCATTGTTGATCTAGCGGCATCTACAGGAGGGAATTGTGCACTTACTGAAAACAACAAAACAGTATTAAAAGAAGAGGTGACCATCATTGGGGATTCTAACCTTCCCTCCTCCATGCCAAGCGATGCCAGCAAGATGTTTGGAAAAAATGTCGTCAACTTTTTAAAACTGATCATTGGCCCTGAGGGAGAAATGCACCTGAATTGGGAAGATGACATTGTAGAAAACACCTGTGTAACCCATAATGGACAAGTAAAAAGCCAAAGGGTCAATAGTATTTTATTTCAACCAGAAAAAGCCTAATTCATGGAAGCTGTGTTAACCGTTTTTTATGAGAATAGAGAGTTCATCTTTCTCATTATTGTCTCAATTTTTCTCGGAATAGAAGTCATTTCTAATGTGCCGGCAGTATTGCACACCCCTTTGATGTCGGGAGCAAATGCCATCCATGGTGTAGTGATCATTGGCTCTATAATCATCATGCTGCAAGCGGACCCGGGAAATTATTTGGCCTTAGGCTTGGGTTTCTTAGCCGTAGTCTTAGGAACACTGAATGTGGTTGGTGGCTTTGTGGTCACCAATAGGATGTTAGAGATGTTTAAGAAAAAAGACAAGTAAGCCATGATGGAAATATTAGGATTAAGCATACTTGAACTTTGCTACATCGCAGCATCGATCACATTTATTTTGGGTCTGAAAATGCTCAGTAGCCCTGATAAAGCTAGAAAAGGAAATTTAATTGCTGGCTACGGAATGGGTATTGCCATCATAGCTACCATTTTATTCAAAGAAGAATTGACTGCTGACAAATGGCTAAACTATGCTTTGATATTGGCCGGTTTGATAGTCGGTACTGTTATCGGTATGCGTATGGCATTAAAGGTGCAAATGACCGCTATGCCTCAAATGGTTTCATTCTTTAATGGTATGGGTGGAGCCTGTGCTGCGGTGATCTCACTTGTAGAATTTGATCATTTGTCACATGGAAGCTCGGTTGAATTGGGTATGATCATCGTAATCGTTTTAGGCCTGATCATTGGTTCAGTTTCTTTTGCAGGCAGTATGATCGCCTATGGTAAACTTGAAGGAAAAATCGGAGACAAAGCTTTTCCAGCTGGTCAAGTTTTGAACATCGTATTGCTTCTGGCCATTTTCGGTTTAGGTGCCTTCATTGTTTTAGGCAATACAGAACCTCTTTATATCTACATCTTATTAGGCATTTCTCTTTTATACGGAGTTCTATTTGTAATGCCGATCGGTGGAGCTGACATGCCGGTCGTCATCTCATTGTTAAATAGTTTTACCGGTATGGCTGCTGCATTCGGAGGTTTTCTTTACGGAAACCAAGCTATGCTCACAGGAGGTATACTAGTAGGTTCAGCGGGTACGATTCTCACGGTTTTGATGTGTACTGCTATGAATCGTTCACTCACTAACGTGATCATCGGATCCTTCGGTGGTGGTGCGGCTTCATCAGGCGAGGGTGGTGAGCAAGGAACTGTCAAAGAGATCAGTGTAACAGATGCAGCCATACTATTGGCCTACGCAAGTAAAGTATCAGTTGTTCCAGGTTATGGATTGGCGGTTGCTCAAGCGCAGCACACCCTTCACAATCTTGAGAAAATTTTAGATGAAAAGGGCGTTGAAATGAATTACGCCATACACCCCGTTGCAGGTAGAATGCCTGGTCATATGAATGTACTGTTGGCTGAGGCCGATGTCCCCTATCCGAAGCTTTTGGAAATGGAAGAAGCAAATGATGACATGAGCAATACAGATGTCGTGTTAGTCATCGGTGCTAATGATGTGGTAAACCCTGCTGCGGAAAATGACCCTTCAAGTCCTATTTATGGAATGCCAATTGTTGATGTACTCAAAGCCAAGAATGTTATCGTGATGAAACGATCTATGGGCAAAGGCTATGCTGGCATCGAAAACAAATTGTTTTTTCATGATAAGAATAGAATGCTTTTTGGTGATGCGAAAGATTCGATTGAGAAGCTCATTTCAGAAGTTAAGACCTTATAAGGTACATTTTCACAGGATTTGACCATCACATTAAAAACTTGAATTATCTTCGGGCATGAAATTAAAAACCTCCTTAATCCTACTTGCCGTTGCTTTTATTTGGACATCATGTTCAGGTCCAATCAAACTTCAAGATTCATGGACAGCGCCTAATATTAAAGCTAAGAAGTTCAATAAGATCGGCCTTGTGATGATCTCCAAGGATGAGCCTACTAAAGATAAAGTTGAGAGCTATATGTCTGATGAAATGCGGGCAAAAGGCTATCCTGCTATTCCAACTTTTACTTTATTCCCCTTTGCGGGCAACAAAGAGGTGGAAGAAGGGATGAACATGTCTGCTGAAGAACATCAAGTATATATAAAAGAAAGGATCAATAAATTCAATTTCGATGCTTTGATCGTAATGAGTGTCTTGGGTGTTGATGAAAACCTCAAATCTAAACCATCAGTTGGCGTCGGGATTTCTGCACCTGTCACCTATTATGATGCCAATTATACTCAGTATTGGTCTTATGCCAATATGTATGTCTCTTCTCCGAGCTATTACATCGCAAAAGACTATTACTTAGAAGCAACATTATTTGATGTAGAAAGTGAAGAAATGCACTGGACAGCTCAATTCGATATTTCTGACCCAAGCAGCTTGAATAAGACCGCTACCCAATTTGCCGATAGGATCATTGAGATCTTGATCAAAGAAGGCGTTATGGAAAAATGAAAAAACACCTCTCGCTTTATATCGCCTCAATAGTTTTTACGCTACTTTCCGTCAATATTTTTGGGCAAGTCAATGAAGTCAAAATGCCTTACCGTGTTTTTGAAATCAAACTTCATGGTGGCAATCACCTTTATACCGGGCAAAGTCTAGATGATCTTTTAGCGAATGGTTACGGTGCTATTGAAGTTCGCTATGGTTGGCAAATGAGTGAGTCCGATGAATGGGCGGCAGCGCACAATTATCCAACCTGGGGGGTTGGATGGTACTCTGGTTATATAGGAGACCCTGACGTCTTTGGCAACCCTAATGCCTTATATGGATGGATGAACTTTCCTTTGACGAATCCTAGCAAAAGAAATCAATTTGAGCTAGGCCTAGGTTTTGGCTTGACTTATAATCTCCTCCCCTATAACCCAGAAAACAACCCAATCAATGATGCTATTGGTGCAAAGTTTGCAGCCTATTTTAACGCGAGTATCGGTGGTGCCTATGCTTTAAACCGTGAAATGGATTTCTTATATGGCTTAGATCTCACACACTTTTCAAACGGAAGAACTTTTCAGCCCAACTATGGGCTGAATATGATCGGACTAAATTTTGGTATGAGGTATCATTTCAACCGGAATAATAAATTCAACGAGAATCGAATCCGCCCGAACAAAACCCTTAAAGCGAGACCTGATGATTTGATCACAAGAAAGCCGAATAAGACTGGAGTACATACTATTCAGCTTTACCAAGCCATAGGAACAGTTCAAAATCGAGAAGATGCAGGTACAAGCACCAGGTACATGACTTCTTCTACAGTACTTGAATACAATTACTCTATTTCTGAAAAGAGCGGATTGACTTTTGGACTTGACTACTTTATTGACCCTAGCGTTTCTGACGTAGTGGCGGAACCAGATTATGCAATCTACGAGACTACTCAGTTTCCAGGTTTTCATGTAGGTTATGACTACTCTTTTTGGAAATTTACCATCAGATTACAGATTGGCACCATGATCACTGAAGCAGGCCAAGAGATAAAAGATGGTCAATTCCTAAGACCTGCACTTAAATATGATATTTCTGAGAGGTTTTATGGCCAATTAGGTCTTAAAACGTATAGAGGTGCCACAGCAGATTGGTTTGAATTTGGTATGGGC
Organism: Roseivirga sp.; assembly: GCA_965659985.1. Classification (GTDB taxonomy): domain Bacteria; phylum Bacteroidota; class Bacteroidia; order Cytophagales; family Cyclobacteriaceae; genus Roseivirga. The sequence continues at coordinate 14,941 of CBFHYE010000189.1, read as the reverse complement.
ATTAAACTATTTTCTTTCTAGTTAAGTGTCCTTTTTGGACTTCATCTGAAGAAAAATTAAATTCAATTTCCTTTCCATACTAACTTCTACTTTGAATAATAATAAACATCAAGCATATTCATCAAGAATTAAAGAGAATCATTATGCTTCCGAATTCACTTGACAACCATGGTTCGTTACATTATCATATTTGTTCTTTTGGGTGCCAGCTCTATTGATCTACTAAAAGGACAAACAGAACCTAAGGCTACACGATTTGTAGATGTTACTTTTCACTTTGGCGCCAATTATTATCCTGGAGGAGAATTAGAAGATGAGTTAGCCAATGGATATAAGGGGCTCGATATTCGATACGGCTGGCAAGCAAATAATTCTGAACATTGGACAGGAGTATTTAACTATGCCAACTATGGGGTCGGTCTGTGGAGTAGTCACATTGGTCCGAGCGATATCCTAGGTAACCCGATGGCTTTGTATGGATTCGTGAATTTCCCTCTTTACAGAAGTAAAAAATTTGAACTCTTGGTAGGTCCTGCATTTGGGTTGGCCTTTAATCTGAAGCCTTACGATGAAACAACCAATCCACAAAATGACTTAACAGGTGGTCATGCCGCGGCATTTTTTAATCCATCTATTTCAATAGCCTACAGTGTTAATGAGACGCTTGATCTGAGATTAGGAGGGAATTTTATACACATGTCGAATGGTGGTTTTGCTGCACCAAATACCGGATATGACATGTATGGCTTTAATCTAGGTCTTCGTTACCATCTCAACCGACAACTGAACGGAAATAGCGTCAACTATTCAGGAATGTTTCCTGAAAAAAGAATTCGAAACAAGAACAAATCGAGTAGCATCAATATTTACCAAGGTTTTGGTCGCGATCAGCGACCAGATTTTGCTGGAAATATTCAAAGTTATTTGATCTCCTCATCAACAATAGAATATCAATACCAATTCAATGAAATCCATGGCTTAACGGCTGGATTGAATGTTTTTTATGATGAGAGTTCCCAACTCATGTTTACCTATCCTCGATACGAAACCAGCGTCTTCCCGGCAATACATTTAGGTTATGACTTTCACTTTTGGAGGTTGGCCATTCGACCGCAATTCGGATATATGCTAACTGAAGCAGGCAGGTCCATTAAGTCGACCACCTTCGTAAGGTTAGCCCTAAGCGCTGACATCACCCGTACGTTGTATTTCCAAATGGCGGTAAAAACCATAGATGGTTTTAAAGCTGATTGGGGCAATTTTGGCTTCGGTGTAAGGCTATTTAAACAGTAACTTCCGGCATGCTTGAGATCCTTTATCGAGATAGTTCAATCATCGCTATCAATAAACCGCATGGCTTAATGGTGCATAAATCTCTAATTGGTGGAAACACAGATACTTTTGCTGTACAAACCTTGAGAGATCAAATCGGTCAATACGTGTATCCAGCCCATAGATTGGACAGGAAAACATCAGGTGTCTTGCTATTCTCACTTCAAGCTGATCTGCTTCCTTTTTTACAGAAGCAATTTCAAATGCAAGAAGTAAATAAAACCTATTTGGCTATACTGAGAGGCTACGCCCCCGAAAGAGAAACCATAGACTACGATCTTACAAACGATAAAGGAAAGACTCAAAATGCCATAACGAGATTTAGAACACTCAGCACCACAGAAATCGAAGTTCCCTTAGGTAAATTCAGTACATCTCGCTATTCTTTAGTTGAGGCAAAGCCAGAAACAGGAAGAATGCATCAGTTGAGAAAGCATTTTGCTCATATCAACCACCCAATTATTGGTGACAGACCTCATGGGTGCAACAAGCAAAACAAACTCTTTTTAGAAAAATGGAATATGGGCAAAATGCTGTTACACGCTAAAGAGCTTAGCTTTCAGCATCCCATCACAAATGAGGCCATTAATATTGTAGCCCCTCTTTCAAATGAATTCCAACGTATGCTTATGGTTCTAAACCTAAACCCTACTCCCGATAAGGAATAATATCAAGAATATGCTTGATCACTTTGACTCTTGCTTGAGTTTTTCGGTTAGCCCTTAAGATAATCCACGGATTCCGTTCTGTGTTGGTATGTTCAAACATCCGTTCTTTGTATTCAGTATAAAGATCCCAAAGCTCTTGCGCTTTGGCATCTACGGGTGACATTTTCCAACGCTTCAGTGGGTTGCTAGCAATATCCTTAAATCTAGCAGCCTGCTCATGTTTATTGATCGAAAAATAGAACTTGATCAATATAATACCGTCATTGGTAATCATCTCTTCAAAATGATTTACCTCGGACATGTAGCGCTCGTATTCTTCACTAGTACAAAAGCCATTTACGGGCTCTACCACTGCTCGATTGTACCAACTTCTGTCAAACAACACGATTTCACCTGGGTTGGGTAGTTTATTGATATAACGCTGGAAATACCACTGTCCCTTTTCTTGTTCTGTAGGTTTAGGAAGAGCGATCACACGATAATTACGGGGGTTCAAGTGGTGAGTTACTCTTCGAATTGCTCCTCCCTTTCCTGCTGCATCTCTTCCTTCGAAGATCATACAGACTCGCATATTATTTTTGATCACCCATTGCTGCATTTTAATCAGTTCTACCTGAAGTTCTTCTAATGTCTTTTCATACCTGACATATCGTAGCACCTTTTGAGGGTTGATTTTATCGCCTTGCTGTAGCATTAACTTGATCGCTTTATTGGAATTCAATAAGCGAAGTTCACGATCTGAGAAATTATATTTTTGATCTGACATTATATCAATTGGTAAATTGAACGATGAAACCTCATGACCACATTGGGGTCTGGTAAAACGGTAGTATTAGCATTCTCTTTTCCGCTATACTCAAACTTTGACAAGACATGACGAATACACTCTAGACGTGCTACTTTTTTATTGTTGGTTTTAATGATCGTCCAAGGACAAAACGTAGTGTGCGTTCTTGCAAACATCTGTTCCTTGTAATAGGTGTATTTCTCCCACATCTCTTGCCCTTTTTCATCAACCGGGCTCAATTTCCATTGCTTCAGCGGGTTATTTCTTCTTGCATCAAAACGTCTGCTTTGTTCATCCTTATTTATCGAGAACCAAAGTTTGATCACGTGCACACCATCTTCGAACAGCATATTCTCAAACTCGGGCACCTGACGCATAAACTGCTGATACTGCTCATCTGAACAAAAGCCCATAACAGGCTCCACTACTGCTCTATTGTACCAGCTTCTATCGAAGAACACAATTTCACCTTTATTAGGTAACTCCTTAATATACCGCCTGAAATACCATTGGCCTCTCTCTAGATCGGTGGGTTTATTCAATGCCACCACGCGCAATGAACGTGGATTCATGTGTTCTACAAATCGCTTAATTGTTCCACCTTTACCAGCAGCGTCCCTTCCTTCAAAAATAACGGCAACACGTTCGCCAGTATCTGCTATCCAACGCTGAAGTTTCACCAACTCAACTTGGAGTTGCTCCATCTGCCTTTCGTAATCCAAATTGAAAATGGCTTTGGAATAGTCGCGCTCTTTAATTTTAAGTATGGCTTCAAGATCCGACCGCTTTGTGATTTTATCAAAATCCTCATTTGTGAGTCTTGTTTTAGGATCAATACTGTCTTTTTGGAATTTGTCTGTTATTAAGAATTCACCCATTGTATCTATGTTCAGGATAACCTAAGTTAACGAATTTCGAATTACGAACAGAGCAATTATGACAAATGATTTGAATTCTTAAACTGGTATACTTTTTGAACTAATTTTGACTTAGATTCGCAACAATATGAGAAATATGAGACTAGGATTAACCCTACTTTTAACCGTTTTATTATCGAGCTTTTCAAATGCTCAAGCCTATTTGATCACTGCAGAAGGAGATAGCATAAGCGGGAAGATCAGCATACTTGAGAATAGTAAAGGCAATGAATACATAAGACTCAAAGGAGATAATGGTAAACAAACCTTTGAGATCTTAGAAATAAAAAAGATGGTTGACAAACGCGGCAATAAAATCGTTCCTATTCTAGTAGAGGGCAAATATCGCTTTGGGCAAATTGTTGTCGAAGGTTATGTGACCAAATACCTATATACTCCTGAAGATGAATCTCAAAAGTTTAATGGTGAAGTATTGATCAAACTAGATGGTTCTGTTCTTATTGTCCCTGGTGCCTTTGGGTTTAGAGGATTAATGTCAGAGTACATGAAAGAGTGTCCCAATGTTGCTCAAGACATTACGAACAAAAACTATAAGGTTTATGAGGTTGATAAAATTGTTGCCGATTTCAACCAATGTATTATTGACAGCAACTATAGAAAACGGACTACTGCAGCTGACACAGCAGAAAAACTAGCCTCAAGTAATTTGAATGAAGAAACTTCCAAAAAGATCGCAGAATTTAAGACCGCTCTCAATAATTCGACTTTAGTAAATAACAAAGATGAAGTACTAGAAATGTTTGATGATATCGTTGAAAAACTCTCGGAAGGTGAAACGATTCCTAACTATCTTAAAAATGCCTTCAAGCGATCAATTGCCTCAGATAATACTTTAACAGCGCTCTACTCTGAGATAACAAGCCAAAAATAGTTCATTTTACGTGTGCCTTAATAATGATATCCCTGGTCGGGGCTTGAGGATCATTTGTAAAAAGCGTTATGATCTTTCGTTCAAGCCCTCCTCTTTCATTTGTATCAAATTTGATTCTTAATTGTGCATTCTGATCAGGAAACACTTTATAGGAAGACATTTGTGCTTTAAGACATTCACAATTGGTTTCAATCTTGTAAATCTCTAGCGGTTCCTTTCCAATATTTGAAATGAAAACGACTTCCGAGATCACATCACCCTCACTCACGACCTTGTAATCAAAGTTATCTCTTGTGATGTCCATTTGAGCTTTACTCACTGATGGCCTGGGTACCAAACTATATTGAATGGGTAAAAAAGATAGTGTGTCTTTATTTTGGAGGAGAATTATTTGTTCCTTGTTAAATCCTAATTCGCTTGTATCAGAAGTAATCATCTGAAGGTTCATCCTTGTAAATGCATTATGCGATATTTCCTTAGGCTCAAAGTGTACTTTGATAGAATCGGAAATAATAACCTTTGTCAGATCAATGGGATAACCACTAAAATTATAAAGATTAAATGATGCCCTTAGCGTATCACCCAGCACTCCCACCTTTAAGTTAAAAACTTGTTCCTTAGCCTTAAAGGGCCAAAATTCATTTCGGTAACTTTTAAATACATCTCCAACGGGGTCTAGTATCTTGTATTCGACAAGAGTCGTTTTCAACAATAAACCCTCTACATTATAAAAAGACAGAGTATCTAAAAATTCACCTTTTCTTCCATTTAGTTTAATTACAAGATCAATACTTGAATTATCATTCAGAGAATCATATTTAAGGTCTTTCAATTCAATATTACTTGAACTGATCTCAACATGTTTCTGAAAGAGATGCCCTTTTAAATCTAAAGTTCTGGAGGCCACTCTTAGTTCCCCACTGAAGACACCAAGGTCATATAATTCTGGATTGACTTGACCCAAAACGGTGGAATGAAATAAGAAACACAGAAGTATCGTTCTGGTGATGGAATAGACCCTAGACATCATAAGGTCAAAATTAATCCCCTTTTGTTGAATGCTCCCTTTCAATGTTATTTATTTGCTCCAAATTAAAACAAATGGCAAGAATACTCACAGGAATACAGAGCTCAGGAAAACCACACCTTGGGAATATCTTAGGTGCGATCAAACCTGCAATAGAACTTTCGAAGAATCCTCAAAACGAGTCGTTCTTTTTTATTGCCGACCTTCATTCCCTCACGAGTATAAAAGATCCACAACTTAGAATTGAGAACACCAATGCCGTAGCTGCGGCTTGGATCGCATTTGGTTTTGACACGGATAAGAACACCTTTTATAGACAATCTCGCGTACCCGAGGTGTGCGAATTGGCTTGGTATCTAAATTGCTTTACTCCTTTTCCGATGCTTGCCAATGCACATAGCTTTAAGGATAAATCAGATCGTCTTGCCGATGTAAATGCAGGGCTTTTTACCTACCCAGTACTCATGGCATGCGATATTTTACTCTATGATGCCAATATTGTACCTGTGGGTAAGGACCAAAGGCAGCACCTCGAAATGACTCGAGATATCGCTAGCGCCATCAATCATCAATATGGTGAGGTCTTTGTTCTTCCTGAGGCAAGAATAGATGAGAATGTGATGACTGTACCTGGTTTAGATGGACAAAAAATGTCCAAAAGCTACGGTAATATTATTGACATCTTTCAACCCGACAAAGCCTTGCGAAAAAATATTATGAAGATCGTAAGCGATAGCACTCCTCTCGAGGAGCCTAAAAATCCAGATACGGACAATACCTTCGCGTTGTATTCACTCTTGGCATCGGAAAGCGAAACAGAAGAAATACGTAAGAAGTACCTATCTGGTGGTTTTGGTTATGGCCATGCTAAACAGGCATTATTCGAACTGATTGTAGATAAATATGCAGATGAACGAAAGAAATATCAATACTTGATGGAAAACCCTCAAGAACTTGAAGAGAAGTTGAGTATTGGAGAACAAAAGGCCAAGGCAATCGCAATAGAAGTTTTGGCAAGAGCTAAAAAAGCACTGGGCTTTGCATGATTTTTGCACCATTTATGAAAAAATAGCGTTCTTTAATTATGAAATTGTTCAAATCTATCGCGTTGGTCTTTGCCGTAATTCTGATTTCAGGCTGTAATAATGAAATTTCTACTGACTTCACAGGAAATGAAATCACTATTCCTATGATTGCCGGTGAGGTACAGGGGAACACAACTTCAGGTATAATTACCATCAAAGAGCGAACCGATGGATTGGCTCAGATCGAGATCATCGTTGAGAATGTCTTACCTAATGCAAGCCATCCGATACATCTTCATTATGGTTCTTTAGATGATAATGGCAATATCGCTACCCTACTATCCGAACTTCAAGAAATTAATGGGATTGGTAAAAGCGTTAGCATTTTAACCAATCTTGAAAATGGAGAGCAGCTAACCTATAGCGACTTTATTCTTATGGATGGAAGCATTAAAATCCATTTCGAAGCTTCAGGTCCTTTAGAAGATGCTTTAATCGCATCAACCAATATCGGGATTAACCAACCTGAAAACAAAGCTTACATTGAGGGTAATAAGTCTATCACTGAATGTAATAATGCATTTTAGTCTCTCCATTCTTTTTTGATTCCCTTCTATTTAATGGACATTGAAATCTTAAACTTCTTCGGTCTGTTGATATTCAAGTAAACCGAGTGCCTAAAAAGCACAACTGATTCATCGCTATAAATAAAACCAGTCGTAATAACAGCCTCTTTATTAGTTCTATCTCACTCTCAAAAGCTGAACTTTCAATTAGCTCTGAATAAGTTGATCACTTCTAAACTATATTTTAAACACTTAAAAGTTGATCTAAATACACACTCATTTTAACAAATAATATCTCTGCATCTTTTTTGAATAAATCCTAGAATCTCATTCATTAAATCCTTGTTTCTAACACATCTTTACTTCGGTAATTATTCTAATTTTGCCGTTAACTGAAATTAATAATCGAAATAGCCATAAGAATATGAATCCACTTCAAATTCAAGAAGATTTCAATAGTCCTCCTTCGTTTCAAAAGATTAAAACTGAGCACTTCAAACCAGCAATAGTATCTCTCATTGCTGAGGCAAAAAATGAGATCAATCTGATCGTAGATAACCAAGAATCACCATCATTCGCTAATACCATAGAAGCCTTAGAAAAGAGTGGCAAAGGGTTGGACAGAGCTTCAGCGATATTTTTTAATCTGAACTCTGCAGAAACGAATGATGAGATTCAGGCGCTTGCAAGAGAAATATCTCCCCTCCTCACTGAATTTTCTAATGACATTTTATTGAACGATGCGCTCTTCGAAAAAGTCAAAATGGTCTTTGAGGAAACTGATCAATCTAAATTAAATCCTGAACAAAAGACCCTATTAGAAAAGACTTTCAAGGGCTTTAAGAGAAATGGTGCGTTGCTAAATGATCAGCAAAAAAAGGAATTAAGAGCAATTGACGTTGAATTGGCGCAGAAGTCCCTTCAGTTTGGTGAAAACGTATTGGCAGAGACCAACAAGTATGAGTTGATCATTGAAAAGGAGGAGGATCTTGATGGCCTGCCCGATTTCGCTAAGGACCAAGCTGCGGAAACAGCCAAGGAAAAAGGATACGATGGCAAATGGGTCATCACGCTAGACTACCCTAGCTATGTACCATTTATGACTTATGCTGAAAATCGTGAGCTCAGAAAGGAACTTGCTATTGCCTTTGGTTCGAGAGCCTTCAAAAATGATGAATTAGATAACCAGCAGAACGTAAAAGACATTGTAAACCTAAGACATCGAAGGGCACAACTCCTCGGTTATGATACACATGCGCATTTCATTCTTGAAGAAAGAATGGCGGAAAGTCCTCAAAAGGTGATGGACTTTTTAAAAGAGATCGAAAAATACGGGAAAGCGGGTGCAGAACGAGATGTTGCTGAAGTAGCTGCCTTTGCTCAAAAGACAGATGGAATTGAGAAATTAGAACGTTGGGACTTCGGGTACTATTCTGAAAAACTCAAGATGGAAAAGTATGCCATTGATGACGAACTCTTAAAACCTTACTTTCAACTCGAAAACGTTATTGATGGCGTTTTCACCACGGCAGAAAAACTCTTTGGCCTTAAGTTTAAAGCAAATAGTACGATTGAAGTCTATCACAAAGATGTAAAAGCATATGATGTGGTCAACGCTTCAGGCGCGCCAGTGGCTACTTTTTATGCTGACTTCTTTCCAAGATCGGGTAAAAGAGCTGGAGCTTGGATGACTTCTTATGGAGGACAATACAAAAATGAGCAGGGCGATCATAGACCACTTGTTTCAATCGTCTGCAATTTCACCAAACCATCAAAAGACACACCTTCTCTCCTCACCTTCAATGAGGTCACTACGCTGTTTCATGAGTTTGGTCATGCTTTACACGGTATGCTAGCCGATGGTCAATATGAGAGCCTTTCGGGAACCAGTGTTTACTGGGACTTCGTGGAATTGCCTTCTCAAGTTTTGGAGAACTGGTGTTTTGAAAAGGAATGTCTAGATCTTTTCGCTAAACACTACAAAACTGGTGAAAAGATCCCTCAGGACTATATCGATAAGATCATTGATTCGGCTAACTTCTTGGAAGGCTATCAAACCATGCGCCAGTTGAGCTTTGGCATGCTAGACATGGCTTGGCATGGACAAGATCCTAGTCAAACAGAAGATGTAGCTCAATTTGAAGAGAAGATCATGAACGAATTCAATGTGTTGCCCAGCATTCCTGGCACCAATATGAGTTGCGCCTTTTCTCACATTTTCCAGGGAGGATACTCCGCAGGTTATTACAGTTATAAATGGGCTGAAGTGCTCGATGCAGATGCATTTGAGTTCTTTAAAGCAAAAGGGATTTTTAACGAAGATGTGGCCAATGCTTTTTACAAGAATATTTTGTCTGCTGGTGGAAGCGAACATCCGTCAGAACTTTATAAGCGATTTAGAGGCAGAGATGCCGATGTAAAAGCCTTATTAAGAAGGGCCGGCCTGCTTGAGGAATAATGAAGATTCCAAAGCAAATACTCCCTGCGATCGTCTTTTCTCAATTTGCTGGCACATCATTATGGTTTGCCGGCAATGCGATCTTACCTCAAATCCAAACTGCATGGGCTCTTCCTGAGAGTAGTGTAGCACACGTTACTTCTATGGTCATGTTTGGGTTTATTGTTGGGACTTTTGCTTTTGCTTTTTTGTCAATAGCCGACCGTTTCAAGTCTACAAAAGTCTTTTTGATCTGTTCTATTCTTGGTGCCCTCTTCAATTCATCGATCATCCTATTGCCTGAATCATTTTTAGCATTGCTTATCGCTAGGTTCCTCACAGGAATCACTCTGGCAGGAATTTACCCTGTAGGTATGAAGATCGCTTCAGACTGGTACAAAGGGAAGCTTGGTAAAGCCCTTGGCTATTTAGTGGGCGCTTTGGTCATAGGCTCCGCATTCCCACATTTGCTGAATCACTTCGGTGGAGATTTATCCTGGAAATTTGTACTTATAGGCACCTCAATCATAGCACTTTTAGGTGGCTTGGCCATGTACTTTCTAGTTGGCGAGGGTCCCTTTAGAACTCAAGGTGCTCAATTTGACCCTCGAAAAATGTTTGATGTATTCAAAAAGAAAGCGTTTCGGTCAGCAGCTTTTGGATATTTCGGTCATATGTGGGAATTGTATACCCTTTGGGCTTTTTTACCCTTTGTTCTCACCTATTACAACGCAAATCATGATAGCGAAATACCTGTAAGCCTTTGGACGTTTATCATTATGGCAGCAGGAGCTATCGGCTGTATAGTTGGAGGTTATGTGTCTGAGAAAAAAGGAAGTGCCAAAGTGGCCTTTTTCTATTTGGGTATTACTGGAATTCTATGCTTAGCTTCTCCTTTTTTCTTTGACCTGCCACCAGAGCTTTTTCTGACTATTCTATTTATTTGGGGAATAGCCGTTATTGGTGATTCGCCTCAATTTTCTTCACTCAACGCTTTAACAGCACCGATTGAATACCGAGGTACCGCCATCACAATTGCAGTGAGCATTGGCTTTTTATTGACGATTCCTAGTATCCAACTACTCGGTTATCTCAGCGAATTGATGAATACCCAGTGGCTCCTATTCACATTGGTAATCGGCCCAATCTTCGGACTGATCAGCACTAGGCCTTTGTTAAAGCGAAACTAATAATCCAAACTTTTATTGGGGTCAAACCCTAATGATTCAAGTTCTTTAAAAGTCATTTCGATAACACTTACACCAAGAGGAATCGGTGTCAATGGCTGATCGATTGAATCTCTCTCAACCTTAACCACTTCATTAATAATGTCCATTCCCTTGATCACATGGCCATATATCATGTAATTACCATCGAGCCTTGATAAACCTTCTTCATTTTGAACAATGTAAAACTGACAAGCTGCTGAGAGCTTCTCTGGGTTATTATCTCTCCCGGCACCAAAGGCACCATAGACGTGCTTATGACCAGGTTGAAATTCAGGTTCTAGCAAATGGACTGAGTAGGCAAAGCCTTCAGGGGTATCAGGACAACCTCCTTGTGCTACAAAATCAGGTATCACACGATTGAAAGTATAATCGTTCCAGTAACCCGCCTCGGCCAATTCGATAAAGGCCTCCTTATGGTTTGGTGTATCCTCGAAAAGATAAACTAAAATCTCTCCTTGAGGGATATCAATTTTTCCGATTGAAAAGGTCTTTTCGCTGCATGATAGCGTTGACAGGATTATAAAAATGGAGAGCAGTTTTTTCATCTTTCAGCCTATTAGTTTAATGGACGCATACTTATTTTCAGCAACTTAGCCATTTTGAAAACATCTTCTTTTTCTCTCTCATGAATAAATAAGACTGAATTGCCCTTGCTACCCGCTCTACCGGTTCTTCCACTTCTATGAGTGTAATACTCAGTTTGCTGAGGCAATTGATAATGCAAAACGAAATTTAGGTCCTTTACATCTATTCCTCTAGCGGCAATATCTGTGGCTATCAAAATGTCTATTTTCTCACTCTTGAACATGCGCATGACCTTTTCACGATCTCTCTGGCCCATGTCACCCTCTATCACATCTACATTGAAATTTTTGGCTTTCAATTGTTTGCTGAGCGTTTGCGCTACTTTTTTTGTCTGGCAAAAGACCATACCCCTTTCATCTTTGTGATAATTCAAATAAGCCTGCAACTCGTCTAGCTTATTTTTTGAATGACAAATGAGAAATTCGTGGGTAATATTCTCGTTAACGCCTGTCGTTCGTTCTACCTCAATACGTGCAGCATCTGGTTTAAGAAATTTCTTGATCAGTTGCTTAATGTCTTCAGGCATGGTAGCTGAAAAAAGCCAAATACTTCTGTCCACACCAATTTGATCTAAAATGGTAACCATGTCATCCTTAAACCCCATACTGAGCATTTCATCTGCTTCATCCAGCACAACATGCTTCACATCTTCTAAGGACAATGCTTTTCGATTTAGGAGATCAATAAGCCTACCTGGGGTGGCCACAACAATATGTGTTGGCCTATTTAATCTATTGATCTGCTCTCCTATTTGAGCCCCTCCATAAACTGATTCAATAAAAATGCGGTCAGTGTATTTAGTAAACTTAAATAGCTGCTTGGCAATTTGCTGACACAATTCTCTCGTAGGCGCAAGAATAATTCCTTGGATACTCGGTTGGCTGGGTTTGATTTTTTCGATCAAAGGAATTCCAAAAGCTGCCGTTTTACCTGTTCCAGTCTGGGCTTGGGCGATCAAGTCAACTTGTCCATCCTTAACAACAGTGATACTTTGTTCTTGAATCGCTGTGGGGGCTTGAATCCCCAATTCATTTAATCCTTTGATCAATTCTTTAGAAAGACCCAATTTAGCAAAACTGCTCATATCAACTTATTTAGTTGGCAAAGGTAACTTTTAACTTCGGTAAATAATCCTTATTCATAAGCATGATAACTGTATATCATTAAATTTACGCCATGAATTTGGATGGAATACAACCTGTTAGAATTGGTATCATTACTGTTTCTGACAGAGCGAGCGAAGGAAAATATGAAGACATTTCGGGGCCTGCCATCATTGCAACCCTGAACGACTACTTGAAAACGAAATGGGAACCTGTTCATCAAGTGATCCCAGATGAGCAATACCTTATTGAAAGTACCATTAAACAAATGGCCGACAAAGAACACTGTTCTTTGATAGTGACTACAGGGGGAACCGGACCTGCGGTTCGTGATGTAACACCAGAGGCGACTGAAGCAGTTTGTGATAAAATGATGCCTGGCTTCGGAGAATTAATGCGTCAAGTGAGTCTCCAATACGTCCCTACTGCTATTCTTTCAAGACAAACCGCTGGTATTCGGGGTAAAAGTTTGATCATCAACTTGCCTGGAAAACCGAAATCTATTCGAGAATGTCTTGATGCTGTATTCCCTGCGGTACCGTATTGTATTGACCTGATTGAGGGCCCTTATTTAGAGGTTAATGAAGATGTGATTAAGGCGTTTCGACCAAAATCAAAGTAGTCTCTTACAGACCTTTGCTTCACTAATAATGTCTCAGCGAGACGCTAAGACTAATGGATGTGATCAGAGCTTTTCGACCAAAGTCTAAGTAATCACTCCCTTAGGGCATTTAGAGTGAAGTATATTTAATAGGCTGCTGGAATCCACTCGGGTTCTCCGTGATAGAAATCTCCAGAAGTGATTTTGGTAAACTTGCCATCTTTAATATCGATGGTGTAGATCTGGTCACCATCAGCCTCAGAAGTGCCATGAAATGCGATCTTTTTTCCTGATAAAGACCATGCGATTTCTTGCTCTGAATATGGTGTTTTAGTGAGCTGCCTACGCTCTCCACTACTAAGGTCATATATATAAATATCCCATTTAGGGTCATCAGCAGGTAATGCCATACAAACTGCGATTTGGCGTCCATCGGGTGAGAAGGAGTGATATTTAGCGACCATTCCATCATTTGTAATCTGTCGGACTTCTCGCGACTCTAATTCCATTATATACAATTGATTACTTCCACTTCTGTCTGAAATAAAAGCCATTTGCTTATGCTTTTTATCCAGGCCAAATCGTCCATTATAATTTGCATTTTGGGTCAAATACTCATCATTGCTGCCGTCAATACGTTTTCTTTTAATGTTCATGGTATCCCCATTGCCTAGCATATAGTAAATCCATTCTCCATCTGGCGATAATTTTAAATTGAGCAGGTCTTTAAAGGGTAAAGAATCGATTTGAGCACCATTGCCTAATTCCATTTTAACCCAAGAGAAGTTTCTAGCGGTATCATTTGTGTAGTAAACCAACTCTTTAAGCTTGGGAATCCAGTGTGGCGCCCAGTCCCAGCCCGGATTAGTGGTCAACCGCTCTTCCCATTTCCCCAACACATCACTCCTGTAGAGATCAAAATTTCCATCTTTACTTTTCATGTAAATAATGGCTTCTTGAATATTCGAATTGCCTACTTCATTTGCACAGGACACAACTGATAGCAAGAGGAATAAGCCCAGGAACTGCTTCATATTTAAAATTACGATCTATATGTGAAATAGAGATTTCTATGAACCTTCTAAAGATTGAAATGTTAAATTATTATATAATCAACCACTTATGAGCGCAATTAAAAGTTTAGAGAAATTAAGTTTCCCTTGGCAAACACAGGATCCATTTTTGTTTTGTGCCTATCACAATGACAATTTTCCAAAGGGAAATGGAGAATTGGGCCCCGATGCATCTTTAGCGGGACGACAAATAGGCTCTGATTTCAGTGGCAAAGATGGATGGAGCATGTATCATGGTCAGTCTGTCCCTGGGTTTCCGTCTCATCCTCACAAAGGCTTTGAAACCATTACGATTGCCGAAAAAGGATTGGTTGATCATTCGGATTCGTTAGGCGCTGCAGGGAGATTCGGTGATGGAGACGTTCAATGGATGACTGCTGGAGCCGGTGTTCAGCACAGCGAAATGTTTCCTCTTTTAAACGAAAATAAAGAAAACCCTCTACTCCTTTTTCAAGTTTGGCTGAACTTACCTAAAGCGAGCAAAAATGTGCCGGCCTACTTTGGTATGCTTTGGCATGAAGACATTCCAGTAGTTGCAGAAACTGATACCAACGGTCAGTTATCGCATATCAAAGTGATCTCGGGAACCTATAAAGAGGTAACACATCCTTCTCCTGCTCCAGATTCTTTTGCTGCCACACCAGAGAATGAAGTGGCAGTTTGGTTGATCGAGATGGAGCCGAACGCAACATTGAGCTT
>CBFHYE010000188.1:0-7013 GCA_965659985.1 Roseivirga sp. | reverse complement strand
TTTGTCCACTCATTGAATACCGATAACAAAGCAGGCACGGAAGTATCAATAAAGTCCGCTTCACGATCAAGGCTGGTGTATCGATAGATCACCTTATTTGCTCGCCCCGCTCCTTGTGTTAAGTTGACCGCTTCATTAGATCCTGATGGATCAATAGCCCAGATGTCATAGCGATCATAAAGCAAGAAATGCTCATCATTTTCAGTCCATCCTGCTCCTCCATAGCTACCTGCCAATGAAGGCGAATCGTGTAACTCGTTTGCGAAGGAAACACTAATGTTTTCTGTTAAATTTCTAGTTGTGCCGCTGGCAATTTCTTTAGCATACCAATGTCCATCTTCTGAGTTGAACCAAGTCATGTACTTCCCATCAGATGACATAGAGGCAAAACCAATGAGACCTTCTTCCAGCATGGTTTTCTCACCTGTATTTGCATCTACTAAATAGTAATCTCGAGGCAATTGAACATCCCATGTGTATTGCACACGATAAGCTTTGTCGTCCATTCCGAGGTAATAATCTCTGTCATTATCGTAATCTACTGACACTGACTCTAAGCTTAAATCTTCCAATTGAATGATACTTCCATCCTCTCCTAATAAGGCCTCATAGCTTCTGTTTTTCTCTCGTGCAGCTTGAAGCTTTTGCATTGGCTGAATGTATGGATCGTTATAAGACCACACATCAACTTGAGGACGCTCTTCTTTCAAAATGGTGGTGTCACTTTCATAATCATATTCTACAGGTCTTGGTGCTGTACCGAAATACAGTCTTTCACCTGACTCAGAGAATCTGATAGTACTGTTATCACTCACCATCCAACCATCGGCTAAACCTGAAGACAAAGTATCGGCTACGATCTGTGCCTCATTTGCGCCTTCCATCCAATGCATTAAGCTGTAATATTGATGGTCGTCATCTTTGTCATTGGCTGTAGCAAAGAAAGCCATGCGCTTACCGTCTTCTGATACGGTCATCTTCTTATATGACTCCATACGCTCACTCAAAGTCACCATTTCACCTGTAGCGGTATTCATGGCATGAATTCCAGCCGGATTTAATGAATCCACCTTATCGTATTCGAAAAACAAATAGTTGCCATTCTGAGCAAGCTTATAATCCATCACCCCAGTGATCGACTTTTGCTCGCCAGAGCTCATATTGAACAAAACCAATTCAGTACCCTTTGATTTCTCTCGCGGGTCCTTGACTTCTTCTACAACTTCTTCCTTGGCTGCCTCTTGCGCCTTTCTTCTTCTCTTTCTTTCTTTTCGGCTAATGCCTTCCTCTTCAGGATCTTCTACTTTTTCAGTTTTTTCTTTCTTTTTCTTGGCAGGAAGAGGCTTTTCGTGTAACCATGCAATCCAATCTTTAGAATCTTCTGGCAATTGGTAATTCTTTACACGGCCAACTTTAGTCATCTCACCATTAGCCAAATTGATGACATAAAGAGAGTCCTTAGGCATTTTACTTTTTGCCGTCTTTTTTAATTTCAATTCTCTTTCTAGCTCATATCCCGGTTTTACTTCCGCAGCTACGAATTGAGAATTCGCTGAAAAAGCGTAGCGTGAGACACGGTCAATGGTGATCACTTCATCTGTGCCTAGGTTTTTAAGCTCCAAAACGGCATCACCGACCTGCGGTGCAATACGATAGGCAAG
This sequence comes from Roseivirga sp., assembly GCA_965659985.1. GTDB lineage: Bacteria > Bacteroidota > Bacteroidia > Cytophagales > Cyclobacteriaceae > Roseivirga. The sequence goes on along the minus strand of CBFHYE010000188.1, from coordinate 5,352 downwards.
CCAGTTGCCATCATCGCTGAGTCTTACCGTTTGTATACTTTTCCAGTCGTCATAAACATCGTGTGTTAATGGCTGCTTTTGTGCAAAAAGAGCAGTGGAAAGCAGGCATAACATAAATAGGTAGTAAATCTTTCTCATGGGTTTTTCTTTCTTTATTAAGAGAGGTTTCCACAAATATAAAGGACTAGCAGTGTTTACAAAGACTTATTATATTCATGGCTATTCAGTCATTTAATCAGCAATATGTTAAAAAATACACTACTAATTATGACTTCCCTCCTGATGGGAATGTCGGCTTTTGCACAAACGAGTATCAGTGAGAAGACAAAGGATTTTGAAAAGAAAGAGGGCTATTTCGACTTTTATTGGGACGAAAAAGCAGGCAAAGTTTGGCTTGAGATCGACAAGATCGATGCTGAATTCCTTTATGTGAACTCCCTTGCTGCCGGTATAGGCTCAAATGACATTGGGCTCGATCGAGGCCAATTGGGTGATACACGCATCGTAGAATTTAGGAGAGTTGGCCCCAAAGTACTTTTGGTTCAACCTAACTACAGGTACCGTGCCGACTCTGACAATCCTGAAGAAGTAAAGGCCGTAGAGCAGGCTTTTGCTGAATCTGTACTTTTCGGGTTCAAGATTGAGGCAGAAAGTGATGGAAAGCTCTTGATCGATCTAACTTCTATGTTAATAAATGATGCGCATGGCATCTCATCAAGATTGACGCGAGGTAGAGAAGGCAACTACCGCTTGGACGCCAGCCGTTCGGCCATTTACCCTCCGATGCTCAAAAACTTTCCAAAGAATACGGAATTAGAAGCCACCATCACCTTTACAGGCACAGCAACAGGAAGAAATATTCGATCAGTGACACCAACAGCTGACAATGTAACTGTGAGAATGCATCATTCATTTATTGAATTGCCAGATGCTAATTATGAAAAGAGAAAAGCAGATCCAAGAAGTGGATATGGCAGCATTCGATATATGGACTATGCGACACCTATTGAATCTAATATTGTAAAGCAATTTACTAGAAGACATCGATTGGAGAAGGTAAATCCAAAGGCAAGAAAAAGTAAAGCTGTAGAACCAATCAAATATTATGTCGATAGAGGGGCGCCTGAACCTATCAAGTCTGCCTTAATTGAAGGGGCACGCTGGTGGAACCAAGCCTTTGAGGCCGCTGGCTATGAAGATGCCTTTACCGTAGAAGAAATGCCTGAGGGTGCCGACCCGCTAGATGTCCGCTATAATGTGATCCAGTGGGTACACCGATCTACACGCGGTTGGTCTTACGGTTCTTCTGTAACTGACCCAAGGACTGGAGAGATCATCAAAGGACATGTGAGTTTAGGTTCATTGAGAGTCAGACAAGATTTCTTGATCGCACAAGGCTTGTTAACTCCTTATGAAAATGGAACCACGCCAGATCCTGAGCTATTGAAAATGGCTTTGGCTCGTTTGAGACAACTTTCTGCGCACGAGGTTGGTCATACCATTGGGCTTAGCCACAATTATGCTTCGAGTTATAATGACCGCGCTTCTGTAATGGATTATCCACATCCTTTGATCGAAATGAAAAACGGAAAGATCTCGCTTGATAATGCCTATGATGTGGGTATTGGTGATTGGGATAAAGCGGCAATCACTTGGGGCTATCAGGATTTTCCAGCTGGAACCGATGAACACGAAGCCTTGAATGACTTGATCGAAGAACAAATAGACAATGAACTCTATTTCATCACAGATGCGGATTCAAGACCAATAAGCAGTTCGCACCCTTATGCACACCTCTGGGACAATGGCAAAAGTGCTGTTGACGAGTTGAATCGTTTGATGGAGATCAGAGCAGAAGTATTGGAAAACTTCTCCGAAAAGAATATTCCGATGGGTACACCAATGGCTACGCTTGAAGAGGTGCTTGTCCCGATGTATATGATTCATCGCTATCAATTAGAAGGGGCCGTAAAGGCTATAGGCGGAACCTATTACAACTACAAATTGCGAGGTGATGGACAGCCTCAGCAACGCACAGTACCACGAGAAGAGCAGGAAGCAGCACTCAATGCCTTGATCAATACGGTTAAACCCAAAAACTTAGCCTTCCCAGATCACATCATTGAAATAATTCCACCAAGACCACCTGGATTTGGTAGAAGCAGAGAAACCTTTAATGTGAGAACAGGCTTGAATTTTGACCCTGTAGCTCCTGGAGAAACGATTGCGGGTGCGGTTATGAGTTTCATCTTCAACCCACAAAGAGCAACAAGGTTAGTTCAGCAAAAAGCGATGGACGCTAATCAATTAGGGCTTGATGACGCCATTGAAATGGTCAACAATTCTATCAACCAGGGCAATAGTACAAATGGCTATTACCAAGAACTCAATCGTGCGGTGATCGATCAATTCACCTCTGTCTTAATGCGCTTAGCCGCAAGTAGCCAAGCTTCTGCTACGGCAAGAGCTATTGCGATGAACCAATTGATCGAATGGTCGAAATATGACCTTCCTGAAACTGATCCAATTCAAAAAGCCTTTATGACTGCTCAAGTGTATAAGATCAAGCAGTTCTTAGATGATCCAGCTGAATATGAAGCAGTAAATGCACTTACCCCTCCTGATGGCTCTCCTATTGGAACCGATTTGATGGACTGGTGCAGTTTCGAACAACATTAAAATGACTTTAAGAAAAGCTGCTAAATGCAGCTTTTTTTATATACTTGATTACTTTCGGAAATCGTAATCGTCTGAACACAGAGAAAACACTTTTATGTCGAAAAGAAATATCATAGGCCTCGTCCTTATCATCATATCGCTCTTTTGTTTGTACCCAGGTCTTACGCTGCCCATTCTAAATATTCAGGTGGGCGCAAGTATTCCGCTTTTAGGAGAGATCGAACTTTATAATAGAACCCAGAGTGTAGTTACTGGAATAGAGTTGCTTTATAACAATGACAACGCCTTTGTGGCCACAATGATCTTGATCTTTTCGGTTGTGGTACCTGTTCTAAAGGCTGTCATCCTTTTTGTCGTATTAGCCTTTAAAAATTGGAAATACCGATTGAACGCTTACAATTTCGTTGCGTTGATCGGCAAATGGTCGATGGCTGATGTCTTTGTAGTCGCCACTTTCTTGGCCTATCTCGGGACGTCATCAGATGAGGGCATCAATTCTCAGGTAATGGTAGGTCTTTACTACTTCACGGCTTATTGCCTAATCTCTTTATTGGCCATACAAGTGATCAATGTTGATGACATCAAGGCACAAGGAGGAAAATTCATTTCCTAACCTCTGCGGCCTCCTCTTCTGACAGCACCCCCACCGGTTCTACCCCCTCTATTGATGCTTTGTCTATTATTGAAAGAACGATTTAATTGTTGTCGCTGATTCGTGGAAGGCTTAATGCTCTTGTTACCATTCGAACGATTACGGTTGGCATTGTTCCAGTTCCCTTTGTTGTCTCTTTGAAAGACATTCCCATTCTTATCAGATAATACATTGTTAGGTCTAGTGCTCGGCTTTGTTTGCGGTCGATTACGATTTGCCGTTGAGGGTCTGTTTTTGATCTGGCTTCTGTAATTCTTATTGTCCATGGTACGAATACCATTCCTGTTATTGTAGACATTATTTCGTTGACCCGCTCTGTAGCCGGCCCGATAGCCAGCGCCATACCCCCTGTGGTAACCGTGATAATAACCATGTCGATAGCCGCCATAAAACCCTCTAGGGCCCCAATAAGGTCTATAATAAGGGTGGAAACCCCATCCGATCCAACCAAAGCTTACGCCAACACTAAAACCCCAACCTGTGTAAGGATTCCAATGTACGCCATATCCGAAAGTAACAGGTCTAGGATAATAATACGCGCCATACCAAGGTCTGTAATACCAACCCGTTCCGTAAACCACTACCCCACCGTATACATAAGAATGATAGTAACCCGGTGTATAGCCTACATAAACTACCTCTGGTGTAGTTTCATATACATAAACATATTTCACGTTGTGTACCGGAGAGTCTGCAGGCAAATCGTCAACCTCCTCTGGTCGTTCTGTTGAAACTTTATAATTACCCTTTGCCTTGGTAGACACATACCAAACGCCATCCTCTACGCAATAGAATTTGCCATTAATCCTCAATACGGTTTGAGCAGAGTTTTCAGCATAGGCAACGGATGTTCCCGTTACCTCGGTGAATTTTGGTTCTCCATCAAATGACACTTCAATCGTCTTATCAAGATCTACCTCAGCGGTTTGAGGAATGGCTTGTTCTAGGAGTGCTTCTTTGGATGCCATGGTTCCTGGCACGCTCGACTTGACCGAGCTGATAGATTCCTCATCTGGGATCTTAGCAAAATCTTCTGGTAGATCTTCTGGTTCCACAAAAGACCATGACCCATCTTCTAATGATTTGGAAGAATAGAACCGCCCTGCCAATAATAAATAATGGGCTTGCTCATTAATATCTAAAACGATGTCATTCTCAGTGTTTTTGACATATAACAAATTCGTTTCACTGATCTGCTGATAGTCAGCTTTCCCTTCAACGATCACCAAGTCAGCTGGCTGTGTGCTGACTATAATAGCAGGTGCACTATCTGGCAATTCTTCTTCAGTCTCGCCTTTTTCCGGTGCATTGTTTTTAGCGAATTCATTGATCGCTCGAGGCACACGATCCACATTTTTCCAGCCAGCTTCAATACTTTCTGATTGATACCAAAAATCTCCACCTCTCAAATAATAGACACTCCCATTTTTCTCTTTGGCAATGAAAAAAGGAGAATTGACTAGGTAAGAAACATCACCCTTTGCGTCCTCTTTGAATTTTGGTTCACCATCAATCATTACCAAAACGGCATCAGACTCTCTGTAAAAAATCACTGGAGCTTCATGATTCAAACCCTCGACACCCAGGCCATTAACTTCCATATCAGCCATACTCGCCTTGAGGTCTACAATACTGACCTTCGGCTCCCAAGCCGTCATCTCCCTAACCAAAAAGGTCTTTAGATCATCAATTCTGTCTTCAGGAATGTCATCGGGGAATTTGGTTTGCTCAATAGAGATATCTAGAAAAGCGGCCATTCCAGACTCATAATCTGTGGCTAGTTTCGCCTTTAACCAGACGGCACCAAAAATAAGATCACCTTCATCGTCTTTGGCACTGATGGCCATTCGACCTTCAATGCTGTTCCCATTAACTGCATCTAACTGAGGCTGATAAAGGGTCAATTCTCTTCCCTCTTTGGTCTCAAGCAAACGAGGCCAGCCCAAAGGTTCTTCCTCTTGCGCATGCAATGAAATGGTCAAAATAAAAGCGAGGAGTAGTAACTGAATTCTCATATCTGG
>CBFHYE010000187.1:0-11719 GCA_965659985.1 Roseivirga sp. | reverse complement strand
AATTTCCTAGTGAGTCTAGGCCTGAATTTTTGATTGTAAAGGGAGCTTAGCTCCCTTTTTTTTATCTTTTTGCAATCGATTTCTGGAATTGTTAATCCTTAGTCGCTTTAGATATTTCAAAATCAGGATATTGTAAGGTACTTTTATATAGGTTTTGTGCCTTGTAAACTAAAACCAAAGTGATGAAGCAAACTGCATTGGGTATTGACATCGGGGGAACTTTCACAAAGTTCGGCTTGAGTGATATTGATGGAAACATCTTAATGGAGGGGTCAATTCCGACCTATACACACAAAGAGATCAAAGATTTCCTTGATGCTTTAAGCGAAGCCATTCAGCAAAAGCTCGATGACATTACCGAGCCCATCAATGTTATAGGTATCGGTATTGGTGCGCCAAATGGCAACTACTACAATGGCACCATAGAGCATGCTCCTAATTTACATTGGAAGGGGATTATTCCATTCATTGAGCTCTTTCAAGAGCGGTTTGACCTACCCATGATCATGACAAATGATGCCAATGCAGCTGCTATTGGAGAGAAGGTTTTTGGCGGAGCAAAAGACATGGAGCACTTTATTGTGGTGACCCTTGGTACGGGTTTGGGATCAGGAATTGTCACCCGAGGGAAGTTGATCTACGGACACGATGGCCTAGCTGGTGAATTGGGACATACCAATGTGTATCCTGACGGTAGAGAGTGTAATTGTGGTAAAAGAGGGTGCTTGGAAACCTATGCCTCTGCTTCAGGCATTAAGAGAACGGTTTTCAAACTATTGGCGACCAATAAAATCGAAACGCCTTTAAGAAATTATACCTACGATTCGTTGACGGCCAAGAAGATCACAGAAATGGCGTTAAAAGGTGATCCGATTGCATTGGAGGCCTATGAATATACATCTGATATCTTGGGGCTGAAATTGGCTGATGCTGCCGCGGTCACTAGTCCTGAATGCATCTTCTTATTTGGTGGTTTGGCCAAAGCAGGAGATATATTGGTAGATGCCACAAAAAAGGCCTTTGAAGAATATTTATATCCTGGATATAAAGGCAAGATCAAGATCAGGCTATCTGAGCTCATGGATAAGAATGCTGCTGTATTAGGCGCCTCAGCCTTAGTTTGGAGTGAAATTGCCGGTAGCGATCAAATTAGTGTACCACAAAGATCAAAGGTAGTCGCCTAATGTCTTCACATCATGTCGTAAGGGATGAGCAAGAACCTGCGCTGCTCATAGATGATCCCTTTGCTTTACAACTCGAGTTTGTTGAACACCTATTGGAATGGTCTCCAACTGTTGTAGTGACCGCCAATGCCTTAGACGAAGTATTGCATTGGGGTATAAAAGTGGATGTGGTGCTTGCGCATACTTCACAGATCGAATCATTAAAGCCAAGATTAAAGGACCAACAGCCCATCGATCTTTATGCTTTCGAGACCAAAGACCTCTTAAATGCAGGTTTCGTTTTTTTATTAGATATGGGCAGAAAGGCTGTCAATGTGATGGCTGATATTTTTCAAACGCAAGTACTCGATCAGATCCGAGAACTGGCAAGAGAAATGGATGTCGTGCTATTTTATAATAATCAGAAGTGGCTTTACACTTATAATGGTTATTTCAAGAAGTGGGTCAATAGTGGGCATATCATTGGTGTGCATCCCGTGGCAGAAAATACATTTATCAAAACCTCAGGCTTTTATATTGAGAAGCAAGATGAGCCCTTTGTAGAACCTGATGAATTGGTTGCTGAAACTTCGGGCAAGGTGGTCATCGAAACCAATCAAAAGCCCTTTTGGGTAACTGAGCAAGTGGAGACGGATGTTTACAGGTAATTCTGAATTTTTTGAAGCAAAAGTTCTTTTTCAACCTTTTCAATAGGATGTGGCTGGTTTTTTAATGATTCAAAGCGTCCATTGGGTAAGTGTGCAACGGCCCACTTACTTTCTACATCGTTGACCATGGCATCTTTAGATCCCCTTAGAACCAATACTTCGTTTTCAATTGTATTGAGGGACTCAACAGTAATCAAGGGATCCTCCCCTAATTCTATCATCATGCCAGCTGTTTGCCAAACCAAATCTTGCCACTGCCCACCATGCTGCTTTTCAAGGTGAGCAGCGAATTTGGGTACTTTCTTTAAGATCAATTCAGGATTGAGTTTTTTGACTTCTTCGTCAGCAGCCTCAGGAGACCAGCTAAATTTGGTTCCTAAAGTGATGATCTTACCCAATAAATCAGGCTTTTGAAACGCTAGGTAAAGGGCGACATAACCACCCATGCTATAGCCAAATACATGAGGTTCGGTCAGGTCTTTATCTTGTATAAACACCTCCAACTCTTCAGCAAAGTACTCGATCCCAAATCCGTTTGCATTAAATGATGTTGAACCATGCCCACTGAAATTGAAATCGTGGCAGTTAAAGGACTTGGACAAGTCTTCTTTGATTTTTAAAAGCGAAGAGATGCTTCCAAGTGCACCATGTAATAAGATGAGGTCTTTCATGCCTTTTGTGCTTTGACCATGCGGTCTTTTCCGTTAATGTCTTGACGAAGTTCTAAAGTACTGTAGCGCATTTCACCCAATAATTTCATCACCTCAACACCATAGCTTTCATGTATTTCGAAGAACAGAAGCCCTTCTTTCTTTAACCCCAGCTGAGCTTTTTCAGCAATCACTCTGTAAAAAAGTAGTGGGTCTTCATCCGGAACGAACAAGGCCAATTCAGGGTCATGGGCCACAACATTGGTGTGCATTTCGGCTTTTTCTTGCCAAGGGATGTAAGGAGGGTTGCTAACAATGATGTCAAAGGTGTTTTCAGGAATTTCTTCGGCTAAAATATCATGCTGTTGAAATTCCACAGTAGCTTTTAATATATCATTGTTTTGCCTCGCCAAACTAATGGCCTCTTTGGAGATGTCATAGCCCGTAACTTTTGACTTTGGAAAAGCCAAAGAAAGACTGATGGGAATGCAACCCGTTCCGGTGCCAATGTCAAGGACTGCAGCTCCTGAAACAAGTTCAGGATGACCTTCTATTGCTTTCTCCTGATTTTCAATTTCTGATTTCTGATTAACTAATTCACTAACAATCCAATCAACCAATTCCTCTGTCTCAGGTCTTGGAATCAGGGCATTGGGATTGCACTTGAAGCGGTGCCCATAGAATTCTGAAAAACCGACTACATGTTGTAGCGGAGTACCCAGTTTTAATAATTCAAGGTCGTGTTTTAAGAGCCGATGATCTGTATGAATGGGTGTGTTCAGCGCCACTTTCATTCGGTCAGCGTGAAAACGGTCATGCAAATATCGCAAGGCGATGGCCTTTGCTTCCCCTTCATTATACAAGTTTGCCAATTCATTGATAACTTGGCCCATCAAATCTTTAGCCCTGATCTCAGACATGTCACAAAGTAAGCAAATATCGGATGAAGGCTTCATGCAAAGAGCCCTTGAATTAGCCGCTTTAGGTCGTGGGCAAGTAAGTCCAAATCCTATGGTCGGTTGTGTGATCGTGCATAATGGGCAAATCATTGGCGAAGGTTGGCATCAAAGATATGGTGAGGCTCATGCTGAAGTCAATGCATTGAATAGAGTAGAAGATCAATCGCTTTTAACCGAAGCCACGGTCTATGTCACCCTCGAACCTTGTGCGCATTATGGTCGAACGCCACCTTGCGCTGACTTACTCGCCAAGCATCACGTAAAGCGTGTGGTGGTCGGTGCTGTAGATTCAAATCCTCTAGTAGGTGGAAAAGGCATTGAGAAACTCAAGAAAGCTGGAATAGAAGTAGAAGCAGGTGTATTGGAGGACTCTTGTCGTGCGCTCAATGTGAGGTTTTTCGCAGCGATGGAGAAACAGCGGCCTTACATTATTTTGAAATGGGCACAAACAACCGATGGCTTTGTCGCGCGTTCCAATTATGATTCAAAATGGATCAGTAATGAGCAATCAAGACAAATGGTGCATCAATGGCGGGCAGATGAAGATGCGATCTTGGTTGGCCCAAATACGGCTAAGTATGACAACCCAAGATTGAATGTAAGAGGGGTAGAGGGGAAGGATCCCACTCGTATCCTTATTGATCGAAACCTTTCTGTTGCTCATGATTTGAATCTATTCGATGGAAGTCAATCCACATTGATCTATAATCTGAAGAAGTCAGAGAAAGGACAAATGTTGGAATTCATTCAACTTCATAAAAAGCAATTTTTAAATGATCTTTTAACCGATTTACATCAGCGTAAAATTCAATCCTTGATTGTCGAAGGGGGTTCAGGAATCCTCAAAGCATTTATCGAAGCGGGGCTTTGGGATGAAGCAAGAATCTTTACTTCTAAAACTGAATTTGGTGAAGGAATTGCTGCGCCAAAGGTGATCGGTGAAGAAATTGATCGACAAGATATAAATGGCGATGACTTAAGATTTTTAATTAAGAAATAGTTGATTATACGTCTTATTTAATGTCGAGCCAACTACCGATCTCTCCACATCGCTCTAGATAATAACGAAAGGAGGAACTCCAAATACATCAAAGGCGTTAACTTTGCATTCCAATAGAATGACCATGGCAGAAGAACTGATCATAGAAAATACAGGAACGAAGGAAGGGAAATACCGATCTTTGATTCCACAGATCGAAGCATTAGTTACAGGTGAAACAGACCTCACCGCCAACTTGGCCAACATTGCCGCTGCGCTCAAATATGGAATGGATTTCTTTTGGGTAGGCTTCTATTTGGTCAAAGGAGAAGAAATGATCTTAGGTCCATTTCAGGGGCCTATTGCCTGTACGAGAATAGCTAAAGGTAAAGGCGTATGTGGTACCACTTGGGCTGAAGGGAAGACAATCATAGTGCCTGATGTTGATGCCTTTCCTGGACATATTGCCTGTAGCTCAGACTCCAAATCAGAGATCGTACTGCCTGCATTTAAAAATAATGAAGTGGCTTTAGTATTAGATGTCGATTCAGATCAGCTTAACGATTTTGATAAGGTTGATGAGAAGTACCTTTCTCAACTTATGGAAGTTATTCAGGGATTGTTGTAAACTTTCTCTCTTTAGGCGATCTCAGCGATCACCGTTTTACCTCCCTTGGTCTTTTCTCCTTTTGCAACTTTGATCTCAGCATCTAAGGGTAAAAATAGATCTACCCTTGAGCCAAATTTGATAAAGCCAAATTCACGGCCTTGTATTACACTTTGTCCTTCTTCGACATACCATTTGATGCGTCTAGCAGCAGCGCCAGCAATTTGTCTGGTTAAGACCTCAACACCTTTATGGAGCTCATAGACGACTGTTGTCCGTTCGTTTTCTGTGCTTGATTTTGGGTGCCAAGCCACTAAGTATTTCCCTGGGTGATACTTGAAATATTTAACCAAGCCAGTTACCGGGTTTCGATTGACATGTACATTCAAAGGTGACATGAAAATTGACACTTGCATCCGCTCTGCGCCTTTAAAATATTCGTTTTCTGTCGTCTTTTCAATCACTACAACAGTGCCGTCTGCCGGTGCAATGATCTGTTTATCATTGACTTCTATCGTTCGCTTTGGATTCCTAAAGAACTGTAGAAAGAAGAGGAAAATAAAAGAAGTGCCGGCAAGGGAAAGAGCAAACCATAATTGTTCGACATCGAGGAAGTACAATGAGGTATTTACTGCTAAAAAGATAAGGAAGAGCACCATTAAGAATGCTCTTCCTTCTTTGTGTATTTTGATCATGAGGTTTTGATTAAAATCCTCCTCTATATTTATAAGTCTCAGACACCTTGTCAATCGCAACAATGTATGCCGCAATTCTCATAGGTACCTTATACTTTTGAGAAGCGCTATATACTTTATCGAAGGCATCTTTCATGATCCTATCAGATCTACGATTGACACGCTCTCGAGTCCACTTATAGCCAAGTCTGTTTTGTACCCACTCAAAGTAAGAAACCGTAACTCCACCGGCATTTGCCAAGATGTCTGGAGCAACCATGATTCCTTTTTCATTGATGATCGCATCTGCTTCAGCCGAGGTTGGACCATTTGCCCCTTCTACGATCAGTTTTGCTTTTACATCTTCCACATTGCCTTTATGGATCACATCCTCAATCGCAGCGGGTACAAGCACATCTACTTCAAGAGTAAGCAAGTCATTAGGGTCATCCATTACGGTAGCCCCGTCAAACCCTTCTAGTGTTCCATTATTATTATTGCGGTATCCGATCGCTTTTGAAATATCAATCCCGTTTTCGTTGTAATAGGCGCCACTAATATCACTGACAGAAACCACAGTACAGCCCCTTTCAGCAAGCAATAATGCAGCATAAGAACCTACATTACCAAAGCCTTGTACGGCTACGGTGGCATGGTAAGGATTGATCTTTAGTTTTTCCATTGCCGCTAAGGCAGAAACCATAACCCCACGGCCAGTAGCTTCAACACGACCTAAAGAACCTCCAAGTACTAATGGCTTTCCGGTAACAACAGCGTTAACGGTTGTTCCTTCAGATCTAGAGTACTCATCCATCATCCAGGCCATTTCTCTTGGTCCGGTACCCATATCAGGAGCCGGAATATCTCGGTCAGGACCAAATACACCCAACATTGAGTTGGTGTATGCCCTTGTCAAACGTTCCATTTCACCTGCAGACATTTCTCTTGGGTTGCAGCGGATGCCCCCTTTTGCACCGCCATAGGGAATATCTACAACCGCACATTTCCATGTCATCCAAGCCGCTAAAGCTTTCACTTCGTCAATGTTTACGTCCATTGCATATCTAACACCACCTTTCGATGGGCCCAAAATATTGGAATGGATCACGCGGTGGCCTTCAAAAACTTTGATAGAGCCATCGTCCATAGTGACGGGAAGCGAAACAGAAACTTGTTTGGATGGTGATTTAAGAACGTTATACACTTGTTCATCCAGACCTAATGCCTCAGTGGCGATATTGAATCTGGACATCATTGACTCGAACGGATTTGCCTTGTCCGTTATAGGAGCCGGTTCAATGTAACCCATAGGGAATTCTTTGTTTTTAAGATTAGGCCAAAATTAAGCAAAATTTGAGCGATATCGGTCAAATAATAGCTCCTAATTATGGTCAAATTATTAGATGAATGTAAAGTGTTGCGAACGGTAAAGCAAGGAATAATCCATCAAAACGATCTAGGAAACCGCCATGCCCTGGTAAGCTCTTTCCAGAGTCTTTGATGGCTAAATTTCTTTTGATCAAAGATTCTGCCAAGTCTCCAATACTGCCAAAGACTGCAACAATTGCAGCGAGGCCTAACCATTCAATTAGTGTTTCTTTAGGGAAAATATAGGAGAGTGCAGCACCAATGATGAGTGCTAACAATAAACCTCCAATTGCGCCTTCAACAGTTTTTTTTGGTGAAACGCTTTCATACAATTTTGTCTTACCAATTGCCCTACCGACAAAATAGCCTCCCGTGTCATTGGCCCACTGACAAAAGAGCAATCCGATGATCAATTCAAAATGATAGCTCCCATCGGGGAAGGCCAAAAGATTTAAGAGGGATAGGGGAAGTGCAATATAGATGACACCCATCACGCTGTATGAGATACTCGATACGAGGTCTTCTTTGTTCTTTCTGAAAATGGCAATTCCAAAAATTGAGCTGAGAAAGGCTAAAAATGCGAGAAAATGAACTAACTGATAGGCATCTGTGCCCATGAGAAAAGTTAAACAGAACAAAAAAGCACTTGCCAAAAGCCCCCAGATCATAAAGGGGTTTTTGCCTGACTTTTTACCTAATTGATAAAATTCATTAACTGATAAAAGACAGATAAGTAAAAAAACGATCATGTATGCCCATTGGCTGTAAAAGATGGCACCAATGAGAATTGCTACTCCTATTATTGCTGTGATCACTCTTGCCAACAGATTATTCATTGTCAAATTTTATGTCTTCTTTGATGATTTTAATCGCTTTCATGACCGAATCAGGAGAAACACGAACTTCGAGTCTTCCGAGTTGATATGCACTATCCTTGAGGTTTACGACCATGGCTTGTATCTGCTCATTAGCAAGTATGTCTTTTACCATTTCTGCACGATGAAGATTTGGAGAGCTAAAAACGGTTTGCCAATTACTCAAGATGAAGGTTTTTTTGACTGGTCTGTTTTTTAAAGAGGAACATGAGTGCTAAAAATAGCACTAATCCGATTAGCGTAACATACATCGGTATAGATTCTGTTTCGTCAATATCCATATCGATCATTCCTATGTTAACCAAGTAGACCACGAGTACACTAATTCCATTATTGGTCATATGTGCTATAATTGGATACCATAGGTTTCCAGACCAAACATAGAGATAGCCAAAAATTGCACCTAATACCATGCGTGGTACCAAACCAAAGAATTGAAAATGGATAAAGCTGAACAAGAATGCTGCGATCCATATCGCGACATGAGGATTTTTTGTCCAGCGATGTAAACTATTTTGTACAACGCCTCTAAATAAGAGCTCTTCTCCGATGCCTGGAAGTATCGAGATCACTAACATTCCCAAAGCGAATTGCCCAAAATTTTGAAAATCGGTGAATTTCTCGGTTGTAGCTGCCAAGTCATCCTCTAATGCTCTTGCCCAATCTTCAAAACCACTTAAAAACTCAGGAAAGGACCAAGACTGGTTCCATTCTACGATGTAGGAATTGACCAGCATAAAAGCGAAAGTTCCCGCAAAGGCCAGTACTGCTAATGGTAAGTTTATTTCTTTTTGTGGGGAGAGATCGCTGACGTTCTTTTTAGCAATAACTTTCAGATAGAACCAAGGTGTAACTAAGGTGAAAAATATCGTGTAAAACATTTGCCCAGAAAGTACTTCACCTAGGCTGAGGTAGTCATAAAGTGCGTTTGGATCACTACCAAAAGTTTCCATGTCTAGCCCATTGATCATGGCCATAATAAAGGTGATGGCTCCCGCAATCAATTGACCAACAAATAAGCCCACTAAGACAAACCCGAATATGACCCAAAAAGTACTTCTGTTTGACCTTCCCCCAGTTAAATCTATCCCGTTATCGATTCTCAACATAATGGCGTAAATTTACGCGAAATTTCGAGAAGGGTTTGGTAAAGATCGGAAACATAGAAGTTGCGGATTTTCCGCTTTTATTGGCGCCAATGGAGGATGTCAGTGACCCACCATTCAGAGCAGTTTGCAAAGAGAATGGTGCGGATCTCATGTACACAGAATTCATTTCTTCTGAAGGCTTGATTCGTAACGCAGCGAAAAGTGTTCAGAAACTAGATATTTACGATTATGAACGCCCAATTGGGATTCAAATCTTTGGAGATAAGATAGAATCAATGCGTCAAGCGGCTACTATTGCGGAAGAAGCTCAACCTGAAATCATTGACATCAATTATGGCTGCCCGGTAAAGAAAGTAGCTTGTAAGGGAGCTGGTGCTGGCATATTGCTTGACATTCCAAAAATGCAAGAGATGACAGCTGAGATCGTTAAACAGGTCAGTCTTCCTGTGACGGTTAAAACGCGACTTGGCTGGGACGATAGTACAATTAGAATCGTTGAGGTAGCCAAGCGCTTACAAGACGTGGGCATTCAAGCGCTCACAATTCACGGTCGTACACGGCAGCAGATGTACAAAGGGGTTGCCGACTGGACCAAGATCGCTGAGGTGAAAAACCATCCAGATATTCATATCCCAATTTTCGGGAACGGAGATATAGATACGCCAGAGAAAGCATTGGAGTACAAAAACACCTATGGTATTGATGGCATTATGATCGGAAGAGCTGCTATAGGTTACCCTTGGATCTTTAATGAGATCAAGCATTATATGAAAACAGGTGAGATTTTGCCTGGTCCTTCGATGGATGAAAGGGTAGATGTAGCCAAGCGTCATTTAGAGTTTTCATTAGAATGGAAAGGTGAGCGACAAGGTATCTACGAAATGCGCAGGCACTACACCAATTATTTCAGAGGTATTCGTGATTTCAAACCGTTCAGAATGCAATTGGTGCAATCCGAAGATCCTCAATTCCTGTTTCAATTATTAGATGAGATCGGTGAGACTTTTGCCGATGCTTTCGAGATGGCCTGATCGCCTAGATAATTGGCGAAAAACTCTACCTTTGGGCTTTTCTAAAAATGATGAAAAACACAAATGCTATTGCCTGGAGTATTCTCGTTATTCTTGCACTTGTTTGGGGCAGTAGTTTTATTCTGATCAAACGTGGTCTTGCCATTTTCTCACCTGGTGAAGTTGGCGCCATTCGGATTCTGGCGGCATGCTTATTCTTGGTCCCTGTGAGTATTCCAAAGATCAGAAAATTGAGCGCTCATCATATCAAGTTATTATTCTTGATTGGGTTGGTGGGTACATTTATTCCTGCATTTCTATTTGCCTGGGGTCAAACCAATTTAGATAGTGGCATTACAGGTGTTCTCAATGCCTTAACGCCAATTTTCACCTTGATCATTGGCGGTATATTCTTTAATCAAAAATTCACAAAAGCCAATTATGTAGGGATTGGTTTAGCCTTTATTGGAACGACTGCTTTACTCTTGGCTGGTAGTGAAGGTGGCCTGGGAACCATTAATTTCTATGCGTTTTTTATCGTCTTGGCCACGGTCTGTTATGGCACAAACTTAAATGTGATCAAGAACTATTTGGCTGACCTAAATCCTGTGGTCATCACCAGTGTCAGTATTTTGTTGGTTGGGCCCTTTGCCGGAATTTATTTGTTAGCAGCAACTGATTTTGAGCAAAAACTAGTAACGGTTGATGGGGCACTTTTAGCTTTTGGATACGTTGCCCTTTTGGGGGTAATGGGTACCGCTTTGGCATTGATCATCTTTAATAAATTGGTACAGATCACCACGCCAATTTTTACAAGTACGGTTACGTATTTGATTCCTATTGTGGCTCTTGCTTGGGGGATATGGGATGGAGAAACTTTGAATAATGGTCAATTGGTTGGCATTGCCACAATTCTAGTGGGTGTTTTTATCACCAATCGAAAAAAGAAAAAGATCAGTTAGCCTCTCCAAAGCGAAAAGTAGCAAGTACTGGATAGTGCTCCTGCGGATAGTTACCTTGAGAATTCCACTTATCTATTTTGTATTGATTTTTCACTACCCCATGGTCGTCTAGATAAAAGATATAATCATATCTCGGGCAATGGCTTCCTCCATGATAATCATGGTAAGTACAAGCGGCAAGAATGTCACCTTCAAATGTATCGGTAAAGAACTTTCCATTCTTTTAATAATAGGATTGGTGGGCCTAACATTAAAATCTCCGACAACGAAGATGGGCATAGGATCGGCTTCGGCAATGAGTTTTCGTAAGATCAATTCAATAGTCTTTTCACGGCTGTTTTCAGATCGATGGTCTAAGTGTACATTCATGATCTTGATCTGACGTCCACTTTCTAAGTCCTCAAAAATGGTCAGGTTACCAGTTCTGGGTAGGCTATTACCCCATGTCTTGGATGCAGGGACATCAGGTGTATCTGAAAACCAAAAAGTCTCATGGTCAACTACTTTCCAGCGTTTTTTATCATAAAATATCGCATTAGCAGGTCCGTCATCCTGTGCTTTCGTTCGGCTTCTGTAAACCACGTCCAATCTAGGGACAGCTTTCAAAATATCTTTGATCTGTAAAGGCAGAACCTCTTGAGTGGCAATAATACCATCGCTATAGCTCTTTAATACTGCATGGACACGCTTCCTTC
>CBFHYE010000186.1:0-17095 GCA_965659985.1 Roseivirga sp. | reverse complement strand
ACAATGGGTAGGTTCTCTCTGTCTTGCGCTTTGAGGTCAGGGCTGAAACCCATCGCCACCAGCACAAAGCTTATAATGATCAGATATTTGAACTGCTTTACTTCCACGACCTTAATTAAACGAAAAACTAAGCATTTAGATTTAATTCGCCTATTTTCGCTATGGGCACAAAAATAACACCAAAGCAGCGGAAGTCATTATAGAGCCCAGATTATCTTCTATGCTTAACAATAATTAACCTCATGCGACTCAAGAATTTTAGTCTGAATTACGGCACACAGATCTTTAAATCCATGTCGGAAGAAGCAAGGGTTAGAATTCTTCATCTTCTTTATCGAAATGGGGAAATGACGATCTCTGATCTGGAACATATTCTAGATTATACCCAAACCAAAACGTCCCGTCATATTACATATTTGAAGAATTCGAATATCATTAATGCACGTAAGGTTGATCAATGGGTTTTTTATTCCATTCGAGAGGAAGTGGAGGATGTGTTAACTCAGCTTTTTAGCTTTTTGAATAAGGATGCGGCTTTATTAAAAGATCAAGAGGTTTATGAGATCTTGGCTTCCAATCGGGAGTTAGCGAAGAACAGAGTTCAAGGAAGAGGATATTTAGCTTAAACATGCCGTTCAATAATCAGTTCCTACCTAGTGAAGTATAAACATATCTTTTTCGACCTTGATCATACCCTTTGGGATTATGATGCCAACGCCTCTGCTTCCTTGCGAGAGCTGAGTCTGCATTATGAATTAGACACACTAAAGGGTTTCCAGATTGAGAGCTTGATCAAGGCTTTTTTTGAGGTGAATTATGAGCTGTGGGACCTTTATAACGGACATCAAATTCAAAGAAAGGACATCAGAATCAGAAGGTTTCCTATGATCTTTAAGCGAATGGGATTTGAAAGCAGCCAGGTACCTTCTGATCTAGAAGATAGGTACGTTTCTCTTTGTCCCACAAAGCCCAATACATTTCCTCATGCCCATGATATTTTAGATTATCTGAGCGAACGATATAAGTTACATATCATAACGAACGGTTTCAACGGTATTCAGGAGACGAAATTAAAGTCCTGCGGCTTGCATCATCATTTCGATGTGGTGGTGACCTCCGAAACGGCTAACCAGCGTAAACCAAGTCCCGATATTTTTCATTTGGCCATGGAAAGGGCTGGAGCTTCATTGAAAGAATCAATCATGATCGGTGATAACCTAAATTCAGACATTAAAGGTGCTCAATCTGTAGGGATGGACCATGTCTGGTTCAATCCAACACGCTTTGCAACTTCTATTACAGTTCAGCACGAAATAGAGAACCTTCTTGAGCTAAAAACCATTCTATAATTAGTGGTTTTTTGGCTTCCGAAAGCGATGCTTATATTTGCCGCTAAGGATGTGAAATTATAAAAAGTAAACTATGGCAACAGGATTCTTTAATGTACCTATCGCTGAGAATGAACCAATCAATTCTTATGCTCCGGGTACTCCAGAACGTGAAAGCTTGCAGGCAAAACTTGCAGAATTACGTTCTCAACAAGTAGATGTTCCAATGTTCATTGGTGGAAAAGAGGTAAGAACCGACAAAAAGGCGACAATGTCTCCTCCACATGATCATCAACATATATTAGGGCATTATTCTCAAGGGGATGCTTCTCATGTAAAAGATGCTATTGATGCTGCTATGTCAGCAAAGGCTGCTTGGGCGAGTACAAGTTGGGAAAACAGAGCTGCTATCTTCTTAAAAGCAGCAGATTTGATTGCTGGCCCTTTCAGAGACAAGCTGAATGCGGCAACCATGTTGGGGCAGTCTAAAAATGCATACCAAGCAGAAATTGATTCTGCCTGCGAGATCATTGATTTTCTACGTTTCAACGTAGAGTACATGACTGAGATCTACAGACAACAGCCAGAATCTTCACCGGGAGTTTGGAATAGAGTAGAGCAAAGACCTTTGGAAGGGTTCATTTTTGCTTTGACACCATTCAACTTTACGGCAATCGCAGGTAATTTACCTTCAGCACCAGCTATGATGGGAAACACCATCGTTTGGAAGCCATCAAATACACAGATCTATTCTGCTAATGTATTAATGGAAGTCTTTAGAGAAGCGGGTGTGCCTGATGGAGTGATCAACTTGGTGTTTGTAGATGGCCCTACGGCCGGAGATGTAATATTCTCACACGAAGACTTTGGAGGTATTCACTTTACCGGATCAACAGGTGTTTTCCAGCATATCTGGAAAACTATTGGAAATAACATTTATAAATACAAATCTTATCCAAGAATTGTAGGCGAAACAGGGGGGAAAGACTTCATTATGGTGCATGAGTCTTCAAACCCTAAAGCGGTGGCAACAGCCATCACGAGAGGGGCTTTTGAATTCCAAGGTCAAAAGTGTTCTGCTGCTTCACGGGCTTATATCCCATCAAATATGTGGGAAGAGGTGAGAGACTATGTAATTGAAGATCTAAAGACCTTCAAAATGGGTGGTACTGAAGACTTCTCAAACTTCATTACTGCGGTTATCGATGAGAAATCATTTGATAAGATCGCCAAGTATATTGACGATGCAAAGGCTAGCAATGATGTGGAAATAATTGCTGGTGGTGGCTATGACAAAACAAAAGGCTACTTCGTTGAGCCAACCGTTTTACTGACCACTGATCCTAAATACACAACAATGTGTGAAGAGATCTTTGGTCCGGTAATGACAATCTATGTCTATGAACCAAAGGATTATGAAGCGACATTGAAATTGGTTGATGAAACTTCTCCATACGCTTTAACGGGGGCATTGTTCTCTCAAGATCGTTATGCACTTGAAGTAGGGATCAAAGCACTGGAGCAATCAGCGGGTAATTTCTACGTAAATGATAAACCAACAGGTGCAGTTGTAGGCCAACAGCCATTTGGTGGAGCGAGAGGTTCAGGTACAAATGATAAAGCAGGTTCAATGATCAACTTATTACGTTGGGTTTCTCCACGTTTGATCAAAGAAACGTTCGTGCCACCTACTGATTATAGATATCCGTTCTTAGGAGAATAGGTGATTGCCTTTTTTAGTTAATTGAATAAAAACTGAATCCGGCAGCTTGAAAGAGTGTCGGATTTTTTGTTTGTATTCGAAGTGCTTTCAATGAAAACGCTCAGTATTGGGGCTGCTAGTGTAGTTTTTATATCTTTCCATATGCAAGAAGAACTTCAATCCGCGGAATCCTTTTTCAAAGTCGATGTACCGAAAGCATTAGATCAATTACAGGCTGATATTACTCCACAGTGGGGTTTGATGACTCCTCAGCATATGGTGGAACACCTGATTGTCACCTATAAGATGTCCATTGGACGAATTAAGATTCCTGCTGTGGTGAAGCCAGAAGAAATGGAAAGGAACAAGATCTATCTCATGAAGGATTCACCAATGCGGAGGAGTGTTCTTTCTCCAACAGGCAAAAATGAATTGCAAGCCCTGCGCTTCGATTCTTTAGCTCATGCTATTAAAAAGCTCAAAGAGGAGGTGATCAAGTTTGATGAATTCAGAGAGCAAAACCCTGAGTTTCTTGCTGTTCATCCCTATGGTGGACCCATGAATCCAGCAGAATGGCTGTTGTTTCACCGCAAGCATTTCAAGCATCATTTGATTCAATTTGACCTAATTCCAGATTATGCATGAGTCTCATTTTAGGAGGCTTGTTCACATGTTTGATGTGGCCCCGATCAACCAGCATTTGATCAAAGGCGCTACGCTGAGTGTTAGTCAAAAACGAGCCGAATTGCATTTGAAAATGCGCGATGAGTTCTACCATGCAGCGATGAGTTTACACGGTGCTATTTATTTCAAGTTGCTGGACGATGCTGCTTATTTTGCCGCTGCTTCGGCTGAAGAAGAATATTTTCTTTACACAAAAAGCTATCAGATCAACTTTAAAAGACCGGTTACCGGAGGTGAACTTATTGCTAAAGGTGAGCTTGTGGAAATTGGAGAAACGGAGTGGATAGCTAAGTCAGAGATCTTTAATGAAGAGCATAAGCTCGTGGCGGCTGGTGAGGGTGTTTTTGTAAAAAGCCGTCTGCTACTCAAAGACCAAGCAGGATATTCATCCTAAGCATTCTCTCGTTCGTCATTCAAATCATCCATTCAGAATTCAATTGTAACTTTTTCACCTTGAGAGAGTCTTCACTACATAACTCATAATCAAATCAAACCAAGGTCAAAATGAAAAAGTTAATCACACTATGTCTGATGCTGACGGTCACAGTCTCAGTAATGGCACAAAAGAAAGTAAGAGAAAAAGATCTTATCGGAGAATGGGAACTGGTCATCGATATTGACAGAGAGGATCTTGAGAGAGAACTCGAGGAAGAAGAAAATTGGTTGGCCCGATCATTCGCTAAAAGTGTTTCCGGTTTCGCTTTAGACATTGTCGAAAGCATTGATATCGACTTCGAATTCAGGGAGAACGGAGATGTTAGAATCGAAGTAAATGTTTTCGGAGAAAGAGAAGTTGAATATGCCGAATGGTATATCAATAGAGCTGGTGAATTGATCATCGAATCAGAAGATAATGATCACGTTCAAATAGATGACATTGATGTCTTTATGATGGATGATGGTAAGTTAGTCGCTTACGAAAAAGGGAGAAAAGGAAGACTTTACGAGAAAGAAGAGATTTACCTAAGAAGAAAAAAATAACAGTAGTCAAGTTATGAATAAGGGAAGCCGCCAAGCGAAAGCAAGGCGGCTTTTTTGGTCTACGATTGGATAGAAAACATGAAGACCTATTTCTTAGACGGTATAGTGTTTTAGCTTCTCAAAGGTTTGATGGTCCATTTCAGCGATCTTTTCTAGGTTATGGTTTTTGTAGAAATGCTCTCGAATCTCCAATAGCTCATCATAAGGTCCCCTAGGGGCGATGAGCTTGACCATGATCGGGGCACATTCTAGCATAATGAAGAGGGCGATAATAAAGAAATTTGCGATGGCGATGCCTCGATTCTCGGCCGACAAGACGCGCAAAGCTTCTAGCTGCGCAGCGAGTCCATTCCAAGGGTTTCTTTTGATGGCTGTGATCTCTAACTGTTGTGCTCGATTTAATGAATCTAACTCCGTTTGTTGTGAAGCGATCATAGGCAGCAGTCGTGCATTCAGATCATCTAGTTCTTTTTGCGCTCGGTCTGCATCGGCTTTCTTCAATTGATAGATAGGACCTGCGTTTCGCTGCATACTACCACCGGTTCCATCAGCTTCCTTCCGTGCTTCCTCGTAAAGTGTATTTCGCTGCGCTACCATGGCTGATATTTCGCCTTGCCATGCGACCAATTCTCTTTGGCCATTCGCCACGAGTTGCTGATAACGCTGATCGATCTCGCCTATTTCTTTCTGATAGATCTGCTCCTCAAGGATCACCAATTTGCGATCAATTTCTTTTTTGAAAACACGAAGCTCTAACGGTTTTGAAATAACGATGGCGAGCAATACCGCTAAAATGATCCTTGGTGAAGCCTGAAGAAACTCTAGCCACTTTTGTCCATCCTTCTTGCGCATAGTGGACACAATGAATCGATCTAGATTGAAAATTACAGCTCCCCAGAGCAAGGCGAAAGCGGTGGCCCACCAGACATTTTCAAATACAGTGTAAATGGCATAGCCACCTGAGAGTGCAGCGAGTACGCCAGTGAAGAATACAGCGGCACCAATTCCAGTGAATTTAGAGGATTCCGTAGGGCAACGTTTAAGTAGAGAGCGAGTGGTTCCGGCACAGAACCAAAAGAATTCTTTGAGGTTTTTCATTTTTTGAGTTTTGTAATGACCGAAGGGTGCTAGACCCTATTTCTCACAAACGAATCTAATTCAGATATGTTGTAATATTCAGTACCTTTTTATACATAGTAGTGTTTTCGAGAGCGTGATGTGGAAAAAGTAATGCTCATATTGATAGATATTATTATTCTAACCAGTACCTTTTTTTATACTTAATCAAATGGATTGCAGAGGTTTTGTGGGATACTGTGAGATGCTGTTTTACTAATCATCATACTTGTCCAAAAGCAGCTTCATCATTTCTTGTGCGCCCACTTGTCCCTTCTTTTTGATTAGATCGCGTGGTGTGGCATCGCCAATTTCATAGGTAATGCCCTCGGCTTTAAATTGTGAATAGAACCAGTTCTTAGAAACAGGAGAGGTAACCGCGAAGGGACTGATAATGCCTTGGTCTTCTGGGAGTCTGTCGAAGATATTTTCAATCCATTCTTTCGAATATCCTTGGATACTTGATTCTACAGTATCTTCGTAAATGTAATAGATGTCTTGCCATGTAGAATGAAAGTCCATACCTAGGACAACCTCTTCTCCCGTCTCATTCACTTTAGCAATAATGTCTTCGCAAACCTGTCGCACTTCCGGTTGACGATAATAGGCCCAGTCTCTATTGAGATCAATACCTCCTTCATTGTGCCGCCAGTGCCCGAGGTCAACACCATCTGGATTGAGCATAGGGTAGATGAGCACGCGATATTCATCTAAAAATGATTCGGATAAATCTGAACCATTGAGGATCTCTTCGACATAGGCCATCATGGCCAGGTTACCTGTAACCTCAGGAGGATGCTGTCGACTGAGCACAATGAAAAAGTCTTTGTCTGTTTTTTCGCCTTTGGTAATATCTACATGGAGTAAATCACGGCCTAGTCGCGTTTGCCCAATCACGGAGTGTGTGACATATTCAGAATCTAATGACTCTGTCCAAGCTCTCATGTCTTCAGAATCGATGATCTCTTGTGCAGAAATCCAAAGGGTGTCTGGTGAGATCTCTAATTGCATGGCGAAGGTGAGTGAGTCGGTTCCAGCTTGGAATTTTGTACTATCCATAAAGGTCCAGTTTTCACCATCTATGCTCACTTTAGGCCAATAGCGATGCCGGCCCTGCCCATATTTTAAAGTCACATTTACGCTTTTTTCTTGATCAGCATATATACGGAAGGCATACCATGGGCTCATGTTGATCGGGTTATTCTCTGGATTGATCAGTATTTCAAAGTGATCATCACCGATTTTTTTAAAGTCATTCATCCGAGCAGCATTGAACAGATTGTCAGCAGTGACTCCATCAATGGTGTAGGCTTTTTTCATTTGAGGATCTATAGGATGATCACTAGTGTCGATCTTATCTGGGTATTCAAATTCCGTTAGTTGGTACTTCGTGTCACAGCTGAAAATTAGGGCTATTCCGAAGAGAAAGGTTAAAAAATTCTTCATTGTTATTCTCGATATTAAAGTCCGTATTGGTCAATTAAATAGATCATAGATGCCATGGCTGCAGCGCCCATTTCTAGTTCGCGTTGGTTGACTGCTTCGAAATTATCAATTGGGGTGTGATGATATTTGAAGTAACGCTGGCTATCAGGAATGTATCCGATCAAAGGCACATCTTGTGTTCTTAGAGGACTGATATCAGCTCCGCCACCACCTCTCTTAAACTGATAGATGCCAAAGGGTTCAAATAGGCTCCTCCAACCAAATATCTTGTTTTGCTGCGCTGATGTGCCTGTTACTCCAAAACCAATGGGAAGAAAGCCACCTCTGTCTGATTCCATTGCGGCTATGTGTTTTTCACCATTTTCTTCTGCGATCTCTGCATATTTTCTTCCACCTCGTAATCCATTTTCTTCATTCATGAACATTACAGCTCTCAATGTTCTTTTTGGGCGAAGATCTAAGGCTTTGAAGAGTCTCAGCACTTCTATAGACTGCATACAGCCTGCACCATCGTCATGTGCCCCTTCAGCCAGGTCCCAGCTATCCAAGTGGCCACCCACGGCAATGATCTCCTCGGGGAACTCAGAACCTTTGATCTCTCCGATGACATTATAAGAGAGCACATCAGGCAGCATTTGGGCACTTGTCTCAAAATAGAATTTAAGTTCAGGGTCATCAGCAAGTAGTTCGCTAAGCATATCAGCATCATTAGTAGTAATGGCTACCGCAGGAATTTTTGGAATGTTAAGTGCGTAGTTCGTGCTACCTGTATGGAGTACATCATCTTTAAAGGAACTTAGTGAGCGCACAACAACTCCAATGGCTCCATATTTTGCGGCTTCAGAAGCCCCGCTACCTCTCTGGTTTGAGGCTCCTGCATAAGCTCCGAAGGTATCGATGAGCTTCGGGTCCATCGGTCGGTTGAAGAAAACGATCTTTCCTTTGACACCCTCTTCTCCTAGGGCCGCTAATTCCTGAAAATCTTTGACTTCAACTACTTCGGCTACAGTTCCACCCGGTCCTGTACCTACAGCATTACCGAGTGAGGTCACCTTGACTTCCATCGATCCTATTTTTTTCGAATTGACAATTCTGCCAACTTCTTTTTCTCCTCTTACCCAATGTGGTACCATCACAGGCTGTAGATAAACCGTGTCAAAACCAAGCGCCATCATTTTTTGACGAGTCCATTCAACAGCTGCCGCTGCTTGCGGAGAGCCAGCCAGTCGACCACCAATATTCTTGGTCAGGTAGTGCAACATCTCGTAGCTTTCTCCGCGTTCTAATGCTTCATCGAAGATGGCGCGTACCATTTGCGCATCTTGTTGATTTTGAGCTGAAAGTGATAAAGAAATTAGACAAGCGAGAAGAAAAGTCGAAATACGCTTCATTACCAGATATTAAGATTCCAAATATTTTTATTCGGCTAAAAGCTACGAATAAAAAATTTGGAATGACGCGGCAAAGATCAATTGTGTGGTAGTGAGAGGGCTTTTTAAATGCTAAAGGTAAGTCCTATCCACCAATACCGATAACGATTAACTGATAACAAAAGCTCAATCCTCAACCTCAGCTTTACTCATTACATACATGAGTTGAGTAGGGTCATCAGCATTCAGTTTGAGTTTGCCAGTTACTGTGATACGGTCTTCAGTAAAGTCATATTCCTCGTTGGTGAAGACTTCAATTACAGTCTCCGGACCGGCTCCACCACAGAAAAAGCAATTGGCAAAAGGAAGTGCGGAAAGCACAAAATAATTTTCACCCCTCAGTTCATCTAATGGAATTATCCAACCCTTGAGCGTGATCTCTTTGCCATCCAATGCTTTTACTTCTTCGCTAAAAGTAGGATAGTCCACCTCAAAATTCATGACCTCATCAAAGCGTTTCTCGATGGTCACTTTTGAGAGTGTCTTCCAAGGATTGGCATCTTGTAATAGCCCAAATAGTAATATGGTGGCAGTAAAGAATACTTTCATTATTTGATCAGATCTAAAATTCTATTGAATCTTAATCTTTCAAAGAAACCTGCTTGTGGATTTGTTCGGTCAACTGACCAGAAAATGAAGAGCGGTTTACCGACAATGTGATCATAAGGCACAAAACCCCAAGATCTTGAGTCCAATGAATTGTGTCTATTATCACCGATCATGAAGTAATAGCCCTGTTTAAAGGTGTATTCCGAGATCGCCTCTCCATCAATTGTAATCGTGCCTGCATTGATCTCTACATTGTCGTTACCGTCATACTCTTTTATGGCCTCGCCATAGAGTTTTACGTTTTCAGGAGTCAAAGCAATTGTCATTCCTTCTTTGGGCATCACAATGGGACCAAAGTTATCTCTTGTCCAGCCTAATTCTGAATTCATCAAAACGTCATCAGGTTCGCCTGGCTCGTGGAATACTTCTGTGACACTGGTAATGAAAGCTAACTTTTCTAATTCACGTGCTTTATCAGCAGAAGTGTTCATATAAAAACCCACCTTGCCTTTGTAGGTGTAAACGGCATTGGCATTGGTAGCATAAGTATCATTAGGGTTTTCGTCATAATAATCGGTGATACCGATCTCTCGCATAAATCTTTGATTTACCCCTCTATCCGTTTCTACGAAATAACTTGTTAAGGCTTCAGGTGCATCTTCAAGTAGCTGACCATTGACATAGGTCTTCTTGTTAATGATTTGTAAGGTGTCTCCAGGTGTACTCAGGCAACGCTTTACATAAAAGGTCTTCATATCTATCGGAAAGCCATTCTTATAATCTGGTGGCCAGTTGAAAACAACAGGTTCTCCAACCTTTGGCTTTCTGATTCCCGGAAAGCGGAAGGTGGGTAATTGAATAACATCTGAATACGAAGGAATTCCGGTTCCCCAGAAATCTTGATGGGCTAGCGGAAATTGGATCAACGTTCTAGGCGAACGTGGACCAAAATGAACCTTGCTGACAAACAAATGATCACCGATCATCATCGAATTTTCCATGGAGCCTGTAGGTATTGCATAGGCTTCAATAAATAGCCCACGGATGATGGTCACTGCGATTAGTGCGAATAGTATATCGTCAAAAAGCTCTCTGAAGAAGCCCTTTTTCTTTTTCGATTCAGGTTTGTTCTTCTTTTTAAACTTGAGAAAGTCTAGCATGGTCTGTTCAGAATAAGCCGTAAAGGTATTATTTTTTGCAAAAACAGATGCCTGATCGCATCATTCATCTTGCTTTTACGTCTGATGTTTAAAGAAGGTTAACCATTCAATACATAGGCGGTTTTCAATATTGGTATCACTTCGCTTATTTAGCCCCTGAAGATGATAAAGATCGAAGGATTACATTTTGGCTATACGAATCATAAGATCCTTTCCATACCTCAGCTTGAGGTAAAGGATGATGAGCATTTGATGATCCTTGGTAATTCTGGGAGTGGAAAGACCACCATGCTGCATATTCTAGGTGGCTTATTGGCCCCTAATGAAGGTAAAGTAGTGATCGGTCAATCAGATATTTATCAATTGTCTTCAGCCCAAAGAGATAAGTACCGCGGACAGAATATTGGTCTCATTTTTCAAAAGCCACATTTGATCTCAGCGCTTACCGTGCAAGACAACTTGCTATTGGCACAATACCTTTCTGGAACAGCTCAAGACAAGGGACGAGTTAAAGAAGTTTTGGCGGAACTTGATATTTCAGACAAAGCACAAGAAAAAGTAAAATCACTAAGTCAGGGTCAGCAGCAGAGAGTAACGATCGCTCGTGCATTGATCAACCGACCTCGTGTGATCTTGGCTGATGAGCCTACAGCAAGTTTGGATGATGAAAATGCTGTGCGCGTGATCCAAATGCTTAAATCGAATGCTGCTCGCTACAGTGCCGCTTTGGTTATCGCTACCCATGACCAAAGAGTCAAAGAAGAATTTGATGTCCAACTTAACCTTTCGAGCAAATGAATCTCTTTGTATTAAGTTGGAACTATATCAAATCGAAACCGCTCAATACGGCTTTGAATATTTTGCTGATGAGTTTGGGGATCGCCATCATCATGGTTTTAATTCTCCTCAATACACAGCTTGAAGAGAACCTAGCGAAGAACAAGCGAGGTGTTGATCTGGTGGTTGGTGCTAAAGGCAGCCCATTACAATTGATATTGGCCAATGTTTATCATATTGACTTTCCAACTGGGAATATAGACCTGGCAGAGGCAAAAGCCTTAACTAGAAATCGCCTGATCAAAAATGCCATTCCTTTAGCACTCGGAGATAATTACCAAGGATTTCGTATTGCAGGAACGAATCATGATTATGTAAAACTGTATGAGGCTAAAGTGGCAAAAGGCCAGCTTTGGAAATATAATTTGGAATGTGTGATCGGTGCGAATGTGGCATCTAAACTCAAATTGAAAGTAGGCGATAAATTCAATGGCTCGCATGGTATGTCAGTAGTGGACATGCCACATGAAGAGCAGAATTATGAGATTGTGGGCGTTCTAGAGCCTAGCGGTTCGGCACTCGACAATCTCATATTGACTAATGTAGAAAGTGTTTGGGCAGTTCATGAGCATGATATGGGAGAAGAACATGTGCATGAAAAGGTACTTGGCTCGGCTTATGAAACGGGCTTGCCAGAAGGAGATACAGATGATCAGATCACCTCCATGCTTTTGCAGTTTAGGTCACCATTGGGTGCTGTGCAATTGCCACGAATGATCAATAGCAATACCAATATGCAGGCGGCTTCCCCTGCTTTTGAGACCCAAAGATTATTTTCATTACTTGGTATAGGGGTGGACATGCTCATGGCTTTCGCTTATATCATCATTGCTATTTCAGGTTTGAGCATTTTTATATCGCTATACAATGCACTGAAAGATCGTAAATACGACTTGGCTATCATGCGATCTTTAGGCGCTTCCCAATCCAAACTCTTCTTTCATGTGATCTTAGAGGGTATTATTATTACGGTCATTGGAGGAGTTGTAGGGCTTTTGTTGGGGCATGGACTAATGGAAGGCCTAGCCGGCCTTTATGAAAAATCGGATGATATTGGGATTACAGGCTTCATTTTTGTGAACCAAGAATTATATGTACTGTTAATAGCAATAGGGGTGGGCTTAATAGCCGCGATGCTCCCTGCGATTAATGCGTACAGAACAGACATTTCAAAAGTATTAGCAGATGATTAAAGTATTCAAGTCGATAGTTTTTGCATCATTGTTCATTCTGTGTACAACACTTGTGCATGCGCAAGAGGTCAAAATGGAAGGGGCAAAGCTTTGGAAGACCTTGGCGGATGTGAAGTACGAAATTCAGCAGGATGAATATGGAGACCTTTACGTCCCCGTCTTTAGCGAGGATGTCCAAAAAGTTGAGGGCCAAATGGTTGAAGTCGAGGGCTTCATTATTCCTTTCGAAGGCATGTTCAAGCCTGAACAGTTAATTCTTTCTTCTTTACCTATCAGTGAATGTTTTTTTTGTGGAAGTGGGGGGCCGGAAACGGTTATGGAGATCACGATGAAGGAAGGTGAAAGAATGAAATACAAAACCAAGCGCGTGAAGATCCGAGGGCGTTTGGTGTTGAATGCCAAAAACCCAGATAAACTGATGTATCAATTGGTTGATGGAGAAGATATGGGGCTGGCTGATGGGGCCTATTGAATGTTAAATGTTTAGTTAGACACCCTTTAAGGTGGGGTAAATATTCTATTTTTTACATCTCCTTTTCACCGAGCAGGAAATTCTTGTAACTAAAATTACTTTGAATTCTATTTCCTATTGTAGCTTTACAATCAAATGAAGGTCTATGAAAAAGATAGTTGCTTTTTTAATCATCGCATTAGTTGTTTCCTCTTGTGGCAATGGATTTGATACCCAAGCCAAAGTAGATGAAGTATTGAATGTTCATGACGAAGTGATGCCCAAAATGGGCGAATTGATGAACCTAAAACGTCAGATTTTGGCTAAAGCAGAAGGGGAAACAGATTCTATTATGGTAAAAGACCTTAGAATGTTAGCACAAGATTTAGATGAGGCGCAACAAGGGATGATGGTTTGGATGAGAGAATGGTCAAAAAGTTCTGCTCCGCATGTCAAAGAAGAATCAGAAATCGAAGAGAGAAAAGCATTCTTCACTGCAGAGATCGAGAAGGTGACTCAGGTTAAAGAAGCCATCAATGGTTCTATTGCTGAAGCGAAAGAGGCTTTGAAATAAAACATTATCTCGTCAATCGAGTATTAAGTCTTAGTTCTACTCATGAAATTAAGACTACTTCTGCTTATCAGTACTGTTGCCCTGCTTACCGCAGGTTGTGCAGGCTTTAGTAAAGCATTGCGCTCAAATCCTTTTGAGAAAAGAATACCCATTCTATTATGTGAAGAACAAGTTCCAGTCGTGGATCCAGATCCAGTGCAAGTGGTGGGCTTAGATCTAGATCAAGACCATAAACTTTGGTTACTAACTCCTCAGGTAAATTTAACTTCCAGCTACATCAAATCTGAGGATGATGCGATCTACCTTGAGAGAAAGGGAAGCTTGATCAAGAATTATATTGAGAATAAGTTCGAGCAAGAGCGCTGGACAGAAGGTGAGATTAGCCTTTCATTACCTGATATCAAAGACAAAATGGGTAACAATGTTTTCAAGCAAGAACTGATTGAAAAAATAGAGAATAGCAGTAGCATAGACTATGGTAGTTGGCGACTCGATCCCAGACTCTACAGTCAGGAACTTGGTGGCTACAGCTTATTGATGTTTGTCAATGGACAGATCGGTTTCGATCGATCGAGCGATAACTTGAATGAGTTTTACTGGTTCGTGATCGACAACCAGAAAGGTAAAGTGGCTTATGCCGATTATTTTAAATACGATTGCGACATCCGTAATTACGATGGTCTTGATAAAGTAATTGACTACGCGTTCATCAAATTTGTAGTCATTCGTTTTCCCGAGTTCGGGCAAGATGTCGAATAGTATTGATCTTGGAGAGAGCTGTTAGGCTATTCTATTCCTCCGCGAGCAAAGCCTTTTGAATTTGAGCTACTTCCATGATCTCAGAAGTATTCCCCCATGCATTACCAACATAAGCCAATAGCATCTGTAATTCTTGATTAGTAAGGTCTGGATTTGCCGGCATGGGTTGATTATAATTCTTTCCACCCACCACTATTGGTCCTTTTTGACCGTATTTGATGATTCGTGCTGCACGACTTAGATCATCCAATAAATAGTCAGATTGAGCCAAAGGAGGGATCAATTGACCTAAGCCTTTGCCTTCGGGCATGTGACAGTTTTGGCAATACTGTGTATACAATTGCCTGCCATTGGTGTATAGCTGAAGTTCTTTTTGTGTAAGCCGATCTAAGGTTTGCTCGTTGACTGACTTTTCGCCTCCACAACTGAATAGCGTCAGCGTGAGGATAAGTAAGAGTTTGAGTGGGTACAAACGTGCCTCGTTCAACTTATGGCTATTGGCTTTTACTTTACTCATATTCAGCCAAGAGTTTAGGGATGTCGTTCATCAACTCATCCACATCTAGAGATTTGGTGCCATCATAAATACCTCTTATCCTTCGGTCTTTATCAACCAATAAGAAAGCACCACTGTGGATGAAACCACCAGGTGCATCTCCGTCTTCACCAACAGGAACCATGTAGCCTTCTTCACTGCCGATCTTGTAGATCTCATCTTTGTTGCCTGTTAAGAAATGCCAAGTCTTATTATCAGGCACCCCAATATTCATTGAGTAATTCTTTAAATAAGCGACTGTGTCATGTTCAGGGTCGATAGTGTGTGAGAGAATCGCAAACTGAGGATTCTCTTTGAACTGATCATAAACACGCAACATCTGTTGCTTCATCACTGGGCAAATGGTAGGACAAGTGCCAAAGAAGAAATCGGCTACATAGATCTTTCCGGCCAGCGTTTCTTCGGTGACGATCATACTGTCTTGGTCTACAAAAGAGAAGTCAGGTATCGTATGGTAGATGGTGTCAATCTTCCCATTTACTTCTTTGTACTCTTTTCTTCCTAAAACAGGTAGCTCTTGGTTACTTGATTCCCCACAACTTGATAGGAGGGTAATTATGAGTAAAAGTGTGAGCAGAGAAAAGGGTGTTAATTTGTTTGTCAGGCGCTTATCCATTACTTCAGGGTTTTTTTTCTCTTACTTTCTTATAGATCTTGATGGCGATCATTAAGCCAACTGTTACCAGAACAAATCCTAGGGTGCCTTTGATCCAATCTAACTCGTTTTTTAATACAATAATGAAAACAACAGCGATAAGTATGAGCGTGGAAACTTCATTGATAATGCGCAATTGTGTTGAGGTAAACTTGACAATGCCTTTTTGCAATTGTGAATAAATACGCTGGCAATAGAAATGATAAACATAGAGGAACAATACAAAGCTCAGCTTAATATGCATATAAGGCAGTTTGAGCATTGTTGGATATTGAATGATCATCGTTGTGCCTAAGATCAGTGTGATGATGGCAGAGGGCCAGGTAATGATGGTCCATAACCTTTTGGCCATTAGCGCCAATTGATTAGATAAAATGCCTTTTTCAGGTTCGTCTTTTGCCAAGGCTTCGGTTTGGTAAATAAAGAGGCGCACGATGTAGAAGAGCCCGGCAAACCAAGTCACAATAAAGATGATATGTAAGGCTTTGATGTATGGATCTGCCATTGGGCAAAGGTAGTCTTGAATGTTTAATGTTCCATGCTTAATTACTTCGGCATTGGAAGAATTGTTTCTGTTTAATCAACCTCATTTTGAATTTTTGATTCTTGGATCATTACAAAAATTTATAATTCATTCAGCATGGCATCTGTCTTTCACCAGGGTTGCTCTAAGCTAAATTTTTGATGCTTTCCTTTCCCGCACTTCAATGACATCACCAATCTTTAATTCACCTTCTTTTCGAGGAATGAAGTTTTCACCGAAGAGAATCTTATTGGCCGTCTTTCGGTAAGTCGCGAGTGTTTTTAAAGGCTCAATACCTAACTTTGCAGAATCTTGATCAATAGTAGTTATGGTACAGCGAGCACAGGGTTTCACACCATAGAACTTTTGATCCCTAATGTTGATTTCTTTGAGCGTGTCTTCTTCATGTGCTTTGGTTCCGCTGACAAAGATATTGGGTCTAAAGCGATCGATTGAGAGTGGAGTTTCAAGCTTTGAATTCAATAATTCTAGTGAAGCTTGGCTAAGCATTAGAATTGGGTAGCCATCTGCAAAGCTCACCTTATCATTTGCTGTAATGGCATAGCGTGGATCGGCCGGTCTGACACCCTCTTCATGCATATGGAATAAGCGAACCTTGGTTTGTAAATATTCTGAAAACCATTGATTCACTTCATCTGATAAGGGCTTGGCTAGAACTGTGTCATCCCAAATGATGACTTGCTCAGGTTTTGTATTCGGTTCTTCCAGATCAAAAACCAAAGCCTCTTTTTCAGCCTTTCGATCGTGAATTAACATTTGATTGCCTTTGATCTGGGGCTGGAGCAATGCCAAGCTAGGCTTTTCCCTTTGACTGATGAATTGATTCTTTTCATCAACCAGCATCCACCTTCTGTCAAACGCTAACCCGCGTTGTGTTACTCTTGATTCTTGTAAGTGAATACCAGCAAGTGACTTTATGGGGTAGATATGTAATGATTCGATCTTGATCATCTCCAATATTTATAACGACTCACCTCTTTTAATACCATATTGTATCCATACCAAGTCTGCTGACTTCGCATCACATTCGGATATTCCTTTTCAAACTGATAAATATTGACACCTTTTTGAAAAGATGCACTTACCTGCCAGAGGCTATCTAAATCTTTAATTTCAAATTCTACTTCCTC
>CBFHYE010000185.1:0-14393 GCA_965659985.1 Roseivirga sp. | reverse complement strand
GCCACCCTAGAATTGAGTGATCGTGAAATGGAGATCATTCAACTTGTAACACAAGGCCATTCTTCTACTGTGATAGCCGATCGCCTCAATGTGAGCATCCATACTGTTAATTCTCACCGCAAGAACATTCTTAAAAAGTTGGGACTAAAATCACCGACAGAACTGATCATCTACGCTGTTAAACAAGGCTGGGTTAACCTCTAACCGAAATTTATCCTCATCGCATCACTAATTGTAGTGAGTCATTTTCCCTAGTTATAGCGATTTCAGAAGTCAGCGCACTGCCATACTTTTGTCATTATTAAGATTCATTCTAAATAATGAAAACAAAAAGCATCCAACTGTTGATCATCAGCATTCGATTGGGTTTAGGTCTACTCTTTGTTTATGCTGGCAGCCAAAAATTTAATCAGGAGGAGCGAAAACCTAAAACCGAGACTCAGGTGCAATCGATCTCGAAACCGCTCCCACCCAACGTTGTGAAGATCAAAGCCTATATCGGCGGGCTGAAACAGACTGGCTATTTCTGGCCGATGCTAGGCATTGCTGAGATTCTTTGCGGCTTACTATTACTCAGCCAAGTCTTTGCACTTTTAGGTGCTGTCATGTTGGTTCCATTGACCCTGAATATCTTTCTGTTTGAAGTATTCTTAGGTGATGGAGACCTCATCGAGCTCATCACTCATGGGTTATATCTGGTGGGGAATCTACTGCTTTTATGCTATGCCTGGCCAAGGCTAAAACTGGCTTTTTTTACTTCTGATCACAAATTCAAAACCATCATAAAATGAGAACAATTTTCACGACAACATTACTTTGCCTTTGTCTTATTGGTATGGCACAAAGCAAAAAAAAGCAAGACCGGCAAGCGATCAAAAGCATGTGTGGTTGCTACGAAGTTAAATTCAACTTTGCAGAAACATTTGCGACAGACGATCGCTACACCTTCTATGACAACTACTCCTCTAAAGGCTTAGAATGGGTACAATTGGTCGAAGACGAGAAGAATAAAATTTCGATGCAACATTTGTTGATCGTAGGCGAAGAAATGATCGTTAAGCACTGGAGACAAGATTGGCTTTACGAAAACACAGACCTATACACTTATGATAAGGACAACACTTGGCGCTACAACAAACTCTCTGCCAAGGAGGTAAAAGGCCAGTGGACCCAAAAGGTTTATCAAGTTGATGATGGCTTGCGTTATGAAGGTTCGGCTACCTGGATCCATGCTGACAATAGATCTTATTGGGAGTCCACTTCTGACTCTCCACTCCCACGTAGAGAATACACCAAAAGAGACGACTACAATGTAATGGTAAGAACTAACCGCCACGAGCTAACAGGCTTTGGCTGGGTACACGATCAAGACAATGAGAAAGTCTTACGATTCGAGTCAGGAGACCAATTGATCGCTCAAGAAAAAGGATACAACACCTACATGAAAGTATCGGATGACAAGTGCAAGGCTGCCCAAGATTGGTGGAAACAAAACGAGCAATACTGGGCAGATGTAAGGGTGGTATGGGACGAGATATTTGCAAGCAAAAAGGATTTAACCTTCAAAAGCAAAGTAGATGACCAAGTGCTATTTGAAAAGATGTTTGCCTTAGGTAAAAAAGTAACAAACCTAGGTGATTATGATTCCGATGTTGCAAAACAACAGATCAAAGAAATTATCATGTCATTTCAAAATGAATAAAATATCAGCGAAATAAGCTTTAAAAACGGATCGGGCTTTTTTTTAAAAGCTAAACTGTAAAGTAAAATAATAACTCCTAGGGTCAGAAGGGATAATACCAGGGCCAGGATAACCAGTTGCCCTCCTGGTAAAATAGGCGTTATCCAAAAGATTGTTCACACCTGTCTCCAATTTCCATCTACGCCATGTATAAGCAAAAGAAAGGTCCATAATACTATACGCTGGTATTTCGCCTATGAGTCCATTTCTATTATCACCATCAGCTGGAATAGATGAATTCTCTGCATCGGTAAACTGTTCTGAAAGATAGGTGAATTGCCAAGTCGCCATGAGATTTTTGTATCCATAACGGATACCTGTTTTCAAATTAATATTTGATATAAACTCAACCTTCCTGCCTTTCACATTATTCTCTTCTGACTCTATGTATTCAGATGTGGTCAATGCCGCATTTACAAACCAGTGAAGCTGAGTTACCTTTGAATTAAGCTTTAAAGTCTTCGCAATATTCCAATCTATAAAGGTTTCAGCCCCTAATATCAAAGCCTTACCGATATTCTTACGTACCCTATTCGCTCTGTCGTCTAATACGATGCCTATACGATCATCATACAATAGTGAAAATCCACCGATGTCATAAGAGAGTACATTCTTCCATTTGCCGCGAAGTCCAAAATCAGCCGTATACCCCTCCTCATCCTTAATGTTCGGATCAATAATAAAACTTGGATTCACTGTCCTTATATCACTAAATGTTACAGAGCGATAGTTTTGAGAAAAATTCGCATAAACTTCGATATCATCAGAATGATCATAGCTAAGTCCCAGCCCAAGGAGTAAAAATGATCTTTCGAAGGTTCGATTATCCTCCAAAGTTTCATTGAATATGGGGTTTCCAGCATTATCAAAAAGCACATTATTGTAAGTACCAGCACTTTCCGTTTTGATATACTCAAATCGAAAACCTGGGGTTAGAGATATTCTTTGGTTTATATAGAAAATATTTTCTCCGAAAAAGGAAGCATTCAAATTTGGGAAATCAAAATTCGAACGGTTGGGATAATCAGGATAGGCCATTTCGGCCAAACTAAAATTTGCATTTGCCCCGTTCGTTCCTGGCCCCTGCATAGACTTGTTATTTGCTTGATAAAATTTTGAACCAATTAAAAACACTGATTGGTGCTTACCAAGACTATACCGTGTCAGAAGACGGGACTCTACACCCCAATTATTAAAATCACCTCTTATGAGATCTCTCGGACTGACATAAGACCCATCCGATGCCTGTTCATCGATATCAGTTATCGGATTTGAGTTAGGATTGGTAACATCTCCTCTAAATCCAACAGCATTTCGACTGGCATTTAAACCAAATACATTCAAACTAAAGTCAGTGCTAGACGAAACCTCATGTTCTAATTTCAAGGAATACAAATTCCAATTCACTTCGAACCAGTTTCTATCTCTATTACTATATGAAGGATCAAGCTTGAATTGGGTATCGGTCAGCCCTCCAGATTGCTGAGCAAGATAATTCAAGTAAGTATATTCAAAACTTAGATTTGTCCTCTCCGAGATCTCGTAACCAATATGGGCAAAGAAATTATTAGATTCGAAATCTGAATTAGGCCTGAATCCATCTCCTTTTTTATAGTTGAAATAAGTGTAATAACTAAATTTCCCTTTTGTTCCTCCCAAACTATTGAAAGAAGTAAGTAGCCCAAAAGAGCCAACTGACTGTCTAGTTAACCATTCAATTGGCTTATTCGGATTAGGGGTTTTCATTTTAAAATTGATCAAGCCCCCAAATTGCGTTCCGTACTGGAGAGAAGCAGCTCCTCTTATCACTTGAATTTCTTCTAAAGCCTCTGCTGGAGGTGTATAGTAACTCTCGGGATATCCCAATACATCCGCACTTATATCATAGCCATTTTGGCGTGTGTTAAAATTAGCCGTTCTGTTCGGGTCAAGTCCTCTTCCTCCAATACTTAATTGCAAGCCAGCAGCTTCAGAATCATATATATTCAAACCCACTACTTGAGCATATACCTGACGTGCATTGTTAGATGCCAGATTCCCCACAAGGCCATCCATTAAAATCACTTCCGACTTTTTACCAGCATATATCGCCGTCCCTTCGACCGGTCTTAGTCTACTTACATTAAAGATCTCTTCTCTTTGTTGAGTCACTTCAACTGCGGTCAATTCATTAGATATTTCTTCCAACATAAAATCGAATGTACTCCTCCCATCGATCAAGACAGCACGTTCTTGGACTTGATAACCCATGGCAAAAACCACCAAAGGATATACACCTGCAGTGTCAACTCTTATCATGTACTGACCTTTAGAATTGACAATTGCAATCTCCCCTGTCACTTTATTAAAGAGTTCAGCACCATTAAGCCCTTTAGCGCTTTTGGCATCTAATACACTACCCTTCAAGGCAATTTGTGCGTTCAAAGGCATTGTCAAGCACAAAAGCAACAATATGTTATAAACCTTTGATCTCATCGTTAAATGGAAGGATCCATGTTTTGTGTTTGAATGATTCTTTTTCTTGTGCTAAATCTATCGAGCTATCTACAAATGGCTGACTCCTGCGTCCATTTAAAGTCACATCTGCGTCCACATATACCCCCACATGCTCATGACCCTGACTCGTAAAATGATCTCTTAAGTAATGAGCATATTCCAATATGAAGTCTGGCTGAAAAGCCATTTGCTTCTCTTGAAAAGAAGAGAGAAAATCAGAATTGTCGACATAAAAACGTTTCCCGCTTTCCTTGTTAACAATCTTGAATTGGGCATAACCTGCCTTCTCAATGAGCATAACACGCCATGAAAATCTAAAGCCCTCTTCTGTCCAAAAAAGCTCTCCGGGATATAAATAATGTCTAAATGGTAAAATGAGTTGTATACCGAAAAAGACAACCAATAGGCCTTTCTTTAACCCTAGCGAGTCAAAACGTAATTGCTTCAACTCCTGATTATTGTCGTAGAGCGCCTTATTAATACCCAATACCCTACTCACCAAACCTAAAAGCTTATGGTGAACACTTGCATCAAAAAAGATGAAGGAACAGATGATCATGATATATGGAAACATCCCAATTGGAAAAAGTACCCTTGTTAATACATGAAACACCACCACTAATACAAAAGCAAAGGACCTTGTTTTGCGATTGAGCAATAAAAAGGGAATCATAAGGTCGTATAATGCTCCAGACCATGAAAAGGCATAGTGAACCCATTCTTCTTTTAATAAAGAGCCCAGCAACGGGATATCATACTTTGTAGGTAACCAGATGCGTAAAGGCATTGCTTCAAATAGCCAATCAGAATTTAGTTTGGCCAACCCAGCATAGAAATAGACAATCCCTAGCATCAGTTTAATGCAATCAATGGTCCATTTAGGAATTCTTTGAAAGCGTTTGGCTTCATCATTCCTCGTATCATATGAGAAGTAAGCATTCGCTGGGAGGAATATCATGATAAAACTGACAATACTTATGAAATAATAATGATTCAAATAAGTCGTCTTATCCATCAGTTCTATATAAGTAAAACTTAAAAAGAACATGACGATAGATGTTCTATACTTAAAACCGATCGCTACCGCTAAAGCTGATAAGCCACAGACAATGAATAGAATGTAAGTCCACTCGCCAAATGGCTTTACCCATTCAAAGCCATAGTAGGAAAAGAAAAACTTTGGTTCTATATAGAGTTTCATGATCCAGCCATTTGCCCAAAATCGGATGATACTGGCCAACATCATTAAACCAAAAAAAATACGAAAGACTGCCAATGGGGCAGCCTCCGTAGATTGATTAAAATATGTTTTATCTGTACTCAGCACTAATCCCCGTCAGCATCTACAAAATCTATTCTTATGTTCAGTGCCGAGAACATATCAACTTTCAACAGAACAACTGCTTTTTGCAATTCGTCATAGGTCATTAGCATTTGTCCATTATCAGTCTCTACTTGCTGAAAAAAGTCATCGAGCATATTATTGGCCTCCGACCGTGCGGATTCAAATTGCATCAAGATCAAATTACTCAAAGGTTCGCCTTCCTTATCAGAATCAATAAAATCTAAGTAAGACTTTAAACTTGCTCCGGTCTCTGAAGAATTGAATGCTTGCCCAATAAAGAAATTCTCGGTTGCGTCTAATGCCGACATAAATAGCTGTTTAGTATAAACTCGACTGTAAAGTCCTTCGACTCGATCGCTCAAAGGATTACCTGAAAAAACGCCTGCCGGAATACCTATTTTACCTGCTCTTAAAGCCTTTTCATAATAGAACATTAGGTCATTGGTAATTTTATTTACGGAACTGGTTGCAGTTGAGCCACTATTCTCAACAAACTCATCTCGGTAGCCACTCACCCAATCGTTCAATACACTATTCGCCATTTCATTTAATCGCTTCGTCAAAGCCAGTAAATAGGTCTTTCCGTGCTCGGTATCTAGTATAGAAACAATCTCATTATCGTTTGCTCCAATACCGTATAGCAAGTATTCTAAAGCTGGGAAGCCTTGTTCATCATTTGTTGAAGGCAATTGAAGATTATAATCTCCAAGAGAAACATTCTCTTCGATACTTGTCACGTCAGCCGGGTAGACATTTGTATAATTCCTCATAGACAAGGACTCAGCCATACCAATTTCAAACATGGACACTTGTTGAAAGGATAAATAAGCTGATAACCAACGACTTCTCATCTCCTCCAACCCGGCCAAACTGGGTGATTGGTTAAAAGCAGAAGTTGAATTTTCTAATTCACCTACTTTTGTAACATAATCCTGATAAGAAGGAATAATAATGTTATCCGCCCAATTTACGAGCAGTGCTCTTCGGTCAAAATTATCACTCAAATCGTCAATATCCTTTCCTGAATCTGAGCATCCCGCTACAATGAGTAAACCCAAGAAAAGAGTTAATATCTTCTTCATTAATTCTAAGTTTTAAATTTCTATGGTGACATTACTGCCACTCCAAATTCATACTGATTATATTGAATTAGCTACCTGCCTGATCAACTGTAAAATCAAATTTAGCGGCAATACTTTCTGAGATTGAATCAAGTGTTTGTTCATTCAAGTCCCAAAAGCCATTAGTTGACCCGTAAAGATCATTTAGGAAGCCATCGATTTCAGTTTTAGAGAAATAAGCATTTCCAGTATTTGGATTGCGTGTGAATCTCAGGCTGTATATGAAGCCAAAACATTCCGAAAAGTCATGAAATGCTGTTCCGTAATTATTGTCTAAAAAGGCATTTTTACCCTGTTGTAAATAGTATACTGCTCGAATGCCTATAAGCTCAGACATTTTCTGTCTAATGATCGCAGCCTGTGCATCTCTCACTTCATATTCTTTTTCTACAATTGCTGCTCGTCCAAGTTTAAGTGCATTATACACCTCTTCTGCAATACCAGTGAAATCTTCATCGCCTTCAACTCTGCCCAAATATTTGTTGAGAAAGCTATCAGATGTCCCTAACTCCAAAAGCGGTTCAGTTTGATTTCGAGCATTGCCAAATAAATAACCATAGGCCTCATCCCATTTATGTTCCATGTTGGTATAAGCCTGATTTTCCAGTGTGATATTATTATCATTATTTAACCTATTATCACCTTCGTCTAAAACTGAAGTAGATAAGTAATTATTCAACATTTGATCTAGCATAAGCGCACCAATCAATGATTTACCTACGGCTTGATCGTACTCCAGACCTTTACCATTCACCCACCTTGTGGTATTCCCATCCGCTAATTGTCCTGCAGCACCAACTTGTGCCAATTCATTCTCAAAAGGAAAAATTTCATTTATTTGACCCGCCATCCAGTCTTCAAAATCAGCCTTGATCTCTGCTGATTCAGTTGCATTGGAAAAAAACAAATCCCTAGATGCTGCTGTCTTAAGTTTTATAGTTTTTGATGAAGCATTCAACTCGTTATCCGAGAATGGATCAACATTACCTCCACTATTGCTTTGATTTCTGTACATATCTAAAAGCAACTGTTCAGTGGTGTTGTCAAAATTCTTCATGGCTGCGATCAACTCTTCAGCCATTCTTATCCGGGTAGTCTGTCCTGTAAAGGTTACAGTCGATTTTCCACCTCTTTCAAACGAATAAGTTCTTGGTACATTTACTTGTGGACCGGTCTCCTCATTGTTTTCGCAAGAACTAAGACTCAAAACTCCTAGAGAAATTATTGCGATCAATTTACTCCTCATCTTTCCTCTTATTTTTATTTAGATTGATTTTAAAGAGTGGCAAAAGTAGAGGCTAAACACAGACTAGTCAATCACTAGTTCTAGTGAAAATCAGGTCTACGGAGATTACTGTAATTGAAGGAGTTGTTTGATAATGGTGGTCATGCCCTTCTCTGCTTTTGCGGCAGCGGCTAATATCTTACTGATCTCCGCCTTTTCTAGATTGTCTGGATCACAAAGGTCGGTAATGGCAGAAATGGCAAAGACCGGAAGGTCCATATGTCTGGCCACGATCACTTCAGGTATAGTTGACATGCCTACAGCGTCCGCCCCTATTCTTCCAATATATCTGTATTCAGCGCGCGTTTCGAGGTTTGGACCACTTACACCCGCATAAACGCCTTCATGGCAAGGAATACCGTAGGCATTAGCGATATCCAAAGCCACATCAATCATTTGACGCTCATAGGGTTCGCTCATATCAGGAAAACGTCCTCCAAAAGCATCTAAATTCGGACCCGTCAATGGGTTTTCCTTCATCAGATCGATATGATCTTCTATGATCATGAGATCAGCTATTTTATAGTTGAGATTCACACCACCCGCAGCATTAGAGATAAAGAGCTTTTGAATACCTAAAGCCTTCATAACTCTAACAGGAAAGGTGACCTCTTTCATATTATAGCCTTCGTAATAGTGGAAACGACCCTGCATAGCTACGATTTTCCTAGCGGAAAGCTCTCCAAAGATCAACTTGCCATGATGGCTCTCAACAGTAGAAATGGGGAAATTAGGGATCTGATCATATTCAATCTCGTGCTCGATATCGATCTCATTGACCAAGGCACCCAATCCCGTTCCGAGGATGATACCAAACTCTGGTTGAAAGTTGACTTTCGACTGAATAAAGTCAGTGGTCTGTTGTATCTGTTCTAGGTAATTCATCGGGAATAAAACTAAAAATAAAATCAGCAGATCGGTCTTTATTTTGAACTTTTCAAGCTTGAGAAGTATTACATGTACATACATACTATCAACCTGGTTTAACATTCTGACAGAATTAGTGTTAAGCCATTAATTTTGCGCGAGAAATAGAGATATGATCACAATTATAGTTGGAACAAACAGGAAGAACTCAGTAAGTAGGAAAGTTGCTGAATATTATCAAACCTTATTGAACGTAGAAAGCCAGATCGTTGATCTTGCTGATGTACCAGGAGATTTCATAGGCAATGCGCTTTACGAAAATAATGGTAAGAATGATGCCTTTAATGCTATGAGAGAACAAGTTCAGTCAGCAGACAAATTGGTCTTTGTTGTACCTGAATACAATGGCTCTTTCCCCGGAGTGCTGAAAGCATTTATAGATGGCTTAAAATATCCAGAGGGCATTCGGAACAAGAAGGGTGCGATGATCGGGGTATCTTCAGGGGTACAAGGGGGCGTTTTTGCGATGTCTCACCTAACAGACATTTTCAATTACCTAGGTATGCATGTATTGGCTCTTAAACCTAAATTAGCGGGAATTGAAAAGAACTTCGATGGCACAAAAGTGACTAATGACCTTTACAATCAGCTATTAAAGCAGCAAGCAGATATGTTGATTGAATTCTGACATTAATAAAAATAGCCCCAATTGGGGCTTTTTTTTATAACTTTATCTTTTCAGATAAACCAATCTTTCTAATCTCCTAAGCTCTTTATCATCAACATATTTACTGATCTCCCTGCTAAATTGCTCAAGGTCTGCATAAGGTCTATATTCTTCAAATTCATGAGCCATATCTCTATCAAGGCCTGGTAAGGCTAAAATATCGTCTTCCGATGCAGTATTTAATTCAACAGGCACAAAAACATATTGCTCATATCTAGCCACTTCCTCTGCATTCACATACTTACCTATCTCCTT
Source organism: Roseivirga sp. (assembly GCA_965659985.1). Taxonomy (GTDB): domain Bacteria; phylum Bacteroidota; class Bacteroidia; order Cytophagales; family Cyclobacteriaceae; genus Roseivirga. The sequence goes on along the minus strand of CBFHYE010000185.1, from coordinate 4,556 downwards.
TCTAAACTGCTTAATACTTATATAAGGTCTGTACTCCTCAAATTCATGAGCCATTTTATCGCCAACACCTGGAATCATTTTAAAATCCTCTTCTGCAGTCGTGTTTAAATTAAAAGGCACAAAAACTCTTTGATATATACTGTCTTTATTCACATCTGGACCTAAATAAGCATCAAGCGCATTCATGGTCATAAAAGGTCTGTTCTCCAAAATGATATTGATAATCGCATCATTTAGCCCAACATTTTTCAGCATTTCATCTGAAGCTAAATTGGCATTTAGTACCTCAGCAGTTTCTTGCTTTTGGTCAGATGTTTCTTCCTTACTTTCCTTTTTTGATGAAGTATCACATGCTGAAAAGCTAAGCATGCAAAACATGGCACTAACGATTAATCTATTTAGGTTCTTCATTTTTATTTTTTAGCGTTAATAAATAAGCATATCCAATAATGGAGTAAATAATCATACTTCCCGGTGAAAGCACGGGCATTGCTCCCGTAAAACTTTTAAGTATCAACTGACTGGTTTCTGCTCTTGGGTTGATTTCTACTTCAAATTCATAATTGGCTTTAAAGTGTAGAAAAACACCCACCAAACCCACTAGAACCGAAAGGCCTAGGCTTAATTTGTACAGTAACAAAGAGGTTGCCTGAGATCGGAAGCGGTACCATATGAAACTTGTCAATATTGCACCAATACAAATGATTGGCATTAGTTGCCAAGGATCCTCAAAATGCGATAACAAAAAGAGCTCTAGCCCTAAGCCTAAACCCATAAAGCATATAGCAGCGAATAAAAGCTTGCTGAGCTTTATTTGGTCACGTGGAAAGTCTTGCTCCATACCCGAGCAAAATAAATAAGTAAAAATGCTAAACGGAAATTATTTAGACTAATTCTACATAAGGAGTCATCAATAATTACCCTCGACCCAATGACACGAAAAAACAAACTCCTTGCAAAAAAAGTCAGCCCATGGCAGCAGGCTGACTTTCAAACATGTCAAAACTCTTAACCGGGTTGGTTAAGGTTTATCAAATTAATCTACATTATCATGTAGAAACTTATTGTCTCCCATGATCTCATCATCATCGTTGAGATTAAATCGAGAGACATTCCTTTCACCAGATGGCGTAGTATCATTCAGTCTAACTTGCTTTCGCTGATAGGCTGGCACATCTAGTTTTTCCTTGAAGTCATCTTGATGGATAGTACTTTGACCAGACCCTCTCAATCTTTCCTCACGCATTCGCGCCTGCTCTTGCAATCTTTTCTTCTTCATATCCAAGAATGTTTGATTGCGTTCTTCCATAAAGTCATTATCAAGCGAGTTATTTCGCGCTTCTACTTCAGGCTCTTGAGGCGTTTTCGGAAATTCCTCGATCTCGTATTTTTTAGCCAATTGGCTTAAAAACTTGTATCCAGAAACTGACTCTTCATCATCATTATTATCCTCTTCTTGCGATTTTGCTTCAGGCTGAGGCTCCTTTCGTGAATCCATTTTGGAAACATCAAAGAGCGTTGGTTGGGAGTGTTTAGGTGAGAGGGATTCATCCTCAGGTTGTTCGATCTCACGGTTAGTTTCAAGATCTATAACGGTCTTTCTAGTGTCGCCAAGTGTTGAATTTACTTGAGTCGCCTCGAAACCTGTAGCAATTACTGTTACGCTGATATTCTGACCGAGGCTTTGGTCTATTCCATGACCAAATATTACCTCTGCTTCTTCACCAGCCTTTTCTTGTATGTACTCAGTGATCTCACCGAGCTCGTCCATTTGCAACTCTGCCTCTTCGCCAGATACAATGGATAATAAAATCTTTTTCGCACCGTGAATGTCACGGTTGTTGAGTAACGGAGATGAAATAGCCATTTCAGCAGCACGTAAAGCACGTCCTTCACCTTCTGCCAAAGCTGAACCCATTACTGCTGCTCCAGCGCCTTTCATCACTGTTTGCACGTCCATGAAGTCCACATTGACATAACCAGGCACCGTGATGATCTCAGCAATACCTTTTGCTCCTGTGGTCAACACATTGTCAGCTTCTCCAAATGCCTTAGAGATAGGCAGGTTGCCATGGATCTCGCGTAGTTTATCGTTAAGAATGACCAACACCGTATCGCAATTCTCTTTGAGCTCAGCAATACCATTATTAGCTGCAGTGGTCTTCTTTTTGCCTTCCCAGCTAAATGGCGCCGTAACGATACCAACAGTCAACAGGTCCATTTCCTTTGCGATCCGAGCGATCACTGGTGCAGCACCTGTTCCGGTACCTCCACCCATTCCTGCTGTAATGAATACCATTTTGGTATCATTCGACAGCAATTCTCTGATCTGCTCTTTACTTTCTAAAGCGGCTTGCCGCCCAACATCAGGATTTGCACCTGCACCAAGTCCTTCAGTTGATGAAGTTCCAATCTGCAATTTGTTTGGAACCTGAGAGACCTTTAATGCTTGTGCATCTGTGTTACATACTACGAATTCCACATCTCTAATGCCTTGATTAAACATGTGGGTTACTGCGTTGCTTCCGCCACCGCCAACTCCGATCACTTTGATGATCGATTTGTGATGCTTAGGAAGCTCAAACATATAATTTTCTTCTGCCATGGGTATATTCAATTTGCTGGAAACCTTAAGATTAAGGCAACCAAGTTTGTCTTTCTATTTCTTTAATAGCGTCCAAATCATATTCATGACTAATGACACTTTCATTAATGTTTTTATACGCTATGCTTTTCAGGAGTAATCTTTATCCTCACCAAAATCATCCATGAGCATGTCTTTGGTTTTGTCTAACAAACGCGTCAAAAACTGACCGCCTTTTTTTGGCGCTTTTGGCTCCTTATTATTCGGCTTATTTCCAACACTTTCTTGATAGCGATTCTCACGCTCATCGAGTGCTCTGAATCCTGCCAATACCAAACCTACGGTTGTGGCATACATCGGACTTTTGATCTCCTCAGCTTTCGTTTTACCCAAATGCTCATTTGGATAACCAATGCGAGAATCCATTCCCGTCATGTATTCGAACAACTGTTGAATATTTGCCAATTGCGAACCACCACCTGTGATCACAATACCACCCGCCAGCTTATTCGAAAGACCAGAGGTAATGATCTCCGCATGAACCAATTCAATGATCTCTTCCATTCTCGCCTCAATGATATGTGCAAGATTTCGAATTGAGATCTCTTTTGGTGGTCTATTTCTCAAACCAGGAATCGACACGATCTCATTAGGGTTCGCCTCTTCTGCAATGGCTCTACCAAATTTCGTCTTTAGCAGCTCAGCCTGATTTTGCATGACTTTCAACCCTTCTTTGATATCTGTAGTGATGATATTGCCGCCAAATGGAATTACAGCTGTATGTCTAATAATTCCATCGTGGAAAATGGCTACATCTGTAGTACCCCCTCCGATATCAACTAAGCAAATACCAGCTTCTTTTTCCTCATCGCTCAAAACTGACATGCTTGAAGCTAAAGGTTCAAGAATAAGGTCAGAGATCTCTAGCCCACCTCTTTTGACACACTTGTTGATGTTGCGAATCGCATTGGTCTGCGCAGTGATCACATGAAAATCAGCTTCGAGTTTTACTCCAGACATCCCAACGGGGTCTTTAACACCATCTTCGTAGTCTACAATATAATCCTGCGGCATAACGTGTATGATCTCGCAGCCCGGAGGCATGACGATCTTATGCACATCGTTTGTGAGTCTGTTTAAATCCTCAACGGTGATTTCATCATCTACTCGATCTCTGGTAATGCTACCGTGATGGATCGAGCTTTTAATATGCTGACCGGCAATTCCTACATTGACCACACCTATATCTATTCCTGCTTGCTCACTAGCTTCAGTAATAGCCTTTTCGATGGCCATGATGGTCTTGTCGATATTGGTGACAATTCCTCGGATAACACCGTCTGAAACGGCCTTACCCATACCTAAGACTTCGAGTTTTCCAAACTCGTTCTTAGTACCGACAATCGCACAAATCTTGGTTGTTCCGATGTCGAGTCCTACTACGATCTTGTTGTTATGCATGGCGTTGTTATTCACAGATTATTTGGTCTTTATAAGCAACATTCACCCTTTCATAGGTATTCCACCCTTTGGTAGGCATGATCTGCTTAAAAAATATCTTTAGCTTTTTAAATTTCTTTTCATAGTCATCGGCAGTGCCGAATTCAAGTCTTTGGTCACCGATCTGCGCGTACATGACGATCTCTCCATTACGATCAATATCCATTTGCGCGATCTGCATTCTCCAGAATTCATCTTCAAGAATAAATTCTATCAATGCTTTAAGTTCAGTGGCCATTGGATCATCCAAAACGTTTTCCAATTCCAATAACTGGTCTACATAAGCTCCAGTGATGACCGGTACACGAGCGGTATATTTAATTGACGTTGGCAATAAATCACCAATTGAACCGATATAGGCATTATCTCCTCTTTTGGATATCAATCGGGCGATCGGCTTATTTTGAGAAGCCTTAACTACTAAATGACCCTTGAGATCTCTGTATACTTCTGCATCTCTTACAAAACTGTG
>CBFHYE010000184.1:0-47277 GCA_965659985.1 Roseivirga sp. | reverse complement strand
GGAAATTTAATAAACCCAAGCGCTGATGAAACAATACTCATTGTGCCTGCCGAGGCTGAATCCGGAGATATTATCGTCAATGAAGTGCTTTTTAATCCACGAAGCGGAAGCTCGCGATTTATTGAATTTTACAATAACTCTAGCAAGTACATTAATCTTAAAGATTGGAGAGTTGCTGGACTCAACAATAACCGTTTTATCAGTGAAGAAGATCTTTTCATTGCTCCAAATACATATTTCGGTGTCACTAATGATATCGTAGATATTCAAAACCAATACCCATTCACAGAAGCCTCCGCGTTTATAGAATTAAGCTCCATGCCGTCTATGAGAGACAGTGATGGTGCCGCAATAATTCTTGATTCAAATGGTACCGAGATCGATAGGTTCGATTACCTGGCCTCTTATCATTCACCACTCTTGAATGATGTAGAGGGTGTATCCTTAGAGCGCATAAGTTTCAATGGAAATAGCAATGATGAAAATAATTGGTTTTCAGCTTCATCCTCAGGAAACTATGCAACCCCTGGGTATGACAATTCTCAAGCAAGAGCCGGAGAAGTGAGCAACCAGATCATAAGTATAGAACCTCAAACCTTCTCTCCCGAAATTAGCGGTACAGCAGATTTTACAACTCTTTCTTTCAATTTTGAGGAGCCAGGTAATGTACTCAATGTCACCATTTATGATGCCGCTGGAAACTTGATTAAACGCATATCACAGAATAAATTGGTTGGAACGAACACCTTCTTTACTTGGGACGGTACAAAAGAAGATGGCAGGAGGGCTAGAATTGGCTATTATATGATATTAACAGAGGTAATCAGCACCGATGGAAGTGTTAGTTATCTCAAAGATAAAGTGGCCATTGGAGGAAGATTTTAGGACAGAATTACACCTGCATTTTTTACTACTTCTCTATGAAATGTCTACTTTATTCGTGGTATAGCAATAATGCATCAAAACTATTCATACTAAATTGAGTAATAATTATAAGACTCAACTTTACAGAACCTATGAATTGTTTAATCAACGACACCTTAAGCCGTTATAAGGGCAAAGAGGTAAGTGCAGAGGTCATCTCTCGCTACTTAAAAATCAAACACAAAATTAAAATGGATGCACAAGTTTTATTGAGGCGCATTCAAACAGAAGGCTAGACAGTCTCGGGTTTAAAAATGTTTTCTGATTCTTAATGATTGCCAAATCATCAATGGCAATATTAATTGTTTAGACTCTTCTGAATATGATGGTAAAGTGAAAAACATACTAATGTTTTGCTATTGCTAATCGCAATTTTATCTTAGCGCATCTTTTTTAATGTAGAACGAAAAACCTATGGGTCAGGAAGGAAAAACCAGATATACCGAGAGCGAACTAAGTGAATTTGAAGCGCTTATTTTAGATAAAGTCGCTAAGGCGAAGAATGAATTGTCAGAATTAAAAAGAAGCCTGCAAAAAGGTGGAGATTCTGGTGAGGACATTACCAATAATTCTACCAAGGTTCTTGAAGATGGGGCAGATACGCTTGAGAAAGAGAATCTTAACCAACTAGCTGCAAGACAACAAAAGTTCATCAACAACCTTGAGAACGCATTGATCAGAATAAAAAATGGTACCTACGGCATTTGTGTAGATACGGGTAAGCTCATTTCAAAAGAAAGACTTATGGCCGTTCCGCATACCATGCACTCAATCGAAGCCAAGCTTTCTAAGCGTAAATAATGGACTTTTTGGGCAATCATATTGAAGCCCTGATCTTTTGCGCCCCAAAGCCAATTCAGAAGAAAGAGATTCATAACTGCCTCAATGAAATGTTTGAGGCAGATGTGCCTTCAAAAGATATTGATGCGGCACTCGTTCAGCTTAAGGAAAAATATAAAGATGAAGCCTTCTCTTTTGAGATGGTAAATTCAGGTGGAGGATATCAGTTTTTAACCAAACCCGCTTATCAAGCAAGTATAGGTATTCTTTTAAAACAACAGTCCAAAAAAAGACTCTCAACTTCCGCTTTAGAGACCCTTTCGATCATCGCTTATAAGCAACCCGTTACAAAATCAGAGATCGAGCAAATAAGAGGGGTCAATTGCGATTATACGGTTCAAAAGTTATTGGAGAAAGAACTTGTTGAGATCAAAGGGAAAGCCGAATCACTTGGGCGCCCCATTTTGTACGGGACTTCTGACCGCTTCATGGACTACTTCGGAATCAACGATATAAAAGAATTACCAACTCCAAAAGACTTCGCCAGCCCAGAAAATGAGATCGGGCTACCATCAGAAGACTCATCAGCAGAGAATACTGAGGATTAGTACTACCTTTGCTTCAAATCCAGTAGTGATACTGCAAGTCGATGCAAAAAAGAAGAAAACCCCAAACCCGCGGCAGACAAAAATCTACCGACAATCCACAACCTATTGCTGCCCCTAATGCAGATGGTTGGCGACTCAATAAATACATTTCGAATTCTGGTATTTGCTCTCGCAGAGAAGCAGATAAACTCATCGCTGACGGTGAGATCAGCATCAACGGAAAAGTGGTTGATGAACTTGGTTATCGGGTAAAGTCCGGAGATGTCGTCAAGTATAAAGGGAAAGCAATTAATCCTGAAAAGAAGCAATATGTCTTACTGAATAAACCAAAAGGTTTTATTTCCACAACATCTGATCCTAAAGGAAGAAAGACTGTAATGGAGTTGGTCGAAAATGCTTGCAGCGAACAAATATTTCCTGTTGGCAGACTTGATAGAACAACTACGGGCCTCTTACTCTTCACCAATGATGGTGACTTAGCCAAAAAGCTGACCAACCCATCGAATAAAGTCAAGAAAGTATATCAAGTTACTTTGGACAAACCCATTTCGAAAACTGACTTCCTTGCCATTGTTGAAGGGCTCACACTCGAAGACGGACCTGTAAAAGTAGATGACTTGGCTATTGTAGATCAAGATGACAAGGTATTGGGAATGGAAATTCATGTGGGCAAGAATAGAATAGTAAGACGAATTTTTGAGCATTTAGGCTATCAAGTTGAAAAACTGGATCGAGTGGTTTTTGCAGGCTTGACAAAAAAAGACCTTCCTAGGGGTAAATGGAGGCTTTTAACGGATAAGGAAATGCGTTGGATCAAATAAAATAGTATGCATGCATACTATTTTCTGTCCGATGATTATATTCGCATATGCTGTGCAAACGATTGATAAGGCCGAACACAAAAAAGCCCCTCCAAACGGAGAGGCTAGTTTTACGTGGTGCTGAGTGGATTCGAACCACCGACTCACGGATTTTCAGTCCGATGCTCTACCAACTGAGCTACAGCACCTCGAATTAGAGGCACAAAAGTATATAAAAAGTCTATCCGTGCAAAACATTTTCGATAAATATCAAATACATTTGAAAAGCCACTAAGCAGATCATTCCTATGCAATACGTATCACAAATCGCATTTTTAGTTATAGTGGGCATTGCGACCTATTTTCTTTACAAGCGCATCTCACAAATAAGAAAGAATATATTTTTAGGAAAAAAAGCAGAGCGCAATGATCAGAGCGCTACAAGATGGAAAACCATGTTGCTTGTCGCCTTTGGACAACAGAAAATGTTTAAACGTATTGTACCTGCCTTATTACACTTGCTCATCTATGTTGGCTTTTTGGTGATCAATCTCGAAGTTTTAGAATTTGTAATCGATGGCTTGGCCGGTACGCACCGTATTTTCGCACCTTTCATAGGCGATTTCTACACTGTACTCATCAACGTTTTCGAGTTCTTGGCAGTAGCTGTTCTATTTTCTTGTGTGGTTTTTCTCATCAGAAGGAATGTGGTGAAGGTGAAGAGATTCAGTGGCCCAGAAATGAAAAAGTGGCCAACTTTAGATGCCAATCTTATTTTGGTAATTGAGATCGTATTGATGTTTGCCATTCTCACTATGAATGCAACAGATATGCTCATACAAGGAAAAGACGAACATTACGCTCAAACAGGAACATTCTTCTTCAGTAGCTTTCTTATCCCGCTGTTCGAAGGTCTCAACGTTAGTACGCTCATCTTCATTGAACGTTTTGCTTGGTGGTTTCACATCATTGGTATTTTAGGCTTTGCCGTTTACGTTACGTATTCCAAACACCTACACATAGGTATGGCATTTCCGAATACTTGGTACTCTAATCTTCAGCCTAAAGGAGAAATAGAAAATATGCCAGTTGTTACTAATGAAGTAAAAATGATGCTAGGCATGCCAACAGAAGGTAGTAATGAAACTCCAACAGAAATAGAGCGCTTCGGGGCTAAAGATGTAAATGACCTCAGTTGGGTCAATATCATGAATGCCTATTCTTGCACCGAATGTGGTAGATGTACCTCCAGCTGTCCGGCAAATATGACAGGCAAAAAGTTATCGCCCAGAAAGATCATGATGGACACTAGAGATCGAGCAGAAGAAGTTGGTGCTAGTATCGCCAAAGGTGGAAAAGGCCTAGAAGATGGTAAATCGCTATTAGGCGATTACATTACCAAAGAAGAAATAAACGCTTGTACAAGCTGCAACGCATGTGTTGAAGCTTGTCCAGTGAATATCGATCCATTGTCAATTATTCTTCAAATGAGAAGGTATGTTGCGATGGAAGAATCAGGTGCGCCTGCTTCATGGAACAATATGTTCCAAAATATTGAAACCAGTTTTTCACCTTGGAAATTTGCCCCTACAGATCGTTTCAAATGGGCAGATGACTTGAATAAAGACGCTAAATAAATGAGCCAGGAAATGAAAGTAAGAACGATGGCCGAGATGGCTGCTAGCGGTGAGTCTCCGGAAGTACTATTTTGGGTGGGTTGTGCCGGCTCCTTTGATGACCGCTATAAAAAAGTGACCCTTGCATTTATCAAGATCTTAAATAAAGTGGGTATTTCATTTGCTGTACTCGGTGAAGAGGAGACTTGCACGGGTGACCCAGCGAGAAGATCAGGAAATGAATTTCTATTTCAAATGCAAGCGGTTGCGAATATTCAAGTGCTTAATGGTTACAACATCAAAAAGATCGTGACAGCTTGTCCACACTGCTTCAATACGATAAAAAACGAATATCCTGAACTTGGTGGTGAATATGAGGTCATCCACCATTCTACCTTCTTGCAACAGCTCATAAATGAGGGTAAGGTCGGCATGAAAGGTGGCGGTGAATTTAAAGGAAAAAAGATCACCTATCATGACTCGTGTTACTTAGGACGAGCCAACAACATTTATGAAGCGCCTAGAGAAGTTTTACAGGCCTTAGATGCTGAGCTTGTCGAAATGAAACGCTGTCGAACCAAGGGGCTCTGCTGTGGTGCAGGTGGTGCACAAATGTTCAAAGATGCTGAACCCGGTAACAAAGAGGTCAACATTGAGAGAACAGAAGAAGCACTTGATACTGGTGCCAATATAATTGCTGCAGCTTGTCCTTTCTGCATGACAATGATGAGAGATGGCGTTAAGAACAAAGAGAAAGAAGAATCAGTAGAAGTAATGGACATTGCTGAACTGATTGCCAAAAACGAAGGTTTATAAGGGGCACAAAAAAGTTAATTATGTACCAAGACTTAACCTCTCTATCTCCTGAATCTCGAGTTTGGATATACGCGGCAGACAGAACAATTAATTCTGCCGAAAAAGATGTCATTTTAAATGAATGCGCTGACTTTTTAAAAAAATGGGCTGCACATGGCCAAGAGCTTAAAGCAGCAGCTACGCTACTCGAAGATCAATTTTTGATTATTGTCGCTGACGAGTCATTTCAAATGGCCAGTGGCTGTTCTATTGATTCCGCATTTCGGTTTGTTCAAGATCTAGGTCAAAAATATGACATAGACTTTTTTGATCGCATGACACTCTCTTTTCTCATCGAGAATGAGATCAAAAGAATTAAACTACAAGATCTGAGTAATGCTGTAGCTGAAGGTATAATTCAGACATCAACAATATTTTTTAATACGAACATTACCTCTTTAAAAGAACTGAATTCAAATTGGCGCGTTAAAGCAGAGGAAAGTTGGCTGAAGAGATACTTTAAAGCTTCAGAAACCGTATAATTACAAGTAGACTTTCCGTATAATCTGACAAATGAGAATCAGGTATTTCATTTATGTATCGCTCGCTTTGGTAATGTGGGCCTGTGGTTCTTCCAAAAACGTGAATTTTCTCGGTGTTCAGGAAGAGCCTAAGAAAACAGCAACCCCACCTGCCAACTCCACTTTCGAACAAACTCAGACTGCAGCTTCTGCAGCAAACGTTGACACCGAAGACGAAAACCAAACACCTAAATATCTAGAGAGCTACTTAGAAGATGAAAATTACATACAAGCCATTGCTGATTTCAGTGCAGAACTAGAAGAAAACCCTAATGCAGCCGATGTCAATTTCTTTATGGCAGAAGCTTATAGAAAGCTAGGCAGAATTCGCGAAAGCTTACCTTATTATGAAAAAGCCATAGAAGGTGGTCACGAAAATGAAAATCTCGAAATCAATTATGCGCTGGCGCTAAAGGCAAATGAGGAGTATGATAAAGCTAGGTCGGTACTGGAGGAATTCGCTTCCATAGCAAGCACCGAATTCTCCAAAGAAAGAGTACAACAAGAGATTCGTAATCTTGAGAAATTGGATACTCTTAGACTTTATGTCCGAGATATTGATTTGAAATTACTGAATGAGATCAATACTGTGGATGCAGAATACAGCCCTTCTTTTTACAATGGAGATCTATATTATGTTTCAAATAGTGAACCTGAGTCTTTCGAACGATTCGATATTCCATTCAGTCAAATCAATAGAGCAAAACTAAGCGGCCTTGAAGTTGAGGAGGGCACAGCAGGCACCATGCCCGGAGCATTTAATGACCTCAACATCAACGAAGGCAGTATCACATTCTCGCCAGATGGCAATACGGCTGTTTTTGCTAAAGGCAATACGAACGACAAAAGAGGAAGAAGGAGTGTAGACCTTTTCATCTCTACAAAAAAGAATGGCCAATGGACCACTCCGCTATCCATGACCATCAATAGTCCGGAAGCTTGGGATACCTCACCTGCCTTTAATAATTCTGGGAATACGCTCTATTTTGCCAGTGATAGGCCTGGGGGTTACGGGGGGTCGGATATCTATCGAGCATCACTTAACGAACGCGGCCGCTGGGCAGATGTGACCAACATGGGTCCGGATATCAACACGGCAGGTGACGAGGCTTTTCCTTATGTTTCTCCAGACAACAAGCTCTATTTTTCGAGCAATGGGCATGCAGGTTTTGGTCAATTAGACCTATTTGAGGCAATTAATAGAGGCGGTACCGTTACTGTACGAAATTTAGGGCCTTCTTTCAATACACCATCAGACGATTTTGGGCTCATTTACACAGACTTTCCTTTCGAAGGGTTCTTTACATCAAATAGAGAAGGTGGAGTAGGTAGCGATGACATATACAGTTTCATCGACAATTCATCTGACCTTAAACAAATCACCTATGTTTTAAAGGGCACGACTTATCAACGTGATGAAGATAGTGTACAGACGATCTTAGGAAATGTGCACGTCAAATTGATGGATGAAAACGGAACGCTTGTAGACGACATCATAAGTAGCCGCGCGGGCTCATTTAGTTTCCCGATTGAACCGGAACGAAGCTACACATTGATAGGAGATAAACCGGATTATTTTACTGAGCGTACTCAGTTTAGCACGATTGGTGAGAGAGTAGCACAAGAAGATCTGGTGCAACGATTTACTGAGAAAACCTTTAACTCCGAAGTTACGCTCGACCCTATCATCATCAATAAAGCCATTCTCATTCCTAATATTTATTACGATTTGAACAGAGCTGAAATTCGAAATGATGCAGCTACAGAACTCGATAAGCTGGTATTATTACTTGCAGACAATCCAAACATTCAAATAGAATTAAGCTCACATACAGATTCAAGAGCTGAGGATGACTATAATCAAGAACTTTCTCAAAGAAGGGCCCAATCAGCAGTAGACTATATTGTTTCGCAGGGTATTTCTAGAAATAGGCTGGTCGCTAAAGGTTATGGTGAATCAGAATTGGTCAATGGCTGCGTCAACGATGTACCTTGTACAGAAGAGCAACACCAAGAGAACAGAAGAACTGAGTTCAAAGTCATTAGTGTCGATAAATAAGAATTAAGATATTAACTATATAGGCCTCCTTTAAGGAGGCTTTTTTATTTTTGTACATAATTCATTCTATTATGAGCGACCGTTATATGCAAAGAGGGGTATCAGCTTCAAAAGAAGATGTCCACAATGCAATCAAAAACCTAGACAAAGGAATCTTCCCTAAAGCATTTTGTAAGGTCGTACCGGACTTTATGGGCAACGATGATGCCTTCTGCAACATTATGCATGCTGACGGAGCTGGCACTAAATCTTCTTTAGCCTATATGTACTGGAAAGAAACCGGAGATCTCTCGGTTTGGAAGGGAATTGCTCAAGATGCCATCATCATGAATATCGATGACCTCCTTTGTGTCGGGGCAACAGATAACATCTTGCTTTCTTCAACGATCGGCAGAAACAAGAACCTTATCCCTGGTGAAGTGATCTCTGCTTTGATCAATGGTACTGAAGAAGTATTGCAAATGCTACGCGATAATGGTTTAAATATTATCAGCACAGGAGGTGAAACAGCCGATCTAGGTGATCTTGTTAGAACAGTAGTGGTGGACAGTACGGTGATCGCTCGAATGAGGAGAGAAGATGTGATTACAAATGAAAAGATCAAACCTGGCCAAGTGATCGTAGGTTTAGCTTCTTATGGCCAATCGACATATGAAGATGAATACAATGGCGGAATGGGTTCTAATGGACTTACATCTGCGCGACACGATGTCTTTGATAACTATCTCGCTGACAGATTCCCTGAAAGTTTCGACCCAAGTGTCCCAGATAATTTGATCTACTCTGGAACTAAGAAACTCACTGACCCTGTTGACGGAAGTCCAATAGATGCTGGTAAGTTGGTGCTTTCACCTACCAGAACCTATGCACCTGTGGTTATTGAAATTCTCAAGGATTTAAGGAATGAGATCGGTGGCATTATCCATTGTAGCGGTGGAGCCCAAACAAAGGTGCTTCATTTTGTAGAAAACCTCCACATTATTAAGGATAACCTCTTGCCAATCCCTCCACTTTTCAAAATGATCAAAGAGGAAAGCGGTACCGAGTGGAAAGAAATGTACAAAGTCTTTAATATGGGCCACCGCATGGAATTCTACATTGATGAAAAGCATGCGCAAAGCATCATTGATATCTCTAAATCATTTGGTATCGAGGCTCAAATCATTGGAAGGGTTGAGGCCTCCCAAGACACCTCATTGACAATCGAAAACGATTTAGGAAAACTACATTATTAGAGAAAGTACTGTAACACTCACAGCAAACAATTCATAGGCCTATTGGGTAAGCCTCTTGCAATAAACCCCAGAAAAAAGCTGACCTCTATCAAAGTCTCTATAATGAGTTTCAATAAATTCAGATTGAAGTATAATGCCCCTGATATCTTTTAAATGATCCGATTCAAGATTGGCAACAAGCTTAAAAAAACGATGCATCAATTTATTCAGTAGTTGATCTCTTTGGCCGGTTGATAAACTAAAATCGGCAACTATCAATTTGCCCTTGACTTTCATTAGGCTTTCGATTTTCTCTATGACACGAACTAGCTGTTCTTCGTTAAAACAGTCGAGAAAAAAATTGGCAATGATGACATCGTATTTGCCTTCGTGCATCATAATATCATCTTGAATAAAGTTGGTTTCTAGTGCCTTAGATCTACGCTTTCTCGCTTTTTCTATCATCTGTGAAGAAAGCTCGAGGTAATCTACCATGAGACCAGCATCTTGAGGAAGCCATTCAAGAATCTTACCTGTTCCTCCCCCAATGATCAAAACCTTCTCATTGCATTTCAACTGATTCACGAAGGTTTGTTGTGCCTTATCTAGTTTATCACTAAAGACTAGCGCTGCCAGCGCATCATAAACCTTGGCAACCTTGTCAAAATTATTCTTCATAGTGACAAGTAGATCAGGGGCAAGAAGAAAATACCATCGGCTAAAATGCGATAAAGCTGAAAGGTTTTAAAGAGTTCGGGCTTTAGTAACAATGCTAAAATGACAATCGCCATCATAAAGAAAATCGCTTGGGCAGAAGGATTCTCTTGAAATACAAAGACTTGAATAAGTGTGAGCGCCATACTCAAGAGCACAAGGCCTTTTGTCATTTCCTCTACCCTCTTTTTACCCTTGATCGTCACGATGGAATCATGCTTGTCCTTTAAGTCAATTTTCAATTCAAAAATGGGAATCAACATCAAATTGGCATAAGCCAACAAAAAGACTTGAAACAAGATCAAAAGCTGATCTAGGCTAATACTTAGAGATATACTTAGAGGAGCTGCGGCTAAGCCTCCTGTATATACTAGTGCCGCGAGCAACTCTTTCTTAATAGCCCTCTGAGAATAAAAAGAATATAATAGGTATAAACCACTCAGTACCGCCAGTGCAATACCAAACCAGATAGTTTTCCCAGGTAAAAACTGCAAATTCCACAGTCCTACCGCGAACACAATGATGCCAAACCCCACAAGTGGCTTAAAATACCTTTGATGAAATGCATGGCGTGGATTCTCTGAACCAGGTTTAGATTTATAAGCATCAAATAAATGGTCTGCAGTATAAATGAGCCATATCGCAATACCTAAGCCCAAGAGCATTGCACCAGAAAGCTCAACATTATACAATTCTGCTAAAAAAAGCGTCATGACCAATGCTCCTGCAGTGATGTCTAGGCTAATATTCTGTATAAAGTGGATGATCTTAAGCATAAAAAACCCTGTAGTATTATACTACAGGGTCAAATTTATTTAAAATGCTGTGATTCTTATCCTTCAGCAGCCAAAGCTTCTGCACCACCAACGATCTCAAGAATCTCTTTGGTAATTGCCGCTTGACGTGTTCTATTATAAGTCAATTTCAATTCTTTCAACAAGTCACCAGCATTATCAGTCGCCTTACTCATGGCTGTCATCCTTGCACCATGCTCAGAAGCATTTGATTCCAGTACTGACTTGTAAAACTGAATCTTTAAAGACTTAGGAATCAATTCTTCCACAATAAAGTCTTGTGATGGCTCATAGATGTAATCTGCATTCGAAGTCTCAACATCTTCCTTTACGATCTCTTCGATTGGTAAGAATTGCTCAGTTCTGACGATCTGAGTAGCCACATTTTTAAATTCATTATAAACGATGACTACCTTATGATAGTCTCCTTTTACAAATGCATCCATTGCATGCTCAGCCGCATTCTTAACATAGTCAAAAGTAAGATCATGGAAAGCTTCCCAATAACCATCGATGATATTGAATCCACGTTTACGGAAAAAATCATAAGATTTTTTCCCTATAGGCATTACATCCACATCGTTTTGATTCAATTGGTGATTGGCCATTAAAGCCTTAACCCCTTTGAAAACGTTGGTATTGAACGCACCACAAAGTCCTCTGTCTGATGAAACAGCAACTATCAATACCTTTCCTCCTTCTTTAGGAGCTGAGTATGTAGTCATGCCCTCATCAGAACCAGAAGCAACATTTGCTAGTAAAGCAGCTAACTTCTGAGAGTAAGGTCTCAACTGAATAGTTCTGTCTTGAGCTTTTCTCAATTTGGCAGCGGCCACCATTTTCATGGCTTTCGTGATCTGCTGAGTCGAGCTTACCGACTTGATACGTTCTTTTACTTCTTTTAAGCTTGCCATAAGCTATTTTAATTGGCCGAAGCCGTTAATTAATACTTAGAAGAAACATCTTTAGCTACTTTTTCTAAAGTAGAAGTAGCTGATTCGTCAAGCTTTCCTGCTTTAAATGTTGCTAAAGCCTCTGGGTGACTTGTTCTTAAAATCGTTAAGAACTCTTTTTCGAATTCTCTCGCTTTCTCAACAGGCACTCTATCCATCAAACCTTTAGTAGAAGCATAGATAATTGCTACTTGCTCCTCAACTGGAACTGGAGCAAATTGACCTTGCTTCAAGATTTCTTGGTTTTTTCTACCTCTATCAATAGTCAATTGCGTAGCAGCATCAAGGTCAGAACCGAACTTAGCAAACGCTTCTAGTTCACGGAACTGTGCTTGATCTAGCTTCAAAGTACCGGACACTTTTTTCATTGACTTGATCTGTGCAGAACCACCCACCCTAGATACTGAGATACCCACGTTGATCGCGGGTCTAACACCAGAGTTGAAGAGGTTAGTCTCCAAGAAGATCTGACCATCTGTAATCGAAATTACGTTAGTCGGGATATATGCAGATACATCACCTGCTTGCGTTTCGATAATTGGAAGGGCTGTTAAAGAACCACCACCTTTTACTTTTCCTTTCAACGAAGGAGGAAGATCGTTCATTGCCGCTGCAATATCATCGTTATCATTCACCTTAGCTGCTCTTTCCAAAAGTCTAGAGTGTAAGTAGAATACATCACCTGGATAAGCTTCACGTCCTGGAGGTCTTCTCAATAGAAGAGAAACTTCACGATAAGCAACTGCTTGTTTAGAAAGGTCATCATAAACCACCAAAGCAGGACGACCTGTATCTCTGAAGAACTCACCAATAGATGCACCAGTAAATGGAGCAAAGAATTGCATTGGGGCAGGATCAGCTGCAGAAGCCGCCACAACTACAGTGTAGTCCATCGCACCACCTTTTTCAAGGGCTGCAACAACACCAGCAACAGTAGAAGCCTTCTGACCGATGGCAACATAGATACAGAATACTGGCTCACCAGCTTCGTAAAATTCTCTTTGGTTAATGATCGTATCAATAACCACAGCAGTTTTACCCGTCTGACGGTCACCAATTACTAACTCACGCTGACCCCTACCGATAGGGATCATGGAGTCAATGGCTTTGATACCTGTTTGTAAAGGCTCATTCACCGGCTGACGATAAATAACACCTGGTGCTTTACGCTCAAGTGGCATTTCGAAAGTTTCTCCTTGAATTGGTCCTTTACCATCGATTGGGTTACCCAAAGTATCAACAACACGGCCAACCATACCTTCACCAACATTCACTGATGCGATACGGCCTGTTCTTTTTACGGTGTCACCTTCTTTGATCTCAGAAGAGTCTCCCAACAATACAGCACCAACATTATCTTCTTCGAGGTTCAACACCAATGCGTTCAAACCATTATCAAATTCTAAAAGCTCACCAGATTGAGCTTTAGAAAGTCCGTAGATTCTGGCTACACCATCACCTACTTGCAATACTGTACCTACTTCTTCAAGTTCAGCCTCCGATTTGAAGTTAGAGAGCTGCTCTCTCAAAATTGCTGATACTTCATCAGGTCTTACATCTGCCATTTTATGATCAGTTAATATTTAAATTACTTTTTGATAGTGGTTTTTCGTAAACTCTACTCTAAGCGCTTGTAGTCTAGAGCTTACAGAGTCATCGATTTGGCGGTCACCGATCTTCAGTACAAAACCACCGATCAGAGACTCATTTACCACTTCTGTTAATTCTACTTCTTTATTCGTAATTGATTTGACCACTTTAATAAATTTAGCTTTAGTCTTATCGTCCAAGCTGAACGTTGTAGTCACAGTTGCTTCCGCAATTCCCTTATGCTCATTGTATAAGTGATGGAATTGTTCTGCGATTTGGATCAAATAAGCCTCTCTGTGCTTTTTTGTCAACAGTTGGAAGATCGCCAAACTCAAGTCATCTACTTTTCCCGTAAACACCTTGTTGAGAATGACCAATTTCTTTTCGTGCCTAACGATCGGGCTTTCCAACAACAGCTCAAAATCTCTGTTCTCTTCGGCCATTACAGTTAGCAACTGCATATCATTGTGCACTTCTTCTAACTTGCCTTTCTCAGCTGCTAATTCAAGCAGTGATTTCGCATAACGTGAAGCAATTCTATATTCAGACATCCGTCAGAATTAGTTTAAGTTCAAATCTTTCATGTAATCCTCAACCAAAGCCTTTTGCGATTTTTGATCGCCCAATTCTCTTCTAAGGATTTTTTCTGTGATCTCAAGAGAAAGCTCTGCAACTGTAGATTTTACTTCAGCCAATGCCGCTCTCTTCTCGTTATCAATGGAAGCTTTAGCGTCTTCGATCATTCTTGCGGTGATCTTAGAAGTTTCTTCTTTTGCTTCCTCTTTTATATTGTTTGCAGCAGCAACGGCCTCTTTCAAAAGAGAATCTCTCTCTGCTCTTGCCTCTGCTAATAACTTTTCGTTATCTGCTTGAAGCGCCTCCATGTCTTTCTTTGCTTGTTCAGCAGAAAGAAGGGCACTTTCTATAGTTTCTTCTCTTTCTTTCAAACCACTTAGAATTGGTTTCCAAGCGAACTTTCCTAGTAAGAAAAGTAACAGTAAAAAAGCTACTGTTTGAAAGATAAATAAACCGGTATCTGGGGTTAGTATATCCATGTTTCTAGTTTTTGAAGAACGATTTCAGACCGGCCTAATGCCTTGGTCTGAAATCATTCAAAGCTTCTTAAAGAGCTGATACGATATCACCGTTTGTTGCCAAAAGGAAACAAGCTACAACACCGAAAAGCGCAATTACCTCGATAAGTGCAGCAATGATCAACATACCAGACTGCAATTTACCCGCAGCCTCAGGTTGACGTGCCATACCTTCCATAGCAGAAGCACCAATTTTTCCGATACCAAGGCCTGCGCCAATTGCAACAAGACCAGCACCAATACCAGCACCCATTAGGGCATAACCGGCAGTTAATAAAATAGCTAACATAAGTTTGTTATTATAAATGAAACAATGGTTCGTAATACTAATTAGTGGTGTCCGTCATCAACTGCCTGACCGATATACATCGAAGAGAACAAGGTGAAAACGTAAGCCTGAATTAAGGCCACTAATATTTCAATAACAGTGATCACAACAGAGAAGAGCGTACCTACAACTCCAACCGCAACACTGTTTAATATAAATCCTAATCCCACGATCGCTAATACTACAATGTGACCCGCTGTAATCGAGGCGAACAAACGTAGTGTCAATGAAATGGGCTTAGTGAAAATTCCGATAACTTCAACAACCAAAATGATTGGACGCAATGGCAGTGGCACTCCAGGAGTCCACAAAATGTGCATCCAATAAGCCTTTCTTCCATTGAATTGTGTAATGAAGAAAGTGAACAAAGCCAAACAAAGCGTTACTGCGATATTACCCGAAAGGTTAGCAGCACCTGGCGTTAGGCCCAATAGGTTATTAAATAAAATAAAGAAGAAAAGAGTCAACAAATAAGGCATAAAGCGCTCGTACTTGTCAGCACCAATATTCGTTTTGGCAATGTCGTCTCTAATGAAAACAATGATCGGCTCGAATAATGACTGAAGTCCTTTAGGCGCAGAAACACCGTTCTTATATCTTTTGGCGACTGATAAGAAAACTACTAATAGAATTACCACGCTCAATAAAAGAGAAGCTACGTTCTTCGTGATCGAAAGATCAAGGAAACCAGCCGAATCTCCTTCGTGATGCTCTTCTGACATTCCGCCTTCACCATGGTGCTCTTTTACCATTTCAGCATGCTCAGGATCGTTATGCTCTTCACCAACTTCGATGATCTTTCCATGCTCGATCATGTAGCCACCATGCGCAATAGGCTCGTGATGCTCATCATAAAAATCAGAAGACATGAATACCTTTAATCCCTCCTCGTAATCATAAAGAATCACAGGAAGTGGGATAGTAACGTGCGTATGCCCGAGGGTAACGATGTGCCATTGGTAGTCATCAGCGATGTGGTGCATGATGAATTCAGTGTCTCCACCTTCTTTTTCCTCGCCTTCAGTATCTGAAGCGGCCAATAGGTTTGAACTGTTTAAAAAACTAAAAAGTGCAATTAAGGCACTTACGATCAGTAAATTGAGTCTGTTAGTTCGTGTTTCTTTCATCATGGTTTTTCGCCCTCTGCCGAAATCGCGCGCAAGTTAGATAGAATGGTCAGTATTTCAAATACTAAGTAGAATAAATAAACACCAAAAAAGTCTGCTACCCAGAGGATTCTGTCTTCAATTCCCACAAAGAGGACAATGCCGATAAAACCCATGCTCAGCAACATGCGCAAGACGGTAATGCCAAGGAAAACATTTGGCCTCGACTGTGCATCAAAAGCACTTAACCCCCAACCCGCAATACCTGCAACCAATATGCCGAGGAGTGCAGAAAATATGACTATACCCCAAATTTGATCGTGTAAATATTTACCCGAATTCGGAATATAAGAGACTGCCAAAATGATAGCAGAAAGGGCCAAAGAAAACAGCACGGAGTCAAAGATCTGCCTCCCCAAACTTTTCATGCCGCAAAGGTAGTCTTTTAGTTTTTAGATACTAGTCGTTAGATAAGAGATATTACTCAATGTAGAAGTAAAACGAAAAGGTCTTAGTCCTTTGGTAAAGACCGGTAAAGATTGTACAGTGCACCGCCAGTACCCATCAACATCATAATGATCACCCAAAGCGCTCGGCCATCTCTCCAATTTTGATCCATCAAATAGCCCAGATAGCCACATATACCAATCGTCACGAACAATTGGATCCCTAATTGGGAATATTTTAAAAAGGAATTGGCCTTTTCTTTAGGCTCTTTTGAAGACTTTTTCGCTGGCACGCTCAGGTAATTCTATTTCAATGTCTTTTGCCAAATGCCCCATTTTACAGCCTCCATTAAATGTAGCGCCTGGTTCAACAACAAGTTTATTCGTCAAAATATCACCATTGATCACTGCTGAAGGCTTTAGGGTTAGCACTTCTGAAATTTCAATGTTCCCCTCAATTTTACCCGCGATCTCTGCCGAACGGGCAATCACGTTGCCGTTTACAAATGCCTCAGCGCCCAAAACAAACTTGGCCTTAGCTTTTACATTCCCAACAACTCTCCCTTCTACACGAATATTTCCTGAAGAAGCAATGCTTCCATCAAGAGATGTTTCCTTACCAATAATATTGGAGATGTTTGAGAGTTCCACGGTGCTTAGTAGTTTGAGTCTGTATTAAATTTCACACGAATATAGCTAAAAGGAGATAAATTCTTCTGGATTTACAGGAGCACCTTCGTACCACAATTCAAAATGTAAATGGGGACCAGAAGTTCTTTCGCCTGTATTTCCGATGATCGCTACGATTTCACCAGCAGTGATCATGTCACCAACATCCTTAGCCAAACTTGAATTGTGCTTGTAAACAGAAATGAGGTTTTGTCCATGTTGTACGGCCACTACATAGCCATCATTCTGGGTCCAATCAGCAAAAACAATCGTGCCGTCAGCAATGCTTTTCACCGGTTCATCTTTTCTGGCCACCACATCAATCCCAAAATGATCGTCAATAGGGTCGAATGGTGCTGATATATAGCCAGTAATTGGAGAGAAGAAATAGATCTCGCGCAAGCCTAAATTGGCATCAATGGCATTGAGTAGAAAATCTCCTCCACTTTCAAACTCAGATTTGAAAGAGGAGTCTATTTCAGCAAATCGCTCGTTGGGCGTTTCCTCCTCTGATTGTACCTCTGATGTCTGGTCCACCTGCATCTCGGGTTCTCCAGAGAGAATACGCTTTATATTTTGGATATAATTATCTCTTTCATCCAATTCAATTTCCAAAGAATCAAGTGACCTACGCATTTCCACCAATTCTATTCGGTTCTGTTGCTCAGTATATCTTGGGTCGAACCACTGTTTAAGCACAGTATTCACCAAGTAAAAAGCTAGCGCCATTACCAGAACAAAAAGAAGAAAAGCAAAGAATACGATCTTGGCATAAGTGAATTTATAGGTTGCTTTCTCAGAGAAATTCTCCTCATTTTGAATAATGAGATTGTGGCGAGCATTGAGCCAATTAGAAAGGGTCTTTTTGAATTTTGCCAAAACGAAAGCCTAAAGTGAATAAATTTTTTCCTTAAAAAGTAAGAATCCATCTTTAATTGTATGAATAGCTGCTTAATTTCGTTGAGTTTTTGCGACCGATAAACTTTGAGAAATCAAGCCAAACATATTCTAATGTGCCTAATAACGGGCATTCTCGTATCGAGTTGTGGAACGAAAGCCTATCAGAACGTTAATGCTCGATATAATGGCTACTTCTATGCCAACGAGTACGTCAATCAGGTTTACCAGCAGATCGAAGATTCATATGAGTATAATTTCAATGACCTTCTGAAGATCTATCCGGATATTGACTCATCAACCATTTCCGGAAATCAAGAAATGCTTGATGATGCCTTCAAGAAAAGCTCTCAGGTTATAGAGTGGTATCCTACAAGCGATTGGGTTGACGACAATTATTTGGTCATCGGCCAGATCAGGTATTTACGTGCTGAATTTCAATTCGCTGTTGAAACATTTCAATACGTCTATAACAAATCAGATGATGCCCCAACTCGCCAAAAGGCGCTTCTCTTACTGATGAGAACCTACATGGATATGGATGAGGTTGAATTGGCAAATGAAGTAATGGACTACATTGACCAAGAGAGTCTAACGGTTGAAAATGCGGTCAATTACAAAATGCAACAGGCTTTCTTTCACCAAAGGCTAGGAGAGATCAATGAAATGAAGGCTGATCTTGAAGCTGTGGCCGAATACATCCCCGATCGTGATCAAAAAGGACGTGCATATTTTATTTTAGGTCAGCTGGCCGAAAGAGAGGCAGATTTTCCTACTGCATTGGCTTATTACAACGAAGCCGTTAAAGGCAATCCACCTTACGAACTGCTCTTCCATACACAGCTGCGGAAAATGGCAGTAACTGATGTACGTAGCGATGCACAAGTTGATAAGGCTTATAAATTTTATGCAAAACTTTTGAAAGATGGAAAGAATGCAGAATACCAAGACAAGATCTACTACTCCATGGGCCGCTTGGAGCAAAGAAGAAATGAATTTCAACCAGCGATCACAAATTACCTTAGAGCACTTGAAGTGGAACAACCTAACCCAAGAACTCAAGGCTTGGCTAGTTTGAGGATAGCACAGATCTACTATGATGAATATGAGAACTATCGATATTCAAGCATTTATTATGACAGTACGGTAGCCAAACTCCCGCAAGATGAGCTGGGATACGAAAGCATTGTAGAGCGGCAACAAGTACTTAAAGAGCTTGTCAAAGAGCTTAATATCATAGACAACAATGATAGTCTGCTTGCTTTGGCGGAATTGAGCGATGTTCAACTCGATGCCTTCCTGGATCAATACCTGGATGAAAAGGAAGCGAAGGCGGCTGCTAAAGCTAAAAGAGAGAAAAAGAATCAAAACACATTTTCTGGTGCGGATCGACCAGTAGATAGTTCTTCTGAACAGACCTCTGATGGTACTTGGTACTTCTACAACATTGTGGCAGTCGGTCAAGGACAACAAGAATTTCAGAAGAATTGGGGTAATCGTCCTTTAGAAGATGATTGGAGGCGATCTCAAAAAATGACATTTGGAGTCACAGATGCTGCTGAAGAAGATATATCGGCAGAAGCCACAGAAGATGAGGTAGAAGAAGATCCGGAACCCAGCGACCGTGGTGCTCAAAAAGCTGAACTTTTGGCAACCATACCCAGCACCGCTGATGAATTTGACCAACTCAATACAGAAATCGCGCAGGCCTTATTCGAATGTGGAAGGATCTACCGTTTTGGTCTTGAAAGAATTGACCTTTCTGAAGAATCATACTTGACTTTACTCTCGAGGTACCCTGAAACAGACCTGAGACTTGATGCCCTTTATGCCTTATACACGATCACTGAACCAAAGGACCTTAGTGCAGCCATGAATTATAAAGAGACGATCATCAAGGATTATCCAGATAGTTTGATCGCCAAATTACTGATCAACCCCAATTACTTGGTTGAAAAAGAACAGCGCAATCAAGAATTACAAAGAGTCTATGAAACCATTTATACCACTTATGAGCAGGGCGCTTATGTAGAGGCTGATCAAATGATTCGTCAGGCTCTAGATGATTTCGAAGATGTCGACTTCTTAGCCAATATCGAGTTACTATCCGCCATAATTAAAGGAAGAACCGAAGGCCTATTCTCCTATGAAAACGCTTTAGAGGAGTTCTCAGAAAAATACCCTGAAGGTCCATTGTATAACTATGCACAAGAATTACTAAGCAAAATCAATCCGGCTAAAGACATCATCGCACCTGACAGTTTTGAGTTTAGTGAAGACTTCAAACAATTACATCTCGTGGCTCTCACTTTTAATCTAGAGCTTAACGATACCGATGAACTCAAAGACTTTATAGAAACCTTTAATGAGGAGAATTTTGAAAAGCAGCGATTATCGGTGGGCTTCTTAAATTTTGAAGACGGGAATGCTACGGGCTTCCTTTTTATCAATTCATTCAAAACCAAATCCGCAGCAATCACATATAATTTAGTGTTAACTGAAGCGTTAAATAAGTTGGAACGCCAATCCGACCCAATTTTTCATAATTTTGCTATTTCAAGAGATAATTTTACTATGCTCTTTCAAAACAAAGAGTTAGATACTTATCTCGACTTCAATAAAAAATTCTATCAATAGAACCATATATGGGTATTGCAGGCAAACTTGTTCAGAAACTTAAGCTTAAGCTGGTCACTCGTTTTTTATGGGTGTTCTTCGTCTTAGGCGTAGTTGGTTTTCCGCTTTATTTATGGGCTGTGAGCAATAACGTCAATAATTGGTTTGGCGAACTACCGAGTTACCAGCAATTAGAAAACCCTAAACAGAACTTGACCTCCATAGTCTATACTGTCGATGGCGTGCAATTAGGCTCCGGATATTATCGTGACAATAGAAAACCCGTAACCTACGATGAGTTGGGGGCAAACCTGCAGCAAGCTTTAATGGCCGCTGAAGATATTCGATTCTATGAACACTCAGGAATTGACTTGCCTAGTATGTTTAGAGTAGCTTTTGGTGTATTGACCTTTAACCCTCGAGGGGGGGGGAGTACCATTAGCCAACAGCTGGCCAAAAACTTATTCAAAACAAGAGTAAATAGCTCCGAAGAAAAAGGGTCGTTGGAAGGCCGTATAGGGGTTCTTGATCAATTGATCTACAAGACCAAAGAATGGATTTTGGCCGTACGTCTAGAAAGATCTTATACAAAAGAAGAGATCATGGCGATGTACTACAACACAGTGGAGTTCGGTAATAATGCCTATGGCATTAAGGCAGCGGCAAAAACATACTTTGGCAAACTTCCAAATGAGCTTTCAGTTGAGGAGGCTGCTGTACTTGCAGGTATGCAAAAAGGAGTCACGACTTATCGCCCTGATTTGAACCCTGAAAACTCTAAGGAGCGAAGAAACATTGTCATGAACCAAATGGTGAAATATGATTTCTTAGCAATGGAAGCCTATGACACACTTAAGAATAAGGAGATCGATCTGAGCAATTTTAGACAGCAAGATCAAAACCAAGGATTAGCCCAGTATTTCAGAGAAGAAGCCAGAAAAGATCTTCGTGATTTAGCCACTAAATTAGGTTATGATCTTTATGGAGATGGCTTAAAGATCTATACGACCATTGATTCTAGAATGCAAGCCTATGCAGAGTACGCCATGGATAGTGCCATGCGACCACTGCAGCATCGATTCGACTCCATTTTTGAGGCAGAAGATAGAAGCCTTTGGATAGACAGTAAAGGAAGAGATATGAATGACTTCCTTGAGGACTTTATTATTCCAAGAACTCCGGCTTACAGAAACTTGGTTGATCGTTTTGGAGAAGATTCAGACTCTATCGATTTCTATATGAATAAACCAAAAGAGATGACGGTATTCTCTTGGAAAGGAGAAGTGGATACCCTTTTTAGTTCAATGGATTCTCTTTTGTATTACAAGCAGTTCCTCCAAGCTGGCTTTATGTCGAGTGATCCCAATACCGGTGCCATTCGTGCTTGGGTTGGGGGCGTGAATTACAAGCATTTCAAATTTGATCATGTACGATTGGCCAAAAGACAACCTGGCTCGCTTTTTAAACCATTTGTTTATGCCGCGGCTGTTGAACAAGGTTACTCTCCTTGCTTCACCTTCAAAGATGAGGCCATTACTATTGATATTCCAGGGCAAGATGAGCCTTGGTTCCCTCAAAATGCAGAGGGCAGGTTTAGCGGTGATGAACTGACATTAAAACTGGCTATGGCTAAATCCGTCAACTCCATTACTGCCAGAGTTATGGACATCGTTAAGCCTGAAAAAGTAGTGAATATGGCGGGTCGCTTAGGCATTAAAAGTAAGATCCCTCCATACTATTCCATTGCACTGGGAACGGAAGACATGAATTTGGAGGAAATTGTAGG
This sequence comes from Roseivirga sp., assembly GCA_965659985.1. Taxonomy (GTDB): domain Bacteria; phylum Bacteroidota; class Bacteroidia; order Cytophagales; family Cyclobacteriaceae; genus Roseivirga. The sequence continues at coordinate 24,907 of CBFHYE010000184.1, read as the reverse complement.
TGCCTATGGAACCTTTGTGAATGACGGAACCCATATTGAACCCTACTATATCTCTCGAATCGAAGATCGCTTTGGCAATGAGATCTATAGACATGTACCTAAAAAGAAAAGAGCCATTAGTGAAGATGTTGCGTACATCATGCTCAACATGATGCAAGAAACAGTGAAAAGTGGCTCTGGTGCTAGACTTTCCTGGATGTACGGCCTAGTAGATAGAGAGCAAGAGAAAAACAGCATTGGGGCCAAAACGGGTACTACCCAGAACGCATCAGATGGATGGTTTGTATCGGTAACCAATGAATTAGTGACTGGCGCATGGGTCGGAGGTGATGACCGTGCGATCCACTTTAGCTCTTGGCCCGAAGGACAAGGCGCACGAACTGCTCTGCCGATTGTGGGTCTCTTTATGCAAAAAGTATATGCTGATAGTACTTTAGGATTTGAAAAAACATTCTTTGAGCGCCCTGAAAACCTCAACATGGAAATCGATTGTGCCTTATTCGAAGAGATCGCAGCACCAACAGATACTACAAATACCATCATTTTTGATGATGATATTTTTTAATTTTGACCTATGCAGGTCACAAAGATCAGCCCAACAGATCTAAGCAAACTTCCCGATCAACCCGGTGTATATCAATACTTCAATAAAGAAGAGGTTTTGATCTATGTGGGTAAGGCAAAGTCTCTTAAAAAGCGGGTGTCAAGTTATTTTACAAAGCAGAAAGACATTAGCCGTAAGACCAAGCGACTGGTTTCTGAAATTGAGTCCATTGCCATTACCATTGTCAATTCGGAGTTCGATGCGCTTTTGCTGGAGAATAGTTTGATCAAGCAAAACCAGCCTAAATACAACATCCTCCTTAAGGACGATAAGACCTTCCCTTACATTTGTGTCTCAAATGAGCGTTTTCCGAGAGTTTATAGCACCCGTAAGATGATTCCTTCATTGGGCACTTACTATGGTCCTTTTGCCAATGTGAAAGCTATGAACAATGTCTTGAGACTTATCAATAGCATATTTACTTTAAGAACCTGTCGCTTCGATCTTTCTGAAGACAACATTGCTAAAGGAAAATTTAAGGTTTGCTTAGAGTATCACATTGGCAATTGTCAAGGCCCTTGCGAAGGACTTCAATCAGAGGAAGACTACTTGAAAGATGTGGAACAAGCCAAGCATATCTTGAAAGGAAACCTGGCATTTCCTAAGCAGTACTTCAAAGAAGCTATGCAGGAGGCTGCTGCCAATCTAGAATTTGAAAAAGCCCAAAACTTTAAGGAGAGACTAGAACTTGTAGATAATTTCCAATCTCGCTCTGTAGTCGTAAGCCCTAAACTGACGGATCTCGATGTATTCACCATTAATTCGGATGAAAACTTCGCATTCGTGAATTATCTGAGAATAAAGAATGGCACCATTAATTTGAGTATTACAAGTGAGGTCAAAAAGAAGCTTAATGAAGCCGATGCAGATATTCTCGCATTGATGATGGTTGAATTACGCGATCAATACAGAAGCACAGCTAAAGAAGTGTTGACCAATGTAGAGATTGACTTAGAACAAGAAGGATTTAAGCTCTACGTACCCCAGATCGGAGACAAGAAGAAGCTCATTCAGCTTTCACTCAAAAACGTACTTTACGCCAAAAAAGAGAAATACGAAAATTTAGAGAATGTCAAAGACAAGGGTAAACGCGTCTTAAAACAGCTTCAAAAAGATCTACAACTCAAGGAGCTGCCGACACACATTGAGTGTTTTGACAATTCAAATATTCAAGGCACCAACCCAGTCGCCTCTATGGTCTGCTTCAAAATGGGAAGGCCTTCTAAAAAGGATTATCGCCACTATAAGATCAAAACAGTCGTGGGTCCTGATGATTTTGGTTCGATGAAAGAAGTGGTAGGGAGAAGATACAAACGTCTTTTGGAGGAAGGAAAAGACCTTCCAAAACTGATTGTCATTGATGGTGGCAAAGGACAGCTCAATGCAGCTTGTGATGCACTTAGAGGGCTAGATATCTATGGTGACATTGCTATCATTGGAATTGCGAAACGACTTGAAGAACTCTATTTCCCTGAAGACTCCTTTCCGCTTCACATTGATAAAAAATCTGAATCGCTCAAGCTCATTCAAAAATTAAGAGATGAAGCCCATCGATTCGCAATCACTTTCCACAGGGACTTACGCAGTAAGAATAGCTTCAATTTTGAATTGGAAAATGTCAAAGGGGTAGGCCGTGTGACGGTAGATCAATTGATGAAACAATTCAAAACCATGAGTAAAATAGAAGCTGCATCAGAAGAAGAAATCGCACAACTCGTTGGAGATGCTCGAGCACGTCTCATCAAAAATTACTTCTTACAAAAAAAGGGGGCCTAAGCCTCCTCTTCCTTTCATATGTTTTTAAGAATCTAGTACTCCCAAAGGTTATGTACCCGCTCTAACAGTTGCAATCGAAACTTCTCCGCTTCTATCAATGCATTGTATTGATCGTTGCCTAAAGTGAATTTCTCAAGAATATCCTTGTTATCAACACTTTCGACAGAGACTATGTATGCATTAAAAAGCCTTTTAGAAATGGCATCAGTAAAACTCAAGGACTTGTTTCCACTATTCTGAGTATTAAAATAAAAGCCCTTTTCACCCTTGCTCTCTTTGTACTTCTGGTCAATGTATCTCTTTACCTGCCTGTATTCGACCTTAAACAAGCCCTCCTGTTCAGGACTCGTGTTAGGTGTAAAAACGGTAATAGAAATCACATCCCATTTAGGGAGCGAGTGATTTCTGTCAAAGATCAAGTCCTCTTCAAAAACCATTTGGTCTACCTTAATCCCATTTAGAGGATTATAGGAACTCGCGTTAAATACACTATCCTGATTTTCCAAAAAGAGCTCTTCTGCCTTTTCCCTAACGGAAGTAGGATTCGATAAGATATCCTTGTATGCAGGATTACCTCTTACCCTTGATATCCATATATCGGCATTATTACCATCAGAAAAGTTCTGTCTATTTATCTCCCTAGTCTGAATTGAGATCTTAAACTCACCCTCAGTCAATGGTTCTTTTTTCGGAAAATTACTCTTCTCATAACCTGGTTGCGTGTCATCATCCTTACTATTGTAAGGCACAATAACCTCTCCTCTTTCGAGAAGCATTTGCAAATTGTCGCCATTCTGAGGTGCACCATTATCAAAATATGCTTGTACACCCTCATAAATCATGGCAACAAAATCGCTTTCAGATGATATGAAGTTAGAGTTTATCTTTTCTTGAAGATTTATCTTTGACCACAATCTTACTTTGAACATCACATCGGATTCTCTGATGGGTCTCACTGAAGAAGTATCATTTTGCCTACCGTAACTATCTAGGTTGGCTATCTTCACCACTTTCCCAAGAGAATCTTTTTTAACCTCATTTTTGGCATTCTTAAGAATATCTACATAGCTATTGCCCTGGAAAGCAAAACCAGAAAATGGAATTAATAAAGCACCAAGAAATAAGATTATTCTATTCATCACTAATTAGTTAATTCTGATTGTGGCATTAGCAAACTTCGGTGATCTGATCTGCTTACCTTCATAATTAATCCTAATAATCTCCTCCACTTTGACAATAACATTAGCACCAGAATTCAAAAGGTTTCTGTATTGACCAACGTTAAAAATAGCATCAGGAGAATCAATATTTATTCTAGCAGCTACAGCCGAACCTCTTTGAATTAAGATCTGACCTTTAGAAACTAAATAAGAGGCATCATTAGGGAAAGACTCCTTCCAATCTGGGTCTACATTGAACAAGAATGAAATTTCGTTCAGTCCTCCTGAAAACCCTTTTTCAGGATCATAAGGTTGCCCATTTGTAAGTACCTCTATTTCAGGCGCAGGAGCAGATCTCACAGGGAAAGTCTTGTTCCCAATAAATAGACCTGAACTATATACTTGTATAGAAGCTTCGTTACCAGTTGGAGAGATCAGAACCTCACCTTTACCACTACCTTTATCGAACGAACCACCTGTCATCTGAAAACTCGGATTATATGAAGGGCCTAAACTCGGCACATTAATCGTAACATTATTTGCACAATCTCTATATAAAGCTTGTACTGATTTAGCTACTACTTCAATAACTGGTCTTGCCACACTATAATTGTGTGTCGTTGTTCTTTTAATTATTTCTCCACTACCATCAGCAGCTTCGATCTCAATTTCAAATGATTTTTCAGCCAAGTTGTTGGCATCATATTCATTCGCACCAGCTCTTGCCGGGAAGCTGATCACACCTCTACCGTTCACTACATCGATCTCCTCACCATTCAATCGAATGGTTGGTTGTAAAGCCGAGTTACCTAAAGTAAGTAATGCCTCTGCTTGGAAATCTAACCCTGCTGTCACCGTATTATTAGGTGAAAGCACTGTGGCTTGTGCATAATCAATACCTGCAAAAGCACGTTCTAACATGTCCTCAGACGGTATAGAACTTGGTCCACTAGCAGAACTATTATTTACCGGTGGTGTTGATGTACTCGTGTTGTCGGCTTGGGCGCTGCTAGAAGAGTCGTCTTCTGAACTTTCCGCTGCCTCAACAGGTGCTAAACCACCAAGATCTGGAACATCATCAGGACTAACTGAAACACCAGAACCGATCAAATCAGCTAAGTAATTCAATGCCTCAGACTCCTTACTATACAATTGATTTTGGTAAAAGGTCAATTGTGCCAGTACAGATGCTAATGGTGCCTTATAAAAGTTAAAATGAGCATAATCTTCTCTCAGGGCATCAGGGTTATTACTGTAGAAGTCAATATCCTCCGCTTTGATCGCAAGACTTTGTGCCCATTCTTCATCCATTACGCCCTTACCCAAAGAAGAAATTGCAGCATTTACCTGCTCTGGATATGCATCCAATCTCTCTTTAAGCTCTTCGGCTTTCATATTAGTTACCATCACGTTGGACTGCGGCTCATATTTCTTGAGTACAGCACGTGTATAGAAGTCTTCTCTATTCTTTGAACCTGCAGATACCTCTCCAAGCTCAACTTTCAAATCTTCAAGGTACTGAATCATCCCATTGGTATAATTTCTAATGTTTTGAGCTGCTTTTCCAACTGATTGGTCACCTTGTTTATTCCCTTGATTCACAACATCAGATTGGATATCAGCTACGATCGCTTGATTATAATCAAAGATCGCCACGTTAGCCTCTACCAACCCGTTTTCGATGAGTACAAACTTTTCAAGAACCGTGTCTTTAATCTGCAGAGCAAGAAGGGCAGTCAGTACTAAGTACATCATACCAATCATCTTCTGCCTTGGACTTTCTTTTCCGCCAGCCATATTAACTCTTTTAGATTATTAACCTTGATTCACTTGCTTCATAGCAGTCAACATGCTGCCATAAACTCTATTCAATGCACCTACATTAGAATTTAACTCTGTCAACTGAGACTGGAACTTTTTCATTTCAGCAGAGCTCTTAGTCGCTCCTTCAATTGCAGTTTCCATGTTCTTCATGTAAGCCTCAAAATATTTCTTAATAGAATCAGAATCGGCAAATTCAGACTTATACATAGCGGTCATTGACTTTAGGCCATCAGTAGCTTTGTTCAACTCACCGTAGTACTGCTCTGTAGCTTGCTTCAATTGCCCTTGATTAGAACCTGTAGATTTCACTGTGGTTGCCACTTCTGCAAAGGCACCCGCTGCAGCTTCAGTAGATTGGCCAATTTTCGCTAGAGATCCAGCAGCGCTTTTTGCGTTATCTGCATACTCTTTTGTGGCAACTGAAGCACTAGACATTGAAGACATTTCCTTGGCATTTGTGGCAAGGCTATTAAAGCCTGCTTTTAAGCCTTGGATATCTTCTTTGCTCATTGCCCCTTCTTGAAGGAGTTTCTTGAATGAAATATCATCATCGCTAGTTTTAGAACCAGCCGTTCCTGCACTTCCTTCATAAAGCAGTTTCGTATAATCCGTTGCTTTCGGCTCAAATGCACTAAAGGCAAAGATCAATGCCTCAGTACCTAAACCTAAGATCAACATTTCAGTAGCTCCGGCCCAACCGTTAAGCTTAAACATTGCACCAACAATTACGACAGCCGCACCAAGACCATAGATCTTTGGCATGATATCGCCATAGAACTTAGCAGAGAAAGATGAGTTTTCGTCTTTCTTCTTAGTTTGAGCAGGTTTTGCTGCAACAACATTTGACTTTGCTGCGCTAGGGTTTGGTTTTCCCGCTTGCGCCATTTTAGGGTTCTTATTTTCAGCCATTTTTAATATTAAGTATAAGGTTGAAGATCGTTTTGGTAAATTTTATAGTTGTCCGAGATAGTCCATAGCACATCTAAATCCTATTGAAGCGGATGCAACGTCTCGGTATTCAAATGTTCTTGTCCCTGTTTGTATGTAATATGAAACATCATTCCAGGCCCCTCCTCTCACTACTTTCTTTTTCAAGTGAGGACTACTAGCATCTTTTTCTCTATCGTATAAAAACAATGGATTAAGGTCCCAAGCGAGAGGATTATATACAGGTGAGAAATCATCTTCACACCATTCTGCAACATTTCCAGCCATATTGTAAAGGCCAAAATTGTTGGGCAAGAAAGTGTTGACAGGAGCAGTATAAGGGTATCCGTCATCTGCATATGAACCTCTGCCAGGCTTAAAGTTCGCTAAGAAACAACCATCTCTATTTCGTGTATAAGGGCCACCCCAAGGATATTTCACAATTTCTTTTCCACCTCGTGCCGCATATTCCCATTCTGCCTCCGTTGGCAGCCTGAATTTAGGATATCGACTCATGATATCTGCATGCGTGTAAAATGCCTGATCTGCTATGCTCGCGAATGGGGCGTTAGGATCAGAAGGGTTAGAGGGTACTTTAGCAGGTTCACCTCCTCCAAACATACCAAAGAAGCCGCCTCCACCGCCTCCGCCTTGACCACTGATGTATAGATTTTGATTCATCCAGTAGGTTCTCCAAGCTGAAAAAGCATCTGCCGCTTCCCAAGTTATACCCACCACAGGATAATTATCGAAGGCTTGGTGCTCAAAGTAATATTCTTGCATTCTTGAACTGTAGTGATAGGCGAACTCCTCTTTCCATACATTAGGATTAGGTATCCACTTGACCAACTCAGCTCTCAATTCTTGTTTTAAGTTCGTATTAGCTGAATCTAGTCCAGTCATGTGGTATTGATAGATGGCAGGATCGTCATCGTCCCATGCATCATCACCTACCATCTTGGCCACTTCAGTTAAAAACTGTCTGTATTCGTTATTCGTGATTTCTTCCGCATCCATAAAGAATGCACTGACGGTTACTTGTCGATTGTAATTGATCTGAGAAGCAGCCACATCCTCATCGGCTTGTCCCATGTAAAAAGTACCACCTGGAATTTCAACCATTCCATATGGCAACTCTTGATACCAACCCTCTCTGTCAAGTACACCCATCAACTGGCCATCTTCATAAGCTTGCTGGTCTTTTCCACCACCGCCACTCAGAAAGCCTTCAAACATACCACACCCTGAAGTGAGTATTAGAAAGGTGAAAGATATCAGACCCAGTAAAGTCTTCCTCATTGTTGTAGTTTTTGCAGTATTATTTGTTTTGTACTATTCGCACTTCGTCCAAATAAAGCGCTGAAAATACTTATTTATTGCTATTTAATTATAAAGCCTACGTAATTTCTCCGCTTTTCTACCCCTATTAGGGTATTTTTAGTAACGATATCGGGGAGTTCTTATGATATTTTTACCCAAATTTCTTCTCCCTCCACTCGAACTAAATGTATAAATCAGCATTAATTCTTGAGAAGTTGGCTCCTTTGAAGCGGCATCTGTAAGCACAAAATCAAAGGCATAGCCTAATGAAAGCGATCGGTCTTGTAATAATTTATAACCGATCATTGCACTTGCTGACTCAGAATCTCTGTAAGCTGCACCAAACCATAACTTATCTCTGATCTTTGCAATAGCACTTATGTCCCAGCTATACTCGCTGAGACCTATATTCTTGATCAATAAAGTAGGCGTGATGGTCACTTCTTGATTTAGGGCGTAATCATAACCTGCCATTACATAGTAGTGCCGAACTAGTTGATTGGAAATTTGATCATTTCCATAATCAAATTCAGGTTGAATTAAGTGATTTGCACTCAGACCACCAAAAAAATTTCCATTGCGATATAGGATGCCAAAACCCAAATCGGGTTTTATTTGTGATTCTTTGCCAGACATCCCTATTAAATTGTCATTGGGATCTACAACAATTATTTCATCAAAATCAATACTAGTTGAAAAAACACCTGCTTTAAGACCAAAGGTAAGTGAACTCGACTCGTTCAAATTAAGCACATATGAACCAGAAAACTGTATCTCAAGATTGTTGGTTGGCCCTAAATTATCATTGACAACATATGCACCGAAACCACCATTCCAAAGTGACGTTTTGCCTGAATAGCTCACAAATTGAGTATTTGGAGCACCCGCGCTATTTAGTGTGCCCTCGTAACCAAACCACTGAGACCTATGAATGACCATAAAGGAATTAGTATTGGTCAAACCTGCAAAAGCTGGGTTGAAATAGGTCTGGTTGAACATGTAATGTGTGAATTGTGCGTCTTGTTGAGCATTTAAGGAAATGCTAAGGCAAGATAATATCAACACATGTAAGGCGACTCTTCGCATAAGCTAATAACGCTAAATCTAAGCCATTTATTGATATGACTAAAATTTATTACAACCTAACTCACAAAGGCCCTTATAGGTTACTTAAAATCAAAGGTTATTGGCTTTTTTAATGTACAACTCCAAGGCTCCTGTCATCGAAGGTGCATTTGGCATTGGCGCTTCAATATCTACAATGAGATCAGCCTCTCGAGCTGCTTTGGCGGTCGTTGGACCGAACACCGCCATGCGGGTATCGTTTTGCTTGAATTCAGGGAAGTTCACAAACAAGCTGTTGATTCCACTTGGGCTATAGAATGCAATGATATCATACAAAACGTCATCTAGATCTGACAAGTCACTCGCTACCGTTTCATAAATAATGGCTTCAGAATAACCGTATCCATTATCTTCCAAGAATTTAGGAATATCATCCTTGCGAATATTTGAACAAGGAAAAAGATATTTCTCATTCTTATGCTTCTTCAAAATCTCAATAAGGTCTTGAGCCGTTCTAGAACCTGTAAAGATCTTGCGTTTTCTGACAACGATGTACTTCTGCAAGTAATAAGCTGTTTGCTCTGAAATACAAAAATACTTCATGTCGGCAGGGACATCAATCTTCAAGTCTTTACAGATATTAAAGAAATGATCTACTGCATTTCTACTTGTGAAAATCACAGCAGAGTGCTTTAGTATATCAATTTTTTGCTTTCTAAACTCTTTTGCAGAAATAGGATCTACTTGTATAAAAGGTCTGAAATCGATTTGGATATCGTACTTCTTCGCTAATGTATAATAAGGTGATTTAGGATCCGCTGGTTTAGGCTGTGAGACTAGTATACTTTTAACCTCTTTTAGCCTTTCTTCTTGCATGCTATTTGACATAGATTTCCCTACTTTTCAACTCTTTCTGGCTATCTGTTGACTATGATTCCGATACAGATAATCCACGGTATCAATTCTGTGGTGCAAAGGTAAGAAAATATATAATAGATGCTATAACCACCTTTAACATAGAGCCTGAAAATCAGCACTATCTGTCTGTAAGCGAAAAAAAAGAGGTAGATATAAGCCATGGCGTCCATGAAAGCAGAATTCATTCGGCTCATACTGATCAAGCCAAGACCTAGTATCAGCGTAAAGAAAAAATTGAACACATGACTCATAGACTGGTACTCTTGATAGTGAGCACTTTGTGTGAGTGGAAAATCAAAAAGCCAACCTAAAAAACCCAAGTAGGCAAATTTCATTAAAAACAAGAGGCCAATACTTATAACAAGCAAAGCCCAAACTCCTATAATACCTGAGAAACTACTAGGTAATTCAAATGAAAGATTGATAGAAGATAATTGATAGTATTGAGCAAAAGTCAAAAGTGAGAATGAGAGGGTGCCAGCCAAAAGCAACGTGATCAATAAGTTTTCAGTACTTAAAAGTTTGATGCCTGCACCTTGCTCAGCCATCGGTTTAAAACTAAATAAGGCAATTGGCTGATACGTGTTTCTGAAAATATTTGTGTACGCAAACCTGACTGCTGTAAAGCCTGCCATCATCACCGTAAAGATGATGATATTGACACTTTTGATAGAATATATCTGCTCTATTTCCTGCATTAAAACCTTGTCGTAAATCCAAAGTGGATCTTTGACCTATTTAAGTTAACGGGCCCTGCCGTTTCTGAAGCACCCATGGCATATACCAAGTTAAAAATACCTCGCTGAGTTTCGAAACTTATTCCTGTTCCAAAACCAATAAAAGTCTCAAGCTTCTCTGATTCTGCAACATTCTCTAGTACACCAAAGTCTGCAAATAAAGAGAGGTATGAATTGCTTTCAAAGTAGAATCAATTTTCCACTGTATTGGTCAGGTATTTTGTAGCAAAAAAGAAATTTTCATTAAAGCCTCTGATGCTGTTTAAGCCCCCAATCCTATAAGCATCATTCACAAACAAATTGGGATTTTCTATCCAACCTCCATCTATGGCGAGTTTCACATTCCACCTTGGTTGTAAATAGAAATAATGTGCCACAGCCAAGTCAACTTGATATTGCACAGAACTCAAAGCTACACCATCGTAAATAGAAGAAGGCAACTCATCAATAGGCTGAATCTTCTTATTACCTAATCCGGCACTAAAGTATAGCTTGGTTCCTGTTTTAGGCAATAATAGATCATCAAGCTGCTTCAAATTCAATGCGACACCGTATAATGTTTGATCGATATCTGCAAATTCAGGCAGGCTGGTGGCATTTTCAAATTGAGTAGTGGAAAGTAAATTGGAATTAGAAATAGAGGTAAAGACCGAAATACTAGAAGCCCTACCAAATTTCACATCAAGGTCTGCGCGAAAATTCAAATTTGTAAAAGTGGTGTCTTGTTTTAGAAATTTAAAGTCTCCTTGAAATGAAACTGGGCTTCTCAATAAGTTGGGATGCTCATATCGCATATTCAAGGTTTGAGATCTTTCCTGAGGACTACGCCAATGTATTCCGATATACTTTCCAGATAAAAACGGATTATACAATTCCATATCAAACTGACCCGTTACGAGCAGTCCGTTAGTGCTGTTTGAATTCGGTAAAAAACCAATAACTCCATCTATTTTGTTAATTCGCCTCTTTTCAAGATCAAAATACAGCGTTGCCTCCTTATTCTGAAAAGTGATTGTAGGATCTGAAACAATGCGGACGTAGGGCATAGACAGAATCTGTTGTACTGTGCGCTCTACTTTAAATTCGTCATAAAGATCCCCCATCTGAATACCCAGATAACTTTCTAAAAAAGGCCTTTTCACTACCTGATCATTTACTCTGATTGAATCAAATGTGATCTCCGGGCCAAGATTCAAATTCAAAGAGGCCCCGATTTTAACTTCTGTAATCGATAGAGAATCGTAAATGAGTGAGGCGAATGGATAACCATTTCTCTCACCATATCTTAAGATATCATTTTCTAACCGAGCCAATTGATTATAATCGAATCGGTTGGCTCGAAGTCCGTTTTTTTGATAAGATACCTTCCTCAATAAAAGAGGATCAACATTTCCAGGACTCAATTCTATCCACTCGAAAGGAGGACCTACCTCAATTTCAGCAAATAAAAAATTGCCCTCGCCTTCGATCCCTTTCAAATTTGCAATCAAGAAGCCATCATTGTGTACTGACTTTATGAGTTGGTTGATGGTACGTATGGCCGCGAGTGAATCCGCATGCTTTTGTTTGAACTTGTAACGATTTAGAATATCTTCAACATCATCTTGAGATCTGACTTGCAGTTCAACAACATTTTGTGCAGAGACTAACTGTTGGGTTAGTAAAAAAGTGCAAATGAGCAGAAAAAACGGTCTCAACGCTTCTAACATTTAGCTCAAAACTAAGGAATCTTTGGCCGGTTTATACATTCATATCCCCTTCTGCAAAAAAGCTTGCCATTATTGTGATTTTCACTTCACTCAATCTACAAAGCAACTTGACAATATGGTGGATGCCTTGGCAGAAGAGCTGCAAATGCAAAACGACTTTTTAGGCAATGACATTGTCCGCACGATTTATTTTGGCGGAGGTACCCCATCATTGTTAGAAGACCATCATATGAAAAAGCTAATGAAATTGATCAGCTTTGAATATGACCTAAGCAGTAATCCTGAAGTGACTTTAGAGGCCAATCCCGATGACCTCAGTATGGAAAAACTTCAAATGTTCTACAGCCACGGAGTGAATCGATTGAGTATTGGCGTTCAAACCTTTCATGATGATATGCTCCAATGGATGAATAGACAGCATACATCAGAAGAAGCCGAACAGTGTTTTTATAATGCCCGTGAAGCTGGATTTGAGAATATAAGTATGGATTTGATCTATGCTTTACCAGCAGACAATCACGACCTTTGGCTTTCTGATCTGAGAAAAATGGTGAGGTTAAATCCAGAACACATTTCAGCATATTGCTTGACAATTGAACCGCAGACCGCCTTCGGCAATTGGCTACGTAAAGATATCATCCAGCCTATTAACGAGGATCATGCGGCCGAGCAATTTGAGATGTTGATAGAAGTGCTTTCCAAATATAAATATGACCAATATGAGATCTCAAATTTTGCCCAGCCCGGTTATGAATCTCAGCATAATTCAGGTTATTGGAGAGATGAGAAATACTTAGGCATTGGTCCTTCTGCTCATTCTTACAATGGCAAATTTCGAAAAGCCAACGTGGCCAACAATGCGAAATATATGCAAGGCCTTCAATTAGGTAAAATTCCATTTGAAGTAATCACCTTGAGCAGAGAAGATCAGATCAATGAATATATATTGACCTCCCTGAGAACTAAATGGGGCTGTGATTTAGAATTGTTGAAAAACAAATATGGTTTCGACCTGATGCAACAGCATAGTAGTCATTTGGAAAAGCTCGCATATGAAAGTTACCTATTCGAAGATGAAGGCTTTATTATTTTGACTAACTCCGGGAAATTATTCGCAGATAAGATCGCCTCTGAATTATTTACTTACCCGAGCGAAGACTAATTGATTTGTGGTCCTAGTCTTTTAATCACTCTATGATCAATTTTAAGCATTGAAAAGGTCTATCTTTTGACTGAAATTCGTTCTATGGTTGCGGACTTATTCCTTGTTATACAAAAAGCCTTTTCTTCTTAACAAGCCATTATTTTGAATAAAGATTGACTAATTTGCCTTGAATCTCAAAAACGAGGAGTTGGAAAAATATCGATCAAGACATGGTAGAAAAAACGAACCTACTGATCTAGGCTCAGCCATCAAGGAGATGTTGCAAGCGTATAAGATCGAAGGCAGATTTCACGAAAGTAACTTGATCAATTCTTGGGAAAAGGTAATGGGCTCTCCTATCGCCAAAAGAACATCTAAGATCTATATCCTCAACAAAAAACTCTTTGTTCACCTCACTTCAGCTCCACTCAAACATGAGTTGAACATGTCTCGAGACAAGGTCTTGGTCATGCTTACCAAAGAGTTTGGAGATAGCATCATTAATGAGGTGATCATCAAATAAAAAAAGGGCCTCGAAAGGCCCTTAATCATATCTTAGTTCTTTTTGATCTCTTGACTCAGATCGCCTTCTTTCATTTTCTCTGGCAATTTCACGGCCTTGAACATGTTATCCTTTGTCAAGTACTTATTTGCAACAGCAACCACCTTATCCTTTGTAATTGCCTTTGCTCTCTCATTTCCCTTAAGGATCATTACGAAATCAGTATCACTCTTTAAATAAGATGCCATTACAGATGCCCAATAGTTATTCTGCTTGATCTGCTCGTCATAATTCTGCATTCTTGCTGTGATCACTTTTTCCAAGTCCTCATCAGTAAAGTCACCGGCCTTGATTTTCTCAAGCTCAGCCAAGGCAGCTTTTGTCAAAGCCTCTACATTTTCAGGCTTACACGGAAATGATATCGTCAAGTTGAATTCCCCTTTTGGTCTTTCGGTCATACTTGCTCTAGCACCGGCTCCATAAACTCCACCCATTTCTTCACGTAAGGTTTCAATCATTTTGTTGGAGAGAATACTTGCTACAGCATTCATTAGCCCATTGGTCTCTAGAGAATAATCATAATCTCCATGAATGGTAATGTTCACTTGGCTTTTATCATCGACTCCAACATAAATATCCTTCTCAATCTGGCCTTTCACCATATTGATCCCAACGTCTTTAAACGACTCATTACTGTTGGTTGCTGGTAAGGCTGCAATGTACTGTTCTACCAAAGGCTTGAAGGTTGCCATGTCAATATTCCCGACAAAGACAAATTGAAAATCGCTGGCATCAGCAAATCTTTCAAGGTAAATCTCTCTTGCTCTGTCATAATCTATGGACTCAAACTTCTCCGGAGAAGGGAAACCCACTCGTGGGTGATTGTCATACATGGCATCTAGCATTTCGATCTGGAACTTGATATCCGGGCTATTCATATAATTGGCATATAGGTTCTTGGTCTTCGCCAACCAGCTGTCAAAAGCTCCCTTATCATCTCGAACATCCGTAAACTTCATGTATAACATTTGCATAAAGGTATCCAAGTCCTTTATGCTTGAAAATCCGCTGACACTTTCTTCTAAGCTTCCAATCGAGGCATAAACACTTGCTGTCTTCCCTGTCATGAATTTGCCTAAGTCTACGCTGCTGAACTCTCCAAAACCCAGTTCACTGGCAATTTGACTGGCATTTTGAGCTGTAAAATATTCTTCATCGGAGTAAAGTGAGGTTCCACCGAAGCTGTAAGCAGTCATACGGATTTCATCATTTTTAAAATCTGTAGGCTTTAAGTACACATTTGCTCCGTTAGACAAGGTCCAATGGGTTATACCAGTACTTTCGAAAGATTCAGTTTCAACCACTTTGCCTGCCTCGGGCATGCTCGCCATCAATGCGCTTGCTAAAGCATCCTCGGTATATGCCTCAATGCTTTCATCATCTTTTACATTATCGATGATACCTATCATAACGTCTTCGGTAGGAATCGCGTCTGCATCCTCGGATCTGGCCTGAACTTCAATGGTTCTATTGTAATCACGAATCCAGCCATTGATCAAATCATTGATCTCTTCTAACTGAATATCACTCATGAGTTCTTCTACAAGGTTCAATTGTTGTTCCTCATTGAGCAAATAGCCTCCATTTAAGAAATGATTGACATAGCGGTTTACAATTCGACCCGACTCTTGTTTGTCGGCTTCTTTCACTCGTCTTTCATAGCTATTTCTATAAGAAGCTTTTGCACGTTCGAATTCTCCCTTGGTAAAACCGTATCTTCTTACACGCTCATTTTCTCTAACAGCAGCACGCAATCCCTCTTCGAATTGGTCTTCTTTCACACTCACATAAATGGTATACTCATATTTGTCTTTGCCTAAAGAGGCACCATAGGCACTATAGGCAAATTGAAAAGGCGGGTTTGGAGATTGCGCTAATTCATTCATGCGCTGATTCAACATACTTGAATAAAGGCCTCTCAGCAATGAGGTTCTAAAAGCGTCTTTGTCCGACTTTCTCTCAATGGAGCCTGGTGTAATAAAGTTCACATTGATCGTGTTACCGGTGGCTTCATCATCACTAGCAATGGCAACGCGTGTGCCTTCAAAATCAGGCTTACCATATTCAGTTCTCTCTCTCGGTTTCTTTCGCGCTTTGATCTTACCGAAATTCTTCTTGATCTTGGCTTCCATCTCCTCCACATCAAAGTCACCAACAGCCACAACAGCCATCAGACTAGGACGATACCAATCTCTATAAAAACGCTTCGCTGCGTCATATTCAAAATTTTCAAGAATCTCAGGTTTTCCGATTGGCAATCTTTCTGCATAACGAGAACCAGCCAAGGTTACTGGCCAAATTTGCTGACGCATGCGCTCATAAGCACCAAGCCTCAAGCGCCATTCTTCCATAACAACACCTCGCTCTTTATCAATTTCTTCATTCTCGAAAGTTGCTTTATCTGCCCAATCACTAAGGACTAAAAGAGCATTGTCAAGATTCTCAGGGTTCTCAGTTGGAATCGGAAGTATATAGACCGTTTCATCGAAGCTCGTGTAAGCATTTAAGTCTCCCCCAAACTCTAACCCCATCTTTTGAAGGAAATCGATGAGTTCATTCTTTTCAAAGTTCTTTGTCCCATTAAAGAGCATGTGCTCCGTAAAGTGGGCCAAGCCTTGCTGATCGTCATCTTCCAAAATTGAGCCTGCCTTAACAGCAAGTCTAAATTCAATTCGATTCTCTGGCTTAGGGTTACTTTTTAAATAATAAGTAAAGCCATTATCCAGTTTTCCGATCTTGACGGAAGGATCGGTTGGAAGTTCCTGTGCAAAACCCAGAAAAGGCATGATGCACATCAAAAACATTGTGATAACTGTTCGATTAATTTTTTTCATGTTTACTGTTTTAACTATACGATTAGTTAAAATAGAGAAGTATTGTGAAAAGAGGAAATTTTTTCACTTTAATTAACAGGAACATACTAATAGTGCCTACTCAAATGTATATTTCGAAGAAGAGCTCGAATGCCCAAGTAACTGTTTTTGAAAGAGAATTAAGAAAAATACCCCTCCAAATATCGCTGCATCTGCAAGGTTAAAGATCGGCCAAAGGGCAATTTGGTCTCCACCCAATAACGGGACCCATTCCGGTAAATACCCCTCCCAAATATCGATGTAGAACATGTCGATCACCTGCCCATGAAACCAAGGTGTAATGGCACTAAGTGGTGCGTTTTCTAATAACACACCGTAAAACACACTATCGATTACATTGCCTAGCGCACCGCCTAATATAGCCGCCAAGCACCAGAGAAGTCCTTTTTTATGATTTTGTTTCGCCAGTCTTATGATCAGATAACCAAGGAATATTGCTGCCGATAACCGAAAAAGTGTTAGTCCTAACTTTCCATAGATAGAATCAAAACTCAATCCGAAAGCCATTCCTTTATTCAAAATATAGTGGAGCTTGAACCAATCCCCTAGTAATGTCATCTCCCCACTAGGACCCATTTCCATGTTGAAATGCACCCCAAGTTTAATGGCTTGATCTGCCACTATGAGTAAAAAAGCAAAAAGAAAGTACTTTCTAAGGTTCAAATTAATCAGATGACATTCAAATGGAGCTCGAGATTGTGCCCATCGATATCGACCACGTGACCTTCATCTGCATGTTCCACAAGCTCTAATTTCTTGGCTTGCGTTTCTGCACAAATGTATGCATGGTTCAGCTCTAGAGCTTCGATGACCAACTTATCTTGACTTGAAACGAGCACTTCGATCTTATCTTGCACATCCAATCCTTGATCTTTTCTCAAGTTTTGAATTCGATTAACAAAATCACGAGCGAAACCTTCACTTCTAAGCTCTTCTGTAATATTGATATCGAGTGCTACAGTTACTTTACCTTCGGTAGCAACAGACCAACCCGGAATATCCTCACTGCTGATCTCAACATCTTCAATGCTCAAAATGAGTTTTTCACCATCAGCATCTATATCGAAAGTACCACTAGATTCGATAGCATTGATCTCGTTTTGCCCCCATTGGTTTACAGCTGAAGCAATAAACTTCACTTTAGGCCCAAATTTTTGACCGATCATACGGAAATTCGGCTTGATCTTCTTCACCAAAATGCCAGAGGTATCATGTAAGAACTCTATATCCTTCACATTGATCTCTGATTTTATCAATTCTGTTACTTCTTCGATCTGGTGTTTGATCTTTTCATCCAATACAGGAATCATGATCTTACTAAGTGGCTGTCGTACTTTTATCTTTTCTTTCTTACGGATAGAATGAGTTAAAGAAGAGATCGTCTGTGCCAAACTCATCTTCTCCTCAAGCTCCTTATTGATGCTCGCCTCGTCTGCTACCGGAAAATCAGTAAGATGGATAGAACCTTCGTTTTCTTGGCCAGTGACTTTATTCAAATCTTGGTAAAGATGCTCCATATAGAATGGCGCAACAGGAGCACCAAGCTTGGCAATCGTCACCAAACAAGTATAAAGGGTCTGATAAGCCGCTTTCTTATCATCGTTGTATTCACCCTTCCAGAAACGTTTCCTATTTAACCTCACATACCAATTACTCATCTCATCTGTTACAAAATCCGTAATCAGACGAGCGGCTTTTGTAGGCTCATATTGGTCATAGGCTTCATCAACAGCTTTAATCAAAGAGTTGAGTCTTGACAAGATCCATCGATCACTCTCCGTTCTTTGTGTCAAAGGAATTGATGCTTGCTCGAAGCTAAATCCATCAAGATTGGCATAAAGCGCAAAGAAGTTATAGGTATTGTAAAGTGTGCCGAAGAACTTTCGCTGTACTTCACCCACACGTTCAATATTGAATCGTAAGTTATCCCATGGGTTTGCATTGGAGATCATATACCAACGCGTGGCATCTGGTCCATACTTTGAAATGGTCTCAAATGGATCTACCGCATTGCCCAAACGTTTGGACATCTTGTTACCATCTTTGTCTAAAACCAATCCGTTGGCGATCACATTTTTGAAAGCCACCTCGCCATGCAGCATAACGGCTAAGGCGTGAAGTGTAAAGAACCAGCCTCTCGTTTGGTCTACACCTTCAGCAATAAAGTCTGCCGGAAAGTTATTTTTAAAAATGTCTTCATTCTCAAAAGGATAATGCCATTGCGCATAAGGCATTGCACCAGAATCGAACCAAACATCGATCAAGTCGAGCTCTCTAAACATCTTTTGACCAGAATCACTGACCAAAATGATATCATCAACATAAGGTCTGTGCAGATCGAAATCTTCGCCAAGTGCTTCATTCATAAAGCCCGCTTCGATAGATTTATCTACTTCTGCTTCCAACTCAGCAATAGAGCCGATACACTTTTGTTCTTTTCTATCTTCTGAAACCCAAATTGGTAGAGGTGTTCCCCAATAGCGCGAGCGGCTTAAGTTCCAATCAACCAAATTCTCTAACCAATTGCCAAAACGCCCTTCACCAGTAGATGATGGTTTCCAATTGATAGTTTTGTTTAACTCAACCAATTGCTCTTTGTATGCAGTGGTTTTGATGAACCAGGAGTCCAGCGGGTAATAAAGGATCGGTTTGTCTGTTCTCCAGCAGTGTGGATAGGTATGCTCGTATTTTTCGACCTTAAAGGCTCTATTCTCCTCTTTAAGCTTAATAGAGATTTGAACATCAAGTGACTTCTCAGGTCTTTCTTCTTCTGAGTAGTACTCATTCTTGACATACATGCCGGCAAAGTCTGTGATCTCTTTCACATACTTTCCTTGTTTATCAACAATAGGTACATCGCTACCTTCTTCGTCTTTAACAAAGACACCAGGAAGGCCATATTGCTCTGATGTTCTAAAGTCATCAGCACCGAAAGTTCTTGAAATGTGGACGATTCCTGTACCATCTTCTGTAGTCACGAAATCTCCGATCACTACAGTACATCCGGGTTTAGGAAGCGGAATGTATGGCATCAATTGCTCGTAGGCCATTCCTTCTAAATCGCGACCCGTATATTCCTCAATCACCTCATAAGGAATCAATTTATCACCAGGCTTGTAATCTTCTAACTTGAGCTCTTTTGCCTTAGCGTTGAAATATGAATTGATTCTATCTTTTGCTAAAATGACATTGATCGGCTCAAAAGTGTATTGATTGAAGGTCTTTACCTTCACGTATTTGATCCCTGCACCCACTGCCAAACCGTTATTGGCTGCAAGTGTCCAAGGGGTCGTTGTCCATGCTAAGAAGAAATCATTCTCACTGCCTTCTACCTTGAACATCGCGGTAATCGTGGTGTCTTTGACTTCTTGGTAGGTGCCTGGCTGATTGAGTTCATGCGAGCTCAGACCTGTTCCAGCCGCTGGAGAATAAGGTTGGATCGTATAACCTTTATAAAGAAGGTCCTTATCGTAAAGTTGCTTTAAAAGACTCCAAAGCGTTTCAATATACTTCTTGTCAAAAGTGATATAAGGGTCATCTAAATCGACCCAATAACCCATTTTCTCTGTCAGATCATCCCACTGATCCTTAAAGCGCATCACTGTTTCGCGGCACTTTTGGTTGTATTCGTCTACGGTGACTTTTTTACCAATGTCTTCTTTCTTGATTCCAAGTTCTTTTTCAACTTGAAGCTCAACTGGTAGACCGTGGGTATCCCAGCCGCCTTTTCTTTTAACCTGAAAACCTTTTTGCGTTTTATATCTACAGAAAATATCCTTCACTGTTCTGGCCATCACATGGTGAATACCCGGAGTGCCGTTCGCTGAAGGAGGCCCTTCGAAAAAGGTGAAGGTCGGTTTTCCTTCTCGATCAGTTACTGATTTTTCAAATACTTTATGCTCCTTCCAATATTCTAGGATATCAGAACCTACCTGAGCAAAATTTGACTGTTTGTATTCTGTATATTTCTTCACGCCTATTCTTTAATAGAGGTTAGATTCATTCTTTAGTGGACCCTAAAAAAGGATCATTCTCTTTGATCAATAGATTATCTGTATCTATTTCTTCATCCTCATCTTCAATATAAAACTCATAGTGCTCTATCAATGGATGAAAATTCTTCCTTCTTTTTCCACTATCAAATACCATGAGTAATGCTGGCAGCAATGTCAAATTCGTAACCATAGCAAAGAACAAAGTAATTGAGGTCAAAAGGCCTAAGGCTACTGTGCCTCCAAAGCTTGAGAAAATGAAAATGACAAAACCGAAGAACAAGATGATGGAGGTATATAACATACTCGATCCTGTTTCACGAATGCTATTGCTTATCGCCACCGGAACAAAGAATTTCTTGGCAAAGAGCTCTTGTCTGTATTTCGCTAAAAAGTGAATGGAATCATCAACAGAAATCCCAAAGGCAATACTGAAGATCAGAACAGTACTAGGTTTTAGTGGTATACCAAAATAACCCATGATACCGGCCGTCATGATCAATGGAATAAAATTAGGGATCAAAGAGATGATAATCATCCGCACATTGGCGAAAAGTATCCCCATGATGATCGCGATGATTCCAAAAGCCAAGAGTAGAGATTGTCTCAAGTTCTCGATGAGGAATTGGTTACCTTTTACAAAAAGAAGTGTAGATCCCGTAACGGCAGTATCCACATCATCACCGAATACTTTATCGATCTCAGGTTGAATTACCTGAGTGATCAATGAATCCATTTTATGCGAACCAATATCAGCTACTTTCAATGAAACCCGCATGACTTGGCCGGTTGAATCCACAAATGAGCTCAAGAAGTCCGTTTTACTCTGTTGATTGGCCAAATAACTAAGAATCACATTTCTGTCACTTGGACTTGGTAAACCATAATATCTTGAATTACCATTGTAAAAGGCTTGCCTTACCGCTTTGGCAAATGAAACAATAGAAATGGGTTGAGAAACATTTTCTAAAGGAGACAAGGCTCTTTCCAGCCTTTCCACTTTTCTTAAGTTCCTTGAGTTAATAGTAGAACGCGGTTCTCCAAAATCTATAATGATCTCCAATGGCATTACGCCAGCAAAGTTTTCTTCAAAGAAATAAAGGTCTTGCTTTAACTGACTCTTTTCAGGAATGTCGTCTACCATGTAAGCGATGGTATAGAGCTTAGACACACCAAAAATCGAAAAGCCAACAATGATCGCTGTTACCACGAATACTCTGTATCGATGCCGGTGAACCAGTAGATCCAATAGAGTCAAGAACTTTCCGACCAAGGGAAATTCTAAATGTTTGAGTTGTTCTTGTTTTGGTGGAGGTAAATAAGCCAGTACGCCTGGTATAAGCACCATACTTACAATGAAAGTGGCCAGAATATTAATACCTGCAACGAGACCAAATTCTTTAAGTATGGTAATGTCTGTAGACACTAATACCAGAAAGCCAATGGCTGTAGTAAAATTAGTGATAAGGGTAACTAAGCCGATCTTTCTGATCATTCGACTTATCGCCTTTATCTTATTCCCATGCTTGGCAAACTCTTGGTGGAATTTATTGAGTAGATAAACAGAATTGGGTATGCCAATGACGATAATGATCGATGGGATCAAACCAGTCAGCACATTGATTTGGTATCCCATCAATGAAACAGTCCCAAGCACCCAGGTAACTACAATACCAATGACAAAAAGCGGTACTACGACAGCTGTCCAAGATCTAAAAAACAGGAAAAGGATAAGGGCAGTGACACCAATAGATAGGCCAATAAATAATTTTAACTCATGACTGGTTTTCTGTTGCATCACCGTGCGTACAAAAGGCATTCCCGAGTAATAGAGTTGAATTCCAGTTTCTTGTGTAAATGCCTCGCCAATTACCCTAATCTCATCAATGACATCATTCCTTTTCTTAGAATTGAGTACATCGCGTTCCATATTGATCAACACGAGTGTGGATCCATTATCAGGATTTAGCAATTGACCAGAATAGAATTTCAATTCCTTTGCTTCCTCTATCAGAACATCAAGTTCCGCTTGATTGGTTGGATTTTCTTTAATGAGAGGTTCGAGATCAAAAGATCTTTCTTCTGCATTCTTGACCACCTTTTGAAGAGAGGCAATAGAAATAACATTCGTTATGCCAGGTAACTCAGACAGCGTTTCGTTTAGCGCTCGATACTTTAAAAAGTTTTCCAGCTCATATAAACTGCTGTCTTTCGCCCCAATGACAAGTACATTCCCATCTTCGCCAAACTTCTCCTTGAAGCTTTGAAAGTATTGATAGTTCTCATCTGTTTCGGGTACGGCTGTATTGAAATTGAAAGCAAGTTTAACAAACTGCGCCTGATAGCCCATAAAGGCTGTGAATGCCAATAGCACCAGGATTAGTATTAACCTGTATTTCAGGACGATATGGGGGAATTTAGACCACATTTTCGAATAAGCACACAAAGGTAATATTTTCACCTTTTAATCATACCTATCAAAATGTTTATTAAGGTCTATGTTTCAGTTCGTTCCGGGTAAAGCAGTACCGTTGATCTTGCGGTGTAAATTCACGGCATAAGAATCAGTCATTCCCGAAATAAAATCTAGTAAAATTCTAACCTTATTATAAAAGGAGACCTCTCGCTTCAATTGCAGTTCTACTTCCTTGGGAAGAAGTCTCATCGAAAGCTTATGCTTGTAAGACTGATCTCCATCGAATTGTGCAACTAAAGCAGGCACAAAAACTTCCAAAATGCCATTCAGGACACGATATCCAGCTGCCTCTATCTCTACTACCTTCTCCGATCGATAAATCTTTTCAATACTCAACGTTTTGATCTTTTCGAGAGTAGGCCCAGCAGGAATGTGGTCAATCAAGGCTTTATCATAAGTACCTTTGAGAATAGCTTCTTCATTTTCTATGAATTCTTGAACACATTGATCTACCAAAACACCAATAGTAAGTGCTCTTAACAAACCAACTCGGTCTTTTTGAAGCAATACTTTTTCTAGCTTCTCTGGTTGATAGCGCTCTGCCAAGATCTCACCAAGAAGCGAAATGGTCTGGTCATAAGAGACCAAGCCCAAGTTACAGCCATCCTCAAGGTCAATTATATTATAGCATATATCATCAGCAGCTTCTACCAAAAAGGCTAGAGGGTGACGAACGCATTGGTTCTTGCTAATGGAAAGCATCCCAACCTCCTCTACGATCTGCTCGAACTCCTCAACCTCTGACATAAAATACCCATACTTTTTCTGGCTCTTTCTTTCTTTGAATTTTTGCTGCGCAAATGCTGGTTTCGGGTATTTAATAAAAGCCGCCACTGTTGGTGAAGTAAGCTTTAAACCATCATTCCCAGATTTTGCAATGAGCCTTAGGCCTTGGGCGTTACCTTCAAAATTGATCAAGTCTGCCCATTCTTCAGTTTTGAATCGGGTTTTCAGTAAGCTTTCATTGGCGATAAAATAATCCGAAATGCTAGCTTCACCCGAATGGCCAAATGGAGGGTTGCCAATGTCATGTGCCAAAGCCGCAGAGGCCACAACAGTACCGAAATCATGAGAAGAAAGCACTTTTGCTAATTCATCATCCTTTCCAAGTACTTTTTGACCTACAGCTCTGCCCAGTGAACGTGCGACACTTGAAACCTCCAAGCTGTGCGTCAATCGGTTATGTACGAAGTCATGCTCTGGGAGTGGATGAACTTGTGTTTTATCTTGCAGCCTCCTAAAAGGATGGGAGAAGATAATCCTATCAAAATCTCGGTCAAAAGATGACCTGGATATGTTCATTGATCCGTATTGATCGACACCGAGTAATTTGTTCCAATTCATGCCTTAAAATTGAACGAAAATAGTCAGGCTTGATGAGCATTAAAAATGGATTAAAACGATTGTTTAACATCTCCTTAAATGAGACCCTCTACCATATATATAAGACCGTCTATTCCATTCATTCAGAACTTAAAAGATCAAGCCTAAGTGACTGATATAGTCTATTCTATGCTCAATCACTTGATTTTGCAATCGATTGCGTTAATTTTAGGAAAGAATGACTATGATTTGCAGTACAGTACTTGTACTTTGAGCATTCGATTGCACTTTATTGGCTAGATATGGCCGATTAACAAGTAAATTAAAAATGATTGTATGAAAAAGTTTTTACTAATCCTTCTTGTTATGTCAGTTGGTTTCCAAGGGACACTACTGGCACAAACTAGAACAGTTACCGGTACGGTGACAGGTGGGGATGACGGTTTAGGCATTCCACGTGTAAACGTAACGGTTAAGGGCACCACGAGAGGTGTTGC
>CBFHYE010000183.1:0-6810 GCA_965659985.1 Roseivirga sp. | reverse complement strand
GAGCTGCTTTCTAATGTTCGGCAGTCACCAAGGCAGTGACCGCCTGTTCTCAACGAGAACTCACCTATGGATCTTTAGGGCTTAAAGAACAACTACAGAGTTGTCTTCAAATGACAAGTTGTTAGGCACATACTTGTCTGCTTCCCAATCGTTCTCCCAAGTTTCACCGTCAATCAGGTATCTGAATTGGTATTCCTTACCTGTTTCTAGTTTAACGGTCGCCTTGAAAGCACCTGTTTTCAATTTTTTCATTTCAACACCTGACTTATCCCAGTTATTGAAGTCACCAACAATAGATACTTTACCTGCACCTGCAGCAGCCTCTTTTGGTAAGTTGAACGTAACGTTCGCTTCTGGTTTTGTTTTTAAGAATTGCTTTTTGATCATGTCAATAAAAATTTCTTAATCAAAGGTTTGATGATTTGGCAGCTACTTCAAATAAATAGTTGAAAATGTAGTGAAACGTTTGCATTGAATACACAGATTAAGACACTCAGCATCAGTTGTTTCGAATAGAACAAACGTTTGTTTTACCCCAAAATGAACATCTTTCGATTGCACAAAATCTACAGTTGACCAAAGCCTTCATAAGCCCTACCATTTCATTATCTTTGAAATATGTTCAGAACCGAGATCGAACCCCTCAACTACGACTTCAAGCTCGACCATTCTAAACGCTTAATCGCTATAGGCTCATGCTTTAGCCATACCATTGGTCAAAGACTAGAGCAAGCCAAGTTTTCGATCAACATCAACCCATACGGTACGGTGTTTAATCCACTTTCGATCTTCAATTTGCTCGATCACGCTATAGAACAATCTCCTTTAGACGAAACTAGCATCATCCAGCGAGATGGATTGTATTTAAGCCACGAATTGCACTCCTCCTTTAAGGCGGCAAGCCCTGAAAAGCTTCAGCAAGTTTTTCAAAAGAAGAATGCACGCCTACACAAAAACCTTAAAAAGGCAGAAGTGCTCATTATCACCCTTGGCACTTCCTGGATCTATGAGAAAAAGCGTAGTCAAGAGTTGGTTTCGAATTGCCATAAAGTACCCCAAAAGGAATTCGACAAGCGCCTTCTGCATCTTGAGGAGATCATGACGGGATTCTTCACGCTGAAAGAAAAGCTTGATGAGCTCAACCCAAAATTGAGAATACTGTTGACAGTGAGTCCAGTGAGGCACACAAGAGATACGCTTCATGGCAATGCAGTAAGTAAGAGTAACTTACTCTTGGCCTGCCATTACCTCTCTCAAATGGCAGACAACGTTTACTATTTTCCTAGCTATGAAATGGTAGTGGACGATCTGAGAGATTACCGCTTTTTTGAAAAGGATATGATTCATCCCAATGCACAAGCGATAGAATACATCTGGGAGAAATTCTCTTCTGCGCTATTCACTGAAAAAGCCATAAAAGATTGTGAGCAGCTAACACAAATTCAGTCAGCCATTGCACACGAAGCTTTCAACCCGAAGAGTGAGGCTCATCAACAATTCTTATCTCGAACTTTAATGAAAGCGGAGGAGTTGAATAAGGAAATCGGCCTCAAAAAAGAGATCAAAAAATTAAAATCAAGGCTTGCCCATGACTGACCCTAAGCATACCAACGCGCTTGTTGACAGCAGCTCTCCCTATTTATTACAACATGCCCACAACCCTGTAAACTGGCTCCCTTGGTCAAAGGAAGCACTTGAGCAAGCACAGAATGAAGACAAACCGATCATTGTAAGTATCGGATACTCTGCCTGTCACTGGTGCCATGTGATGGAGCGCGAGAGCTTTGAAGATGAAGACATTGCCGCGATCATGAATGAGCACTTCGTGTGCATCAAAGTAGATCGTGAAGAACGCCCTGATGTCGATCAAGTCTATATGGATGCGATTCACACCATGGGACTACAGGGCGGTTGGCCACTCAATGTATTCTTGATGCCCAATCAAAAACCCTTCTATGGAGGCACCTATTTCCCTCCTCAAGGTTGGGCCAAACTTTGTATTCAAGTTTCAGAAGCTTTCAAAAAACAAAGAGCAGAACTAGAAAAATCTGCAGAAGGATTTGCTAAAAACCTCAACACGAAGGAGACGGATAAATATGGTTTAGTCTCGAACAATAACCCTTTTAGTAAAAAGCATCTGGGTAAGATGTTCTTAAAGTTTGAAGAACAATTTGATCTGGTTAAAGGTGGAAATAAGCGCGCACCAAAATTTCCAATGCCAGTCACCTATCGCTACCTGTTTTTTGAAGGGCATGTCAATCACAACATGATGTCTTCAGACCATGCGATTAGAACCGTCAACAACATGGCCTGGGGTGGCCTTTATGATCAGATCGGAGGCGGATTCACTCGATATTCAACGGATATGGACTGGTTTGTTCCACATTTTGAAAAAATGCTCTACGACAATGCACAGCTGCTAACTCTCTATACCGAAGCCTATCAGGTAACCAAAGATGCTTATTACAAAGAGGTGGTTACACAGACCATCGACTGGATGAAGCGCGAAATGCTCGATAGCTCAGGTGGATTCTATTCGGCCTTAGATGCTGATTCTGAAGGTGAAGAAGGCAAATTCTACTTGTGGACAGAGCAAGAATTCAAGGAAATACTAGGTCCTGATGCTGAACTCATGATCGAGTTTTACAACATTACTGCTGGCAATTGGGAGCCCAACAAGAATATCCCTTTCCGCTCCGGATTAACAGCTGCATTTGCAAAAGTCAATGGCCTGTCTCTTGATGAATTAGAAGATATGGTAAGGTCGACCAACCTTCGCCTTTTAACTGAAAGAGCCAAACGTATTCGACCAGGATTAGACGATAAGATCTTATGCAGTTGGAATGGGCTTGCTTTGAAAGGCTTATCAGATGCTTATGCTGTATTTGCAGACCCTAATTATCTTGACTTAGCTAGTGGACTAGCCAATTTCCTCGCTGAACGAATGCTGACCAAGGATGGTGAGCTCTGGCACAATTTCAAGGAAGGAAAAACAAGTATCGCGGGTTATCTGGAAGATTATGCCGCAGTCATTCAGGGTTTTATCGCCTATTATCAAATCACTTTTGATGAGCAATGGCTCAAACGAGCTGAGCAATTGACGGAGAAAGTCATCGCAGAATTTACGGATGAAACCGATGGTTTCTTCTATTTCACTGCTTCCTCCTCGGAGCAATTGATCGCACGAAAGAAAGAGATCTGGGACAATGTGATTCCTGCATCGAATTCCATGATGGCCGAGAACTTGATCGACCTCTCTATTTTATTAGATAAACCTGAATGGCATGAAATGGCAAGCACGATGGTCAATAAAATGGATAGGGCTTTGAATCTTGGGCCACAAGATGCGGCCAATTGGGCACGCATATATGGCCGACTATCCTATCCTACTGCTGAGGTCGCTATGGTTGGTGAAGATACCGATGCATTGGTTCATCAATTAGCTAAACATTACATCCCGAATAAAGTAATTGTAGGCAAGAAAGCTGGAAATGAAAGCGCCCTCAGCTTGCTTGAAGGACGAGATGCCATCAATGGAAGAGACACCTTTTATTTATGCTTCAATAAGGCTTGTCAGCTCCCTATACATGATATCGATGAACTAATTCATCAGATCGCTTTGAGCGAAAAAAATTAAAGCTTAATCTGCTATTGAATTTTAGATTTATTGAGCGCCTTACAATTAAACCTTGATGCCCCTGATTCAGAAGCCACCTACTTTGTAGATGTGGCCCTGCCTTTGCCTATTCCACAATTCTATACCTATCGGGTTCCTAAGGAATTTAATGAATTGGTTCAGAGTGGAATTCGGGTGATCGTTCAATTCGGCAGGCAAAAAGTTATCACTGGTGTCATTTATAAAGTGCATCAAAAGGCCCCAGAGATCTACAGCGCCAAACCGTTATTGGACATTCTCGATGCAGAACCCATTCTCAATGATGTACAGCTCCGGTTCATGAAATGGCTGTCGGATTATTACCTCTGTACCTTTGGTGAGGCCCTCAATGCCGCGCTCCCCTCGGGCCTAAAACTAAGCAGCGAGTCACGGATTCAATTACACCCAGAACATGACTGGAATGAATCGAAATATGAATTCGATGACAAAGAGGTCGTCTTACTCAATGCCTTAGAGAACAATGATTCTATGACCTATCAGCAAGCCGCTGATGTATTAGAATTGAAAAGTGCTTTCAAGTACATCAAGTCTTTGGTACAGAAAGAAGTGGTGATCATCTATGAAGAGCTCAAGGAGCGCTATAAGCCTAAGAAAGTAAAAATGATTAGGCTAAGTAGCGAATTGGCAGAAGATCAAACCCAACTTGAGGCCGTATTTGAGTCAATAAAGAACAAGCCGAAGCAAAGTGACCTCCTCCTCAAATATCTTCAAGTCATTCCCGTTTACCAAAACCCAGAATTGAATGATAAAGGCATTGATAAGAAATCTATCGTAGATGCTGGTTTCTCTCTTTCTTCCCTCAACACCTTGAAAAAAAACGGCATCCTAGAAGAATTTGAGGTCATCATTTCTCGTTTTGGTGAATTAACAGATTCAGAGATCAAAGAGATCACACTGAGTGAAACACAGGAAAAAGCCAAAGAAGATATCTACCGCTTTTTCCAACAAAAGAGTACTGTATTATTACATGGCATTACTGGCAGTGGCAAGACGGAGATCTATATAGAGATGATCAAAGATGCCATGGCCAATGGCACTCAAGCACTTTATCTATTGCCAGAAATTGCACTTACGGCTCAGATCGTTAATCGACTCAAAGCAGTATTTGGAGAACGTGTAGGTGTTTTCCATTCCAAATTCTCAGACAATGAGCGCGTTGAGGTGTGGTACGGTTTAATGGAAGGACGATTTGATTTTATCGTTGGCGTGCGTAGTGCCATCTTCCTCCCCTTCAAAGACCTTGGCCTGATCATTGTCGATGAGGAACATGAAAATTCCTATAAGCAATTTGACCCGGCTCCTCGATACAATGCACGCGATGCCGCTTTGTACTTGGCACATTTACATAATGCCAAAACTGTATTGGGAAGTGCCACTCCTTCATTAGAGTCTTATACCCATGCGCAGCAGGACAAATATGGACTGGTTACGTTAAAAGAGCGCTATAGCAAAACACAGTTACCAGAAGTACATACAGCCAATTTGGCCAAAGAGAAAAAGCAGAAGTCAGCGACTGGAGATTTCACTTCTGTGTTGCTAGAACACATCATCAAGGCGCTTGAGAATAAGGAACAAGTGATCATGTTCCAAAACCGAAGGGGTTACTCAAGTTATGTCACTTGTGACGACTGTGGTTTCATCCCGAATTGTCACCGATGTGCGGTAAGTCTCACCTATCACCAATACAAAAACCAGGTCAATTGCCACTATTGCGGTCACAAAGAGATCGTTCCGGTGACTTGTCCAGCTTGTGGTAGCACCAATATCAAAACCGTAGGCATTGGCACAGAGAAGATCGAAGAAGAGCTGAAATTGATCTATCCAGAGACACGCATCCAGCGCATGGACCTAGAAACCACAAGATCTAAATACGCCTATCAAAACATCATTCATGAATTTGAAAGAGGACATATCGATATTCTTATTGGCACTCAAATGGTCAGCAAAGGGCTCGATTTTGATAATGTGAGTGTTGTTGGCGTCTTTGATATTGACAGGATGATCCATTTTCCTGATTTCCGTTCTATGGAGCGTACTTTTCAATTGACCACCCAAGTGAGCGGTAGAGCCGGTAGAAGGCAAAAACGCGGCACTGTGGTGGTACAGACGCGAGACCCAGAACAGCACATACTCCGTTGGATAGAAAACCATGATTATGACACCTTCTATCAGGCGGAAATGGAGGAACGGAAGAATTATAATTACCCTCCTTTTACAAAAATGATTCACCTCTTGGTAAGAAGTAAGGATAAGAACCTGACTTACGAAGCCGCTAGATTTTTAGCCAATCTTTTAAGGGAAGACCTCGGCACAACTCGTGTGCTTGGGCCACAAGAACCCTTGATCAATAAGATCAGAGACCGTTTTTTGATGGATGTCTTTCTCAAAATAGAAAAGAAATACAGCATGGAAGCTGTTAAGGAACGTATCAAGTCGGCCAAGCTTCAAATGCTCAAAGAAAAGCAATATAACAAAGTAGAGATCATTGCAGATGTAGACCCTTATTAGGTCTTGTCATCATCTGTAGAATCTTCAAGCTCTTCTGGATCAAACGAAAGACTAATATTGTTTTCAGAGGTCTCTCCTACCTCCTTTTTCTTTCTTGGCTCTACCTCAGCACTCTCTTTATCATCTATCTCATCTCTTTGCAAAAAGTAGGATAGTTTACCACTCTGAAAATCAGCCATTTCTTGATTCAACTCTTTCCCACTCACATTGCCATAACGGATCAATCCCCAGGTCATGACAATTCCAGTGACCACAATCAGGATCAGGATCACATCATTCTGAAAAAGCTCAGAACTCAACTCCTCAGGAATAGAGAAAAAGAGTAGAATTGTGATCAATCCTCGCGGGGTAATGAGTAACTCTGGAAGAATAGATTTTTTAATGAAGAAGATCTTCAACATCGCAAAGCGAATGATAAAGATCACCGCTGTGATCATAGAACCTAACAACAGGATATCTAAGTCTAGCAATCCTGTCACATCAATGGTATAACCAAAAACCACAAAGAAAAAGGTCCTCACCACGAAAGCGGACTCTCGGGTGACCAAATGAAGGTCTTTTAAGATCCCCTTGACCACCTTGCGGTCAATGAACTCTTTTAGCTTTCCGACAAAAAAGAGCTTGGT
>CBFHYE010000182.1:0-32360 GCA_965659985.1 Roseivirga sp. | reverse complement strand
CCAGCTGTGTGACCGCAGATTTGGTATTGGAGCGGATGGAGTGATACTGATAGAGAATGACAAAGAATCAGATTTTGAAATGGTCTATTTCAATCCGGATGGTTCTCAGTCGCTTTGCGGAAATGGTAGCCGTTGTGCAGTGAAGTTTGCGGAGTATCTAGGCATCATTTCAGAAAAAACCATCTTCAATGCCATTGATGGTGTGCATTCAGCAGAGATCGAAGGGGATGAGGTGCATTTATTGATGCACGATGTCGAAGCCGTTGAGCAAATTGAAAATGATCTTCTGATCGATACGGGTTCCCCCCACTACATTAAATATGTGAGCGGACTGGATGAAAAAGACATGATCGCAGAAGGCCGAGCCATTCGATACAATTCACGTTTCGAAAAAGAAGGGGTAAATGTCAACCTCATTGAACCGATTTCGGATCATGAGATCAAGATCAGAACCTATGAACGTGGAGTTGAGGGAGAGACGCTTTCTTGCGGTACCGGTTGTACAGCAGCTGCATTGGCCTACGGAGCCAAAAAGGGTGTAAATGAAGTAAAACTAAAGGCCAAAGGTGGTCGCCTCAGGGTTCAGTTCGAACAAGAGGGCAATACATTTAAAAAGATATATTTAATAGGGCCTGCAAAAGCTGTTTTTGAAGGAAAGATAAGCCTCTAATTAATGCGTGCTTACCTTCGTATTTAGCGGTCAACCCTATAACTTTAGCGGATTAAAATTTTGATATGAGCATACTTACAAAAGGGCTTGCAAAGCTTTTCGGTAGCAAATCGGATAGAGATATAAAAGAGGTGATGCCTCTAGTGAACGAGATCAACAGGGAGTTCGAGAACCTACAGCATATCAGTGACGATGAATTAAGAAATAAAACTGCTGAATTCAAGCAGATCATTGCCGATAGACTTAGTGACATTGACGGGCAACTGGAAGAAGCCCATAAAAATGTTGCGGAAGACGCATCGCTCAGTATTGCTGAGAAAGAAGCAGTTTTCGAAGGCATAGATAAACTAGAGGAAGAACGAAACGCCCAACTTGAGGTGATCTTAATGGATTTGCTGCCGCAGGGTTTTGCTGTGGTAAAAGAGACGGCACGTAGATTAAAAGACAATGAAAAGCTAGTAGTTACTGCCACTTTGCTCGATAAGCAATTTGCTGCGCAAGGAGAGCATGTGGAGATCAATGGCGAAACGGCCATTTGGCACAATACATGGCTGGCTGCTGGGACTGAGATCACTTGGAACATGTTGCACTATGATGTGCAGCTGATTGGTGGTATCAATCTACATGAAGGTAAGATCTCGGAAATGGCCACTGGTGAAGGTAAGACCTTGGTGGCTACACTTCCTGCCTACTTGAATGCGCTAGCTGGCAGAGGGGTGCATGTAGTTACTGTAAATGATTACCTCGCAAGACGTGATGCAGAATGGATGGCACCATTGTTCGAATTCCATGGTATGACACTGGATTGTATCGATAGACACCAGCCTAACTCTGAGGAAAGAAGGAAAGCTTATCAAGCAGATATCACTTACGGAACCAATAACGAATTTGGTTTCGACTATTTGCGTGACAACATGGCGCGCGATGAAAACGAATTGGTGCAAAGAAAGCATCATTACGCCATGGTCGATGAGGTGGATTCTGTACTGATCGATGAAGCCAGAACACCATTGATCATTTCAGGTCCTGTGCCAAAAGGAGACGTTCATGAGTTTCACGAATTGAAACCAAGGATTCAGAAACTGGTGGATGCACAAAGAAAACTCTGTGGTCAATACCTTAATGACGCCAAGAGATTATTAAAGGAAGGTAAAGATGAAGAAGGTGGTTTGGCGCTCTTCAGGGCCTTTAGAGGTTTGCCGAAGTACAAGCCATTGATCAAATTCCTTTCTGAACCTGGAATACGCGTGGCCTTGCAAAAAACAGAGAACTTCTATTTGCAAGATAACCAGAAAAACATGCCAAATGCTGATGAGCCTTTGTACTTCACCATCGATGAAAAGTCGAATGCCGTAAATCTGACAGAAAACGGCACGGAGCTGATCACGGGTGAAGGCGAAGATCCTAACTTTTTTATTTTGACTGACATCGGAGATGTTGTAGCGAAGTTGGAAAAGGACGAGGCGACTTCTGATGAGGAAAAACTCAAAATGAAGGATGAAGCGATCGCTGACTACAGTGTAAAGGCACAAAGAATTCATACGGTCAACCAGTTGTTGAAAGCCTATACGATGTTCGAAAAAGATACTGAATATATCGTGGCTGAGAACAAGGTGAAGATCGTTGATGAGCAAACAGGTCGTGTGATGGATGGCCGTAGATATTCTGATGGATTGCACCAAGCGATCGAAGCCAAAGAGAATGTAAAGGTAGAGGATGCCACGCAAACCTATGCGACAATTACATTGCAGAATTACTTCAGAATGTACCACAAACTGGCCGGTATGACGGGTACAGCCGAAACAGAAGCTGGAGAGTTTTGGGAGATCTACGAATTAGATACTGTGGTTATTCCTACCAATAGACCTATCGCACGTGATGATAGACAAGACATGGTCTTCAAGACTGTACGTGAGAAATTCAATGCGGTAGTAGATGAGATCGTTACTTTAACAGACGCTGGAAGACCGGTTTTGGTGGGTACAACATCTGTAGAGATCTCTGAGGTATTGAGTAGGATGCTCAACCTGAAAAAGATTAAACATCAAGTGTTGAATGCAAAGCAACATGCCAAAGAAGCGGATGTAGTTGCTGAAGCGGGTAAGCCTGGTACAGTGACCATTGCCACGAACATGGCGGGTCGTGGTACAGATATCAAATTGCATCCTGAGTCTAAGGCTGCAGGAGGATTAGCAATTATTGGTACAGAAAGGCATGAATCGAGACGTGTAGACCGTCAGCTTCGAGGTCGTGCGGGTCGTCAAGGAGACCCAGGTTCTTCACAGTTCTTCGTTTCGCTCGAAGATAATTTGATGAGACTCTTCGGTTCAGATAGAGTGGCCAAACTCATGGACCGAATGGGCTTGAAAGAAGGCGAGATGATCCAACATTCTATGATCACCAAGTCTATTGAGCGTGCCCAGAGAAAGGTTGAAGAGAATAACTTTGGAATCAGAAAGCGTTTGTTGGAATATGATGATGTCATGAACCAGCAAAGAACGGTGATCTATGACCGAAGAAAGAATGCCTTGAACGGAGAACGATTAGGGCTTGATATCATGAACATGCTTTATGATACCTGTGAAGAGATCATTAGCAATGCTAAAGGAGGCACTGATTATGATGCCTTCAAATTGAATTGTATCAGTACGTTGGCACTCGATTCGAAGATTACAGAAGACGTATTTAACACCACTGATGAGAATACCTTGACCAATGATCTTTATGAAGAGTTGTTAGAGGCTTATCATGAAAAGAATAAGCGAATTGCTGAAGCTACTCTTCCTTTGATGAAGCATGTGAAAAAGGAAAGAGGTGCAACGGTTGAAAATATCTTATTACCATTTACAGATGGTAAGCGCCAGATCGGTGTGGCGGTCAATTTGGAGAAAACGATCGAAACCGAAAATGCTGAAATGATCACAGCCATGGAAAAGGCGATCACTTTAGGAGTGATCGATATGACCTGGAAAGAGCATTTGCGCGAAATGGATGATCTGAAACAGTCGGTTCAAAATGCAGTATATGAACAGAAAGATCCTTTGTTGATCTATAAGTTCGAAGCATTTGAGATGTTTAAGACTTTCTTGTCTAGAGTAAATGAAGAAACTGTTTCATTCCTGACTAGGGCGATGATTCCTTCTGAGGATCCGAATAGAGTTCAAGAAGCAAGGAGTGCCAAGCGACAGGCTTATAATGAATCGAAAGAAGAGTCACAAAGTGCCTTGG
This sequence comes from Roseivirga sp., assembly GCA_965659985.1. Lineage (GTDB taxonomy): Bacteria > Bacteroidota > Bacteroidia > Cytophagales > Cyclobacteriaceae > Roseivirga. The sequence continues at coordinate 28,462 of CBFHYE010000182.1, read as the reverse complement.
CTGGTCGTCAAGACACAAGAAATCGTCCTCCGGCTGAGAAAATTGCGCCAATCAAATCTGATAAGATTTATGGCCGAAATGATAGGGTTTCGGTACAGTATACAGACGGAACAGTGAAGAAAGACGTTAAATACAAGCAGGTTGAAGAAGATATCAATAGCAGCCGTTGCGTGGTTATCGATGGATAAGAAGCATTTACATATTGTCATTTTAACACTTCTATTAAGTGTCTTCACAATAGGTTGTGCGGTGCAATCAGTACCAAAGGTAGCTGCACCGGTGGAGGATTATTCTTTTACCGATGATCCAGCTAAGTACAGACCTGAAGTAGAAAGTTCTTCTCAAAAGGATGAAAGGGAGCTTGAGGTGATCAATAACAGTCCAATCGAGGCAGAGTACAACATTGACAAACAAATGGAGGCCATTGTTGATAGTATGTATGTCAGAAATGATTCCCTTCGTCTTTATGATGGGTTCACCATTTTAGTATACTCAGGTAATAATGAGATTGAGGCCGGAAGAGTCAGAAATAGACTTTTTGACCTTGTTCCTGATCAAGAGGCACGCTTTAGCTTTAAACTACCTACCTATTTCGTTAAGATCGGGGAGTATTTTCAACAATTAGAGGCGGAGCCCATGTTGAAGATGATTCAAGAGACATACCCTTCTGCTGCCATCGTTCCCGATAAATTTGCTATAAAAAAGGAAGATGAATCCTCAGAGAATTAAAGCATTAGCTTCTCAGTATTTTGCGAAGACCATAGAGATGCGTAGGCATATTCATGCCAATCCAGAACTTTCCTACCAAGAGTATGAGACAGCCAAATATGTTGTTTCTCAGCTGAAGGAGATGGGTTTGGAAATTGAAGAGGGTGTTGCTGAAACGGGAGTCACCGCTTTGATCAAGGGTAAAAACCCAGACAAAAGAGTGATCGCGCTTCGTGGCGATATGGATGCCCTTCCAATAATAGAGGAGAATGATGTACCTTATAAATCACAAAATGAAGGTGTAATGCATGCTTGTGGGCATGATGTTCATACTTCATGTGTTTTAGGAGCAGCATTAATTCTGACTGAATTAAAAGACGAATTCGAAGGCACTATCAAACTGATCTTTCAACCTGGAGAGGAAAAGAATCCAGGTGGAGCATCATTGATGATCAAAGCAGGTGCATTGGAAAACCCAAAAACTGATGCCGTATTTGGTCAGCATGTGATCCCTTATATCTCGACAGGAAAATTAGGTTTCAAAGCAGGCAAATATATGGCGAGTGCAGATGAGGTGTACCTTACCGTTAAGGGCAAAAGTGGTCATGCAGCTTTGCCAGATAAAGCAGTCGATCCGATCGTTATTGCCTCGCATATTGTTATTGCACTTCAGCAAGTCATCAGTAGAAATGCAGACCCTAAAACACCTACTGTGCTCACCTTTGGGACGATCCATGGTGGAACAGCACAAAACATCATACCTGAAGAGGTAAAGCTCGGCGGAACCTTTAGGGCGCTAGATGAAGCTTGGCGTTTTAAAGCGCATGGTCTGATTACGAAAATGGCACAAAGTATTGCTGAGGGAATGGGGGGTAGCTGTGATGTCAATATTGATGTCGGTTATCCATTCTTGCATAATGACGAAGATTTGGCAGCCAAAGCGCGAGCAAATGCAGTGGAATACATTGGTGAAGAAAATATAGTTGACCTCGAATTGTGGTTGGGTGCAGAGGATTTCGCCTATTATAGCCATACAGTTCCTTCATGTTTTTATCGTTTGGGCACAGGAAATGAAGCCAAAGAGACAACTTTTGGAGCGCATACACCGAGATTCAATGTTGATGAAGATGCAATTGAGTTGGGAATTGGATTTATGGCTTGGAACGCCATTAAACAATTAGAGGCCGCCAGTTAAGAATTTCAACGCAAATACTAAGCCTATACTCACGGCTAATCCAAAAAAGACCTTACCTAAATCTCTACCTAGATCTTTAATCGTATCATTAGCTACTGCACCATAGGCAAAATATTTAATGCCGATCTCACGTCCTGCAAGTAAGCCTAAGAAAACCCATGTAGTACTCATTGGAATGTTATTCAGCTCTTTGAAGAAATACAGCACTATGGCATAACAGAAGTCAATAATGGTTGCAGATCGAATGTCGCGCGTATTGGTTTTCGCCTTGACGATTCCTTGAATGGCTCCACCCTTACTTTTGAAGATGTAGGCTAATAACACTAAGAATACAATGATGGTGAAAATCAATACTTGCAGACTTATCTGTCGAGGTAGGTAAACATAGATGTTGGCGAAGTCTTGAATCAACCATTGTGACCACAAAAAACCTGTAGAGCCCCATTGCAGTACCGTCCAAATCTTTGTTTGCTTGTCGGTTGGCGGCTTTTCGATAAAGTACTTTTCTAGCCTTTTTGCTATCGCCATATAAACTATGATGGCCGCAACAAAGGCAACGAGATATCCTGACATAGATTTTACAACCATGTTGTACAGATTCTTTTCATTAAAGAATGTCAGGATCAAAAAAGAAGTACTGACTGGAATACCATATCTGGTAATGATCAATAATACTACTGGTGGTAGTAAATAAGCCCAGCCAAACCCTGGAATGTCCTTGGGTTCTGCATAGATTGGGTTGTCAAATGTATTTGTTGGAGGATCACCAATCAGGCGACCGTAGGTGACATCACCACCATTGGTGTACCATCCATAAACTAGAACGGCAGTCAAAATAGTGGCAGCAAAGATCCATAATACCCACCATTGCTTTTTCTCATTTGAGGTAAGAAAAGTGCCAAGCGTCTGAATAACGTCATTGCCGATAACTGAATATGCCGATAACAAGAAGCCGGCATACATGACAAACTCTAATTGGGACATGGTTCAGATGGCGTTTTTCGCAGATATTTTGTTAGACGAAGTACAAAGCTAAAAGAACTTTTGAGATAATCGAACCCTGTAAAAAACCACTATTATCTGTAAGTAAAGTACATCATACAATCATTTTTGCTAAATAGTTGAAATTGAAGGGAATAGCGTTTTATGAAAGAATTTGAAAAAGCACTATTTGTTAACATATGCTTTACACTCTTCTACAACTAAGGCGAAGTAGAAGTGGTATTTTTGGGGCTGTTTAAATTAGGGAAAGTTAAACTCAAGAAAAGCATTGATAAAAGAATTAGGCAATAGTAAGAAAGCATTGAAATGGTATGCCACCATTGTCTTCTTCTTGCCTGAAGTCTTACTTTTCTTGCTATCCATCAACCTTGTTGGTGCGTCAGTTTCTTCTTTGGGTCAAGAAACTGCACGAGGAATACTTTTGGCCACTTCCAATCCATTTATCGGTCTTTTTATTGGTTTATTGGCAACTGCCCTTATTCAGAGTAGCTCAACAGTTACGGCGATGACAGTTGCGGTCGTTTCGACTGGCTACTTGTCGTTGGGAAGTGCTATACCCGTTGTAATGGGAGCAAATATTGGTACAACACTCACAAGTACTTTGGTGTCTTTGGGCTTCATTACAAATAGAAATGAGTTTCGTAAAGCCATTTCTGCTGGTTCGGTACATGATTTTTTCAATATTTTCATCGCCATTCTGCTTTTCCCACTTGAATACTATTATGGAGTACTTTCGAAAAGCGCGAACTATTTAACAAGCATTTTCGGTGATGCGCTGAATGCTAATAATTCCTCTGAAGGCTTAGGTTTTGGATTAAATCGCTTTTCAGACTTGATTGTGCAATGGTTGCCAAATGCAGTTATTGCTTTGGTTCTTTCTTTACTCTTACTTTTTCTCAGTATAAAATTACTATCGAAAACAATTTCGAGAAGAGTGATTGGCTCGTCAAAAGATCAACTCAGAAAATACATCTTTGCTAGCCCATATAAATCTTTTGGATGGGGTACGTTGATCACCGCTGCGGTACAATCAAGTTCTATTACCACTTCATTGATCGTGCCTTTGGTTGCTTCAGGCAGAGTGACCTTGAAAAGATCATTCCCATTCATATTAGGAGCCAATATGGGCACAACACTTACTGCATTGATCGCGGCATTTAGTCAATCAGAAGCAGCTATTAGTCTCGCTTTTGTGCATCTCTTATTCAATTTCATAGGCGTATTGGTATTTCTCCCGTTCCCTTTTTTAAGAAGACTGCCAGTGTTGGTCTCTTATCGTTTTGGCGCCTTGACTTTGGATTCACGTATCATCGGTTTCTCTTACATTATTTTCACCTTCTTTTTAATGCCATTTACTTTGATCTACATCAATAAGGACAATGCACAAAGAAAAACTTACACCTATCAGATTGTTACACCTCAGGATAGTGGACATCAAGGGGTAATCGCTTTTAATTCAGAAGGGGTAAATGCTGATCAGCGTTTTTTGATCTATAAAAATACAGAGGGAGAAGAGTCAATCTCTGTCCCTGATACTTCATTTCTATTGCCAAAAAGTACACAAGCCTTTAGTACTACTGATCACATCGTTTATTATGATATGGAGCGCTCAGTTATCTATGGGCGAGACAGCATCATTAGATTCAATAAGAGCAGTGAATATAGGGTAGGGGATGAACTATTGAATGCATTGATCTCTCTCGAGGTAATTAAAGCAGATGGCACAAGGGTTGAATATTTGTTCGATCCTAATGATAAGGTGGTTGTGAGAGAGGTGATCTACAATACCCAAAATAAAATGGTGAAGAGCACTCAGCTCGTTGGCATCCAATAAAATTGACTTATTTTTACTTTCAAAGAAAGCCCTTTGAAGCTATTTGATTTTGATAAATTAATGGATTCCATTTCAGGTTTCATAGAGACCAAGGTGGAACTGGTGAAGCTTGATGTAGAGGAGCAAGTACAAAAGATCATTGCCAAGAGTGTCATCATTTTTTGTGTAGTGATCTGTTTGGCTCTAGCACTATTTTTTATTTCGATTGGTCTAGCCAGTTTCCTAAATTCAATAATTGAGAATCAGTATTTGGGGTATCTAATCATCTCAATCTTGTATATATTGATAGGGCTTATCGTTTATTGGAATCGCGAAAGTATTTATGTTACCGTTCTGAAAACACTAAGAGAGAAAACAAAGTCAGATGCCGAAGAGTAAAGAAGCACTTTTAAAAGAGAATGCCTCCTATAAGAAAGAACTTCAGACTGAAGTTGATCATGCTCAAGATGAGGTCTTAAAGATTGTAAGAAATGCACTCATTGCGGGAGGATTGGCTTTGACAGTCAACTTGTTGCAGCGTGCTTTTTTTAGTGAAAATGAAGAAAAAAAAGTATATAAGTCTCCTTCAGAATCCAGTAGTTTCTTAACCAATGAGTTTACCGAAAAGGCAACTTTAGAGCTGCTCGATTTTGCATCTAAAAGATTAGAGAATTTCTTAGCAGAAGTTGAGAAGGATGAAAAGTAAAGTCTACGATCTTATCTCCCAGTACAAACTGGAGAAAAGAAAAGCCTTAGCCTTTCTTATTGATCCGGATGATCTAAATGATCAGGAACTGCAGACCGCAATCAATCATGCCATAGAAAATAAGGTTGATTTTATTTTTGTAGGTGGGAGTTTAGTTGCTTCTGGCAGAATGCATCATGTGATTAATTTAGTCAAATCGTGTACTAATATTCCTTGTGTTATTTTTCCAGGCAGTGCCATACAAATCGATGCGCATGCAGATGCCATTCTTTTTTTAAGCCTGATCTCAGGAAGAAACCCGGATTTGTTAATAGGCCAACAGGTGATAGCAGCGCCAGTGTTGAAAAGAAGCCAGCTCGAAGTGATCTCAACAGGCTATATGCTGGTCAATTCGGGTAGAGCAACAAGTGCCTCTTATATCAGTCATTCTATGCCCATACCGAATGATAAACCAAGTATAGCAGCAAGTACTGCTTTGGCTGGAGAAATGCTCGGTATGAAATTGATCTATATGGATGCAGGGAGTGGAGCAGAAGCTCCCGTTTCATCAAAGGTGATCAGGGCGGTGCGAAACAATATTGATTGCCCTTTGATCGTGGGAGGTGGAATCAATCATATTTCAAAAGCAAGAGAAGCCATAAATGCTGGAGCCGACATTTTGGTGGTAGGTAATGGTGCACAAAAAAACCTCGCTTTTTTAAACGAGGTTTCTGAATTAGTTCATTTGATGAATGAGCCTTTAAACGTTAATTAAGCTCTCCCTTCTTCTCATTTTACCTGCAGGTATACCAAACATCATCTTAAATCTTCTACAGAAATAAGCGGTGTCTTTATAACCTACTTCATGACCAATATCGCGAATACTTTTCTTCGTAGTTCTTAATAATTCTACGGCAGCCTCCATGCGCTGATATTCAATATAATCTTGAGGATTTATACCTGTTAGCATTTTGAAATACTGCCCAACGTAATCTTCTGAAACATTGGCCACTCTTGCCAAGACTTTATTAGATAAGTCACCTCCAAGGTTTTCTTTGATATAATTGAAGATATCGATGAGCCTAGGGTCTTTGAAGTATGTGCTGTTCGTAACGAGTTGCTCGACAAACAATCGATTATCGAGGATGTATCTTATGACTTCAACCACTAAATAGTCGGTATTATTCTTAATCACTCTGCCCTTGCCAGCCTTTGTTGAATTGTCTTCTTCAATGATCAATCTGATCAAGTCTGCAATGTGGCTTGAAGAGCGAATGGCAAAAGGTGTAATGTTCAGCGATGAGAAAAAATTGACAGAATCAAATACCTTGGCTTCGAACATAACTTGACTAAAGCCATTGATATCGAAATCATTCACTTCGGTATCGGAAGCATTTTGTAGGTACTTCTTCTTATTTGAAATAAAGTCTTCGTTCCCAATCTTGTGTGCGGTTAGAGAGCCGAAAGTGATTTGAACAGGTTTGCCACCAGGTATAAAGAGCATATCACCTTCACTGACTTTTTCTTGGTCATCTCCAAAGTAAATATCCCCGTTATTGACAACGATAATGGTGTTTTCAACATCATAAAAGTTTTCGATGGTCACAGGTTTTACCACCTTCATATTTCGGCTTTTGATATACCGAACACCCAGCGATTCGATAATCTTATTGTAATCTTCCATAATTGAGTCTATGTAAGTTGTAAAATTAAGACACTAAATTATCATAATGCAGCAAAAAAGACAAAAAAATGGCCATTAGTAATATAAATTATACTGATGGCCACAATTATTGGACTTAACTTATTATTTAATTAACTCTCTTGATATTACTACCTTTTGAATTTCTGATGTCCCCTCATAGATCTGAGTGATCTTAGCGTCACGCATTAAGCGCTCTACATGGTACTCTTTGACATATCCATAACCACCATGTACTTGGACAGCCTCGACCGTAACATCCATTGCTACTTTTGAAGCATAGAGTTTGGCCATAGCGCTTTCTTTCCCAAAATCTTTTTTCTGATCTTTCAAATAAGCTGCTTTTAAACAAAGCAATCGAGCAGCATCGATTTCAGTAGCCATATCAGCTAATTTGAATTGAATGGCTTGGTGTTGATTGATTGGTTTACCGAATGCTTTTCTCTCTTTAGAATAGCCTAGTGCTAATTCAAAGGCGCCAGAAGCTATACCTAAGGCTTGAGCCGCAATTCCAATTCGTCCACCATTTAGTGTAGACATAGCAAACTTAAAACCGAAGCCATCATCGCCAATTCTGTTCTCTTTAGGAACCTTTACATCTGTAAACATCAGTGAGTGTGTATCAGAACCTCTAATACCTAGTTTATCCTCTTTCTTGCCCACTACAAAACCATCCATGTCTTTTTCAACAATTAGACAATTGATGCCCTTATGTCCTTTTTCTCGATCTGTTTGAGCGATGACCAAGTAAACAGAAGCACTATTTCCGTTAGTGATCCAGTTTTTTGTGCCGTTTAATAGGTAATGGTCGCCTTTATCTTCTGCGGTAGTTTTTTGCGAAGTGGCATCAGATCCAGCTTCTGGTTCAGACAGACAAAAAGCACCGATTTTTTCACCTGTTGCAAGAGGCTTTAGGTATTTTTCTTTTTGTTCTTCTGTACCAAATTTTTCTAAGCCCCAGCAAACGAGACTATTGTTTACAGACATACAAACACTGGCTGATGCATCAACTTTAGAGATTTCCTCCATAGCCAAAACATAGGATATGGTATCCATACCGCCACCATTGTATTTAGGATCGACCATCATTCCCATGAAGCCTAGCTCACCCATCTTTTTGATTTGCTCGGCAGGGAATTGTTGTTTTTCGTCTCTTTCAATTACTCCAGGAAGGAGCTCTGTTTGTGCGAATTCTCTGGCAGCATCACGCACCGCCATTTGTTCCTCAGTTAATTCGAAATTCATAGGTAAAACATAACTAACGTTTGTTAGGCAAAAGTAGTCATTTTACCTTGAAATACTAGTCATTTCCTAAGAATGCCATCACGTAGTAGAGAAGCATAGCAAGAGAACCGAGAGCGGCTACTAAATATGTGTTCGCGGCTGCATTTAATGCGTCTTTGGCCATACCGTGTTCTTCGCCATTTGTGATATTGCGTTGGTCTACCCATGCAAGTGCACGTTTGGTCGCATCATATTCTACAGGGAGGGTAATAAAAGCGAATAAAGTGAAGATGGTATAGGCTCCGATAATTCCTAGAATTGCCCAAGTTTGAGGGATGATTGAAACAACGAACGCACTGATTAATAAGGCCATGAATAAAAAGTTCATAAGTCGACCTGCTGCTTGTTGTATAGGCACAAGTGCTGAGCGCATTTCTAATGGTCTATAGGCTTTGGCATGCTGAATGGCGTGTCCACATTCGTGAGCGGCTACAGCTGCAGACATTACCGATCTGCCTCCATAAACTTCCGGGCTTAGGTTAACGGTTTTGTCTGCGGGGTTGTAGTGGTCAGTTAATCTACCTTGAACAGAAACTACTTGAACATCATGAAGTCCATTGTCTGATAACATTAGCTGGGCAACCTCTTTTCCAGTAAGACCAGCCTGAAGTCCAACTTGAGAGTACTTTTTAAATTTGCTTTTCAGTCTTTGTTGAACAACAAGACTGACAATCATGATTCCGATTATGAGTACGAATAACATATATCTAAGCTTTTAATTTTTCAATAATATTTGTTGTTGAAAATCCATCAACCAATTCTATGGTCTTCACTTCACCACCATTTTGGATCACCGTATCTGCCCCCACTATGGTTTCGATAGTATAATCTCCACCTTTTACGAGTACATCGGGTATTATGGTTTCAATCAATTCTTTTGGTGTGTCTTCATCAAAAACGCATACCGCATCAACAAATGCTAAGGCTGCTAACATCCTTGATCTTGCATATTCTTTATTTACTGGTCTTGATGCTCCTTTGAGCCTTTTCACAGATTCATCTGCATTTAAACCAATGATCAAAGCATCACCAAGCGACCGAGCTTTCTCAAGATAATCGATGTGGCCAAGGTGCAAGATATCAAAGCAGCCGTTGGTGAAAACAATACGCTTCCCAGCTTGCTGCATTTCTTCGGCCCATACTTGTGCCGAATTTCTATCCTTGATCTTTGTTTCTGTTTGCACTTTTGTTCTTGTTCAACACGTTTACCAAAATGAGGCTTAAAGAGCCAAGCACCAATATGGTTACGAATTGTGATGTGTGCAAAATGGTGGCAATAATTATTCCAGTGTCGTATGCTATGCCATAAAGTACCAAAACACCTGCCACTAAGGCATGAAATGCGCCAATTCCATTTGGGGTCGGAGAGGCCATTCCAAAGCTGCCCATTACTAAAATAGAAAGGCCAGCTAGAGGGCCAAGTCCTTGAGTCTCTTCAGAGCCTAACGTGATCACAAATAGCATTAGAAAATACAAGGTCCAGATAACGATTGTCGAGACCCAAAACCCTTTTTGATTTTTAAGATTTCTCAAACTTCTAACCCCCTGAAGGCTTTGGCTAATAAAGCGTTGGATTTTTTGAATAATAGGGAAGCGTTGAAACCTGTTGGTCCGCCAAAACCAAATGCCAAATGCTCCTATAAGCGCCAATAAGATGAGAAGCCACCAATTTTGTGTCAAGAGGCTTTTCACAAAATCTCGTGCATCATACAAGTATTGCTTGAGCAGATTGAATTGTAAAACCAAGGTGAGCAAAGCAATGGATAGCAGCATGAAAAGATCAATGATTCGCTCCGTCACTACTGTACCTAAAGCATAAGGCACCGGTACTTTCTCTTTGCGATTTACTACTCCACAACGGCTGATCTCACCAAGCCTTGGAATCAGAGTATTGATCAAATAACCGATCATGACTGCAAAAAAACTGTTCAATAAGCCTACACTTGCCCCGTTGGCATTTAGCATCAATTTCCATCGCCAAGCTCTTAAAAAATGACTAATGATTCCTAAACCGATACTGAGTGCAATCCACCAATAATTAAATTCCTTGAGTAAGGATAAGACCCTGTCCCAATCGATGTCTTTGAATAGATACCATATGATCAGCACGGTGATGCTGGTCATAATCGAGAATTTGATGGTGCCTTTTAATTTGGAATTCAACAGTTTAGTTGATTTTGTTATTGTCGTCTGGGAAGATCACAACAGGTTCATGTTTTCTTGCTTCTGCCATGTCCATAATAGCATAAGATACGATAATTATCACATCACCGACTTGTACTTTTCGTGCAGCCGGCCCATTTAAACAAACGGTGCCTTTTCCTCTTTCTCCTTTGATCACATAAGTCTCGAAACGTTCGCCATTATTGACATTCACGATCTGAACTTTCTCATGTTCAATGATATTTGATGCCTCCATCAGATCTTCATCCAATGTGATGCTTCCCACATAATGCAACTCTGCCTGAGTTACTTTGGCCCTGTGGATCTTCGATTTAAATACCTCTATTTGCATTTCAATTGCGCTAAAGCGGGCGCAAACTTATGAAATTAAAGGCAAGTTATCGATTAGTCTTACATTGTTTATGATGGCGGCCAAACACAAGGCCGTTTGGCTGGGTTCTGTCACTTTTTCTAATGGGGAAAAATCAGTTGTGTTGACGATTTCGAAATATTCAAGATCTAGTTGTGGTGATTGCTCAAAAGCTGAAATTAACTCGGCTTTTACCTGAGAGATATTCATGCCTTCATTGAGGTGGTTTTTTGCTCTTGTTAAGCACTTGAATATTAACGCGGCTTCTTCTTTTTGTTCATGATTAAGTCTCATGTTTCGGGAGGACATCGCCAAACCGGATTCTTCTCTCATGGTTTCAACCATGTGCAATCGCACAGGAAAATTAAGCTCTTCGGTCAATTTCTTGATCACATAGAACTGCTGTATGTCCTTTTGTCCGAAAAAGGCATGTGTCGGCTGTATGATGTTGTAAAGCTTTGAAATGATCAGGCCAACGCCAGCAAAGTGACCAGGTCTAAATTCACCTTCCAATGCATTTTCGATGGCACCGAAGTTGATGGTCAATTCAGGTTGAATAGGATATAGCTCTTTACTTTTAGGTAAAAAAGCAACATCACAATTTTCTGCTTTGAGCATTTCGAGATCCTTTTCTGTTTGAACAGGGTATTTTTCAAGGTCCTCGGCTTTATTAAACTGGGCGGGGTTCACGAAAATTGTTGCCACAACGATGTCAGCATTTTGCTTGGCTTCTTGTATTAATTTAAGGTGCCCCTGATGAAGTGCCCCCATTGTTGGGACAAGGCCAATCAATCGATCGGTTCTTTCGTTTGTTAGATACGCTCTGATCGAATCTATAGTGTGAAAAATATGCATTAGCCTTTAACTATAATTAACGTGGACAAAACTGCAAACCAAAGGGTTTTTCTTTAAAATTGAAGGATTTTTGACAAAAAGGCCGTACTTTTGTCCCTCTTTTTCAAGAGTATAGGTTTCATTAAATTCCATTAAATATGTCAAAATTGAGAATTCTGTACGTAGCGAGCGAAATCCAACCATTCTTAGAGACTTCAGCAGTTTCTGACTTTGTCAGACAATTGCCTCAAGCAATGCAAGAGAGAGGTATGGAGATCAGAATTTTGGTTCCTCGTTTCGGATTGATCAACGAAAGAAAAAATAGATTGCACGAAGTGGTTAGGCTTTCGGGGATTAATATTGCAGTAGGTGATGAAGAAAAACCTTTAGTGATCAAAGTGGCTTCAATTCCGAATGCTAAACTTCAGGTTTACTTTATCGACAACGAAGATTATTTTCACAGAAAGTATGTTTTCCATGATAAGGAAGACAATTTCTATGAGGATAATGACGAGCGAGCGATTTTCTTCTGTAAGGGAGTCCTTGAAACGGTTAAAAAATTGGGTTGGGCACCAGATATCGTTCATTGTAACGATTGGGTAACAAGTCTAATTCCACTTTACCTAAAAACTACCTATAAAAACGATCCAATCTTCCAAAACACGAAGTCGGTATTCACTATTTATAATAATGTCTTTGCTCATCAGTTCGATAATGGATTGTTGGACAAAGTGAAGATGATGGATATTGATGATAGCATGCTTGAAAATCTGAAAACTGCGGATTTTGGTGGATTCATCAAAACAGGAGCACAATATGCTGATGCTGTTATTAGAGCAGAGGAAGATGTAAATGAGAGTTTGAATAAATTGTTGGGAGAAATAGAGCAGGAGAAAACGGTCAGCACGATCGAGAATGATGACAATTTCCTAGACTCTTATTACAATCTATATAATGAACTTGTCGGCTAAGACTAAAACTTTCGGGGCCCTTTTATTGGGCCTCGTTTTATTTATTTCATGTGAGGAACTCGGCACATTCGGATTAGGAGAAGATGATATTGCTCCTTTAGAGTTTCTGACTACAAATGTTTCCACCTCAGGTGGAATTGTACTGATAGACTCTATTGTGTCTATTGGAACAGGGACCATGCTTACAGGGGAAAGAAATACTCCATATGGTCTGATAAAAGCAAAAGCCCATACCGCATTCTACATTGACGTCAATGAATTATTCAGACCTGATGAAGCTGCTGTTTTAGATTCAGTTAAACTCAATCTGAAATTCAACTACATCTATCAAGAAGGCGATGAAAATCCCGAGATCAATCTGAAGGCTTATGAGGTATTGAAAGATTTCCCTGACACTTTGTATGTGACTACGAGTGTCTTGCCAGTATCAAATCAATTAATTGCTCAAAACACGCTGACTGTATCTAGTCTTGATTCTATCTATAGTTTAAATGTTGATCCTGCATGGGGTAATGAAGTGTTTGAAGCTATGGTTGATGAAAATTCGTTAATTTTTCAGTCTCTTGAAGATTTCAGAAGGTTCTTTCCGGGCCTAGCTTTTCAATCTGATGATCCATTGAACAATATCTATGGAATTGAAACTGGGGACGACATTGAGATCAAATTCTACATTAGTGAGCCAGCGGATGATGGAAGTGGCTTAATTGAAAATAGAGAAGTGGCTTTCAACGGAAGTTTTTCACCTCATTTTTTCAATCTAGATATTGATAGAGCTGGTACGGAGTACAGTAACATTCAAGACCCTGCAATAGAATACCCTGTAAATAATAACCTTTTGGTTCAGTCAGGTGCAGGTATTGTGACCAAAGTAGATATTAGCGAATTGGCTGTGTTTTCAGAACAAGAGCAAAACTCAATCGTTAATTTGGTTGAATTAAGTGTTGGGCCTATCGTTCCTCTAGACAATGGTGTTGAGCCACCAAATTCACTCTACCTATACTTTACTGATGATCAAAATATTACGATTCCTGATAATGGTGAATTGAGAGGAATCCAACAAGATGGTGTCCCTGTGTTGTCAAGTCAGTTTCCTGTAAGATTGACCTATGATGAAAGTACCATGACCTATAAAAATTCAATCACCACTTATGTACAGAATTACTATAATGATTTCTTCAGAAGAGACTTTATTTTCCTGTACCCAACGGATCTAAACTCATCTGTAAATGGTTTTGAGGTAGCCCCAGAAAACATCAATCTCAAGATTTTCTATTCACAATTGAGATAAGGTTTAGATTCTTTTTACTTTTCCTGAAATTATAAAGCATGTGCGGAATTGTTGGATATATCGGTCATAGAGAGGCCTACCCAATCATTATCAAGGGACTTCAAAGATTAGAATACCGTGGCTATGATAGTGCTGGTGTTGCCCTTTTAAAAGACGATCTTAAAGTCTACAAAAAGCAAGGCAAGGTTTCTGAACTAGTTGAGTTTTCGAAAGAAAAGGATACAACTGCGAACCTTGGCATAGGACATACGCGTTGGGCAACTCATGGTGAGCCAAACGATGTTAATGCACATCCACACATTAGTCATTCAGGTCGGTTAGCGATCATCCATAACGGGATCATTGAGAATTATGCTGCACTCAAAACTGATCTTGAGAAAAAGGGCTATAAATTCAAATCTGAAACCGATACGGAGGTCTTCGTCAACTTTATTGAAGATATCTATCTCAATAGTAAAGTAACTCTAGGCGAAGCCGTTCGACTGGCACTTACCAAAGTAGTCGGTGCTTATGCCGTTGGAATTATCTCTCTCGATAATCCAAATCTTTTGATTGCCGCTCGTAAAGGAAGCCCACTTGTCATTGGTTTAGGAAAGGATGAGTTCTTTTTGGCATCTGATGCTACGCCAATTATTGAGTACACTAATGAAGTCGTTTACTTAGATGATCGTGAAATAGCGATTATCAAAGATGGTTCCTTCACCATCAAGAACATTGATGATGTGCAAATGACGCCATATGTACAAACGGTCAATATTCAGTTAGAAGCCATCGAAAAAGGAGGTTATGATCATTTCATGTTGAAAGAGATCTTTGAACAGCCTAAGTCAATTGGAGATTGTTTGAGGGGGAGATTGAAATCGTCTGAAGGAATCTTACATCTTGGAGGTATTTCAGATTATTTGAACAAAATATCTAATGCTGATCGAATTCTGATTATTGCCTGTGGTACTTCATGGCATGCTGGTTTAGTAGCCGAATATATTTTTGAAGAATTCTGTAGAATTCCTGTCGAGGTGGAATATGCCTCGGAGTTCCGATATAGAAATCCGGTAGTAGGAGAAAAAGATGTTGTTATCGCTATCTCTCAATCAGGGGAAACTGCTGATACTTTAGCAGCTATTGAGCTTGCTAAATCTAAGGGCGCCACAATTCTTGGTGTTTGCAATGTGGTGGGGTCTTCTATTCCAAGAACCACTCATGCCGGAAGTTATACACATGCGGGTCCAGAAATTGGAGTGGCGAGTACTAAAGCCTTTACTGCACAGATCTCTGTTTTGTCCATGATGGCCTTAATGCTGGCACGTCAAAAAGGAACGCTTACAGAGAGTAAATATCGTGCGCTTCTGGTCGAATTGGATTCAATTCCAGATAAGGTAGCGAAATGCTTGGACCTCAACGCACAGACTGAAATAGTAGCTGAAAAATTCAAGGACGCAACCAACTTCCTTTATTTAGGCCGAGGATATAATTTTCCAGTAGCCCTAGAAGGGGCCCTCAAGTTAAAGGAAATCTCTTACATCCATGCTGAAGGTTATCCTGCTGCAGAAATGAAGCACGGTCCTATTGCTTTGATTGATGAGCAAATGCCTGTTGTATTTATTGCAACTAA
The DNA here is from genome assembly GCA_965659985.1 of Roseivirga sp. Lineage (GTDB taxonomy): Bacteria > Bacteroidota > Bacteroidia > Cytophagales > Cyclobacteriaceae > Roseivirga. The sequence goes on along the minus strand of CBFHYE010000182.1, from coordinate 12,835 downwards.
GGATGGTTCTTATGAAAAGATCGTTTCTAATATTCAGGAAGTAAAAGCTAGAAAAGGCAAGGTGATCGCGGTAGTAACTGAAGGTGACACAGAAATTGCAGCAATGGCAGATCATATTTTCGAAGTACCTCATGCACATGAAGCACTTATGCCTTTAATATCTGTGGTTCCTTTACAGCTTCTCTCTTATCATATTGCAGTGATGAGAGGCTGTAATGTTGACCAACCAAGAAATTTGGCAAAGTCTGTTACTGTAGAGTAAGCCTTTGAGATTTAAGATATGCTTGTTTGAGCGCTGCACTTATTTTGTAGCGCTCTTCTTTTGTGTCTTCATGTAGCGCTTCTAGCAATTCATAAACATTAGCGACACCAAGTTTTTCTGACCATTCAAAAGGTCCCATGGGATAGTTAGTGCCTAGTTTCATTCCAAGGTCAATATCTTCTTTGGAAGCTGTTCCTTCCTGTACTGTGTAAAAGGCTTCGTTTACGATCATACAAATGATCCGGGGTGTGACCATACCTACTCTATCATCAACGAACTGAAAATCAGTGGCGAGCTGCTCGAAGATTTTGGTATTAGGTTTTTCAGAAAGGGTAGAAACTTCAATAATATCTCGATTCACAAAGGTTGGTAGACCATTGAAACCATAGCACATTTCTTCATTAAACTGGTAATAGATGGCCAATTCAGCCAATGTCATTTTAACAGTATTAAGGAAGATCGGAATGTCAACTCCAGATTCGTAGTTCGAATAATTCTCCGGATTGTCGCTAATGCTAAAATCAAAAATGACTTCAATTTCACCTGTTTGATTCAGGAATTGATAGTCTTCGAAATGAATGCATTCATGAGTTTTCCCGAACTTTTCACCGAACTCTTCAAATTCAAAGGGGGTTCCAACAATTGCGATCTTCATATTTCTTAATTTGTCACAAAACTATTGAATAATCTTTATCAAAGTAACTATGTCTAAAACTGTTGTGAATAGTGATCAAGCGCCAGCACCAATTGGTCCATATAGTCAAGCAATCAAAGCCGGGAATACGCTATATATTTCAGGCCAGATTCCTTTTGATCAAATGACTGGTGAGATGATCAATGAGAACATTACTGAGGAGACACATCAAGTGATGAAAAATCTTGAAGCGGTGCTTTCCGAGGCTGGGATGACATTTAAACATGTGGTTAAGTGCTCTATTTTCTTAAAAGACCTCTCTCAATTTAACACTGTCAATGACGCTTATGCAATGTATTTCAAAGAGGAGCCGCCTGCAAGAGAATGCGTGGAGGTTGCGAGACTGCCAAAGGATGTGAGTGTTGAAATATCTTGTATTGCAGTAGATTGAGTTTGAGTCCAAACTTGGCTTAACAATTTTTATATTTGCGCCCTAATAGATAAAGGCATGAGCGTAAGAGTAAGGTTTGCACCTAGTCCGACAGGTGCATTACACATTGGTGGAGTAAGAACAGCATTATACAACTACCTTTTTGCTAAAAGAGAGGGAGGGGTTTTCATTCTTCGAATTGAAGATACTGACCAATCTAGACTCGTAGAAGGTGCAGAGGATTATATTCGAAGGTCACTAAACTGGGCAGGAATATCTCCAGACGAGGGAGTGGCTGAAGGAGGCGAATATGGCCCCTACAAACAGTCAGAGCGAAAAGAACTCTATGCTAAATATGCTCAAGAACTTCTCGATAGTGGTAAAGCTTATTATGCTTTTGATACACCAGAAGAGCTAGATGAGATGCGGGAGCGATTGAAAGAAAATCGCATTGCAAATCCACAATATAATGCAGTCACAAGAACTCAAATGAAGAATTCATTGACGATGCCTAGTGATGAAGTCAATGAATTGATTCAAAATGGCACACCCCATGTCGTTCGATTCAAGATGCCCAAAAATGAGGATGTTCGCTTCGAAGACCAGGTCAGAGGCTGGGTGGTTGTTAATTCGACCACATTAGATGATAAGATCTTGGTGAAGTCAGATGGAATGCCAACCTATCACTTAGCCAATATTGTAGATGATCACCTTATGAAGATCACACATGTGATCAGGGGTGAAGAGTGGTTGCCTTCCGCACCATTACATGTGCTTTTATATGAGAGTTTGGGTTGGGAGCCACCTCAATTTGCCCATTTACCTCTGATTTTAAAACCTGATGGGAATGGAAAGCTGAGTAAAAGAGCTGCAGATAAGCTGGGCTTTCCCATTTTCCCATTGAATTGGAATGATCCCGAAACGGGAGAGCTTTCTGTGGGATTTAAGGAAACAGGTTATTTGCCAGATGCATTTATTAATTTTCTTGCACTTCTAGGATGGAATCCCGGTGGAGAGCAAGAATTATTCTCAGTTGAGCAGCTGATCGAACTTTTCTCACTAGATAAGATCAATAAAGCAGGTGCAAAATTTGATATTGAGAAGGCAAAGTGGTTCAATCAACAATACTTAAAACTTCGCTCAGATGAAGCGCTGGCTACTGAATTTAAAGCGCTAATCGCAGCTGATATTTCAGATGATAAAGCTATTCGCATTGTTGCAAGTTTGAAGGAGCGCGTTACATTCGTTAATGAAATGATCGAAGCAGGTCTTTTTTATTTTGAACGTCCTAGCGCTTATGACGAAAAAACAGTAAGAAAGAAGTGGAATGACTTGGCTGTAGAGAAACTTCAAGGATTTTCATCAGAGCTTTCTCAAAATGAATCGGTGAGTAATGAAGAAGCTAAAGAATGCTTTTCGAGTTACTTAGCTAAAGACGAAACACCATTTGGAAAAGTAATGCCAGCGTTGAGATTGGCACTTACCGGACAAGGTGGCGGACCAGATCTCATGGAGATCATTTCGATTTTAGGTCCTAAAGAAGTTAAAGATAGAATTGACCAGGCTGTAGAAGCTCTCAAATAAAAGAAAATGGCAAAGCGTAAGAAAAAAGAAGAGAAAGAACAAAAGCCCAAAGTAGCCAAGGAATTAGATGGCTTAGAGTTAAATGTTGATTCTTTCGGTGAAATTCGAAACTCTCTGTCAATTGATAAAATCAATGACTTTCTGAACAAGAATGTTGATGACAAAAAATTGAGAGATAGAGAAGACCTCGATGACATTCAAGGAGGTATAGAGGAAGAAGGCTAGTTTTCGTCTTCTTCTTTAGTATTCATATCGGTAACAGCTCTCCATATTGCGGATAAAAACATTACTGTAAATCCGATGACCATAACAGTATTTCTGCTACGAACTGGTAGAACGTCAAAATACCGTGATAAGATGCTTGACGCCACGAGCATGACTCCAATTATCGCTGTAATTCCAGTGATCTTTCTCAAGATGTTTTTCTTTTAAAATTAGGGATTAGGGCAGGAGTAGTCTTTCTATAGGTGCGATAATCATCACCAAACTGCTCGATCAACTTTTTCTCTTCAAAGTAGATACCGAAGGGTAAATAAATGAACAAACTAATCAACATGATCAGATTTGAAAATTGAGGATTAAACAGCAAATAACCCACAAAGATCAATAGAGTTCCAGTATATAATGGGTGCCTGATCCTTGATTGAATGCCATTTGTTTGAAGCACTTCTTTTTGAGATTCTTCTTTAAAGCCGATGAATTTGCTGAGACTGTAACTTCTGAAGGCTCTTTTCAGTATGAAAATACCCACTCCAGAAAGCATTAATCCAATGTAGTTGCTAACAGGGTCAGGAGGGAAGATCAAAAAGCTGTGAATAGTTGCATTATAGAGTAAAACAAAAGCTAATGATATTGTAGAGATCACGCTATAGAAAAGTCTATATCGCTTTTGATTCCAATTCAGTTTTGCTTTGACCATTGAAGATGCCAAAATGCTATGGAGCGCGTAAAACACCATCCATAAAAAGAAAAGCAAAGTGTGTTCTCCTAACATACTGCGAAAGTAAAAATTAAATCTTAGGAGCTGCCATTATCTCTTGGCAATAGTATTGACAGCTCAAAAGTCCAATGACCGCTCATGAGAGTTGTGTTTTTAATTCAGTATTCTAAGCACTATTTTGTTTTGCATATGGATATTGATTCGCTACCGAAAACTCAATCAGAAGTCTCAATCAAAAAAGCCAAAAGCATTTTAAATCGCAATACTTGGGAAGGTCGTTATACCGTGCCTAGTGGTAATCTTTATCCTTATCAATGGAACTGGGATTCTGGCTTTGTCGCTATGGGTTTTGCCCATTTCGATATCCCTCGTGCAATTAAAGAAATGGAGAGCCTTTTTGAAGGCCAATGGGGAAATGGGCTTTTGCCACATATTGTCTTCCATAGTAAAAAGAGAGAGGGCTATTTCCCTGGACCATCATATTGGCGTTCAAATGAAATACCTGGTGCTTCCAAAAAAGTTGAGACTTCTGGAATCACTCAACCCCCAGTACACGGGTTTATCTTAGAGCGGTTTTTTCATCAGTATGTCGACTCCCAAGAGGTCAAGGACTTCGTTAAGGCCTTTTATCCGAAAGTGATGAAGCTTCATCGATATTATTATGAAAATCGGGACCCGAATAAAGAGGGTTTGGCCTTTATTTTTCATCCTTGGGCTTCTGGGAGAGATAATTCGCCACTTTGGGATGATCTTGTAAAATCCACCCCGATTGATCCCAAGGATATTCCAGCATATAAAAGATATGACAATTTAAAGGCGGACCCATCAGAGAGACCCTCGGATAGAGACTATGATGTTTATGTCTATTTGATGGAATTGGGTCGTAAACATCAGTATGATGGCCACGCGGTTGCTAAAGAATCTCCATTTGTGATCCAAGACACCCTTTTTAATGCAATCTTGATCAGAAGTAATGAGGCATTAATCAACTTAGGAGAGGAGCTTGGATTGGATTCTGGACCTTTGTCTGATTGGAATGAACAAAGTAAAAAGAGTTTTAACGAGAAGTTATGGTCTGAAGAGCTGGGTACATATGTTCCTTATGATCTGAGGAATGAACAACAGATTCGAATGAAAGAAATAGGAGCGTATACTTCTCTCTTTGCAGGAATTCCATCTCCTTCTCGTTCCAGACAAATGCGTGATGATATTGAGGCCATCGCAAGGCATGCGGAAGGCTTTAGAGTGATGCCAAGTTTTGATCCTGAACATTCGATATTCGACCCTAAAAAGTATTGGAAAGGCCCCATTTGGCCTCAAATGAACTGGTTGGTTTATCAAGGGCTAAAGCGCTATGGTTATCATGGAATCGCAAAAAGAGTCAAATATGATTTGTTGGAATTAGTTGATAAATTAGGTTTCCATGAATATTTCGATCCGCGAACCGAAGTAGCTAATCAATTAAAGCATGGTTATGGAGGAAGCGATTTTTCATGGACCGCTGCTGTTTACCTTGACCTTATTTCAGAATGAATGCGCTCGATTATATCATCATTGCCCTTTATATCTTTGGATTTCTTTACCTCGGATATAGATTCAAAAATCAGGCAGACAAAAACGACTATTACTTAGGAGGAAGAAGTTTTGGTTGGTTTCCATTAGCCATGAGTACAGCAGCAACACAGCTCTCTGCCGTAAGCTTTATTAGTGCTCCAGCTTTTGTTGGATTGAAAGAGGGCGGAGGCATGATATGGCTCACTTATGAGTTTGCAGTGCCACTTGCGATGATCTTTCTCATGGTAGTGCTTGTACCTAGTTTCTACAAGTCAGGAATTGTTAGTGTCTATGAGTTTTTAGAGCATCGATTTCATAGCAGTACCCGAATTTTATTGAGTGTGGTTTTTCAAGTTTCCCGAGCTTTTGGAACCGGTGTTATGATCTATACCGTAGCGATCATTCTGGAAAGTGTGATGGCTATTCCGATGTGGCAGAGCATTATTCTAATTGGAATTGTCACTATGGTCTATTCCTATCAAGGGGGAATGAAGGCTGTGGTTTATGGTGATATGATTCAAATGATCATTCTCTTTATTGGTATCATCGTTTGTTTCTTTTTTGGGCTCGATCGACTTGGGGGCTGGGGCGAGTTTACCTCGAAAGTAGAAGTTGATCGCTTGACGGCAGTGGATTTTTCCGCCCTAGGTTTTAATAATGATGAGTTTGGTTTTTGGCCGATGCTAGTGGGTGGTTTTTTCCTTTACACGGCTTACTATGGAACCGACCAGAGCCAAGTACAAAGACTTTTATCTGCCAAGAGTTTAAAGACCATGAAGCAAACCTTGCTTTGTAATGGCTTGATGCGTTTTCCGATAACCTTCGCTTATTGCCTGATGGGTTTGGTCTTAGGAACTTTGGCCCTTCAAGAAATGGAGCTTATTTCTCTTATCCCAGCAGATCAGCCAGATAAGCTCGTGCCTATTTTCATTCGTGATTATCTACCTAATGGACTCATTGGTTTATTGATCGTAGCAATATTTTCTGCCGCCATGTCCAGCTTGAGCTCTGCTATCAATTCACTTTCTGCCGCCTCGGTCGAAGATCTTTTTGCAAGAAGAAAGAAATTATCTGAGAAAGCGTACATGAAATATTCTCACATCACAGCACTTTTTTGGGGTGTTGTTTGTGTGATCATCGCCTTTTTCGTTGGTGATATTGCGGATACGGTAATTGAAGCCATCAACAAAGTAGGATCTGTCTCATTCGGGCCAATTCTGGCGACCTTCATTGCTGCAATTCTTTTTAAGCAGATAAATGCCAAAGGGGCCAATGCCGGTTTACTCGCTGGTGTAGCGGTCAATGTATATTTATGGTTGTTTGTTCCTCAGATCTTCTGGTTTTGGTGGAATGCTATTGGAGCTCTTGTTGCTCTATTGGTTGCATTTGCAGTTAGTCTTTCTATACCAAACAAAGGGCAAACTACTGTTCCAGGGATTCAGTTTGAGATCGAGAGCTTTAGGCAAAAACCAGTCTACTTGTTATTGGCTTTTTTCGTGGTTATTGTCCTTATATCCATCTCTTTGCCTAGTTGGTTCTAAATGAAAGTTCTCATTTGTCCAGATAAGTTTAAAGGGTCATTAACAGCTCAAGAAGTGGCTGATGCTATTTATCGAGGGTTAAAAAACCACGATAAATCTATTGAAGTTATTCAACAAGTTTTGGCGGATGGTGGTGAAGGCACCTTGGCCCTCTTAGAATCTCAGTTTCAGGCGACTCGCGTTCCTGTTCAAGTAAAAGACCCACTTTTTAGGTCTATCGAGACCTTTTATTTAAGAAAAGGAGATCAAGCGATCATTGAAATGGCCAATGCATCTGGCCTTCAGTTGTTATCTCAGGAAGAGCGAAATCCATTAAAAACTACTTCTTTCGGAACAGGGCAAATGATCTTAGATGCTATAGAAAAAGGCGCACTAGAGATCATCTTGACGATTGGAGGAAGTGCTACAAACGATGCAGGGCTCGGAATGGCGCAAGCCTTAGGGTTTGATTTTGGCTTGACTGATGAAGAAACTGTTGGCGGTAAGCTTGCAACGGTTTCAAATTACTCCGATTTGAATGTTCAAAAGCTTCTTGATCAGGTTCAATTCACAGTACTTTCTGATGTGAAGAATCCGCTATTAGGGAAGGACGGTGCTACGTATGTTTACGGAAAGCAAAAGGGAGCAAATGAGCAGATGCAAGTGGACCTTGAGAAGGGTATGCAACACTTTTCGGAATTGATAGGCTCAGGTATGGAATTGGTTGAAGGTGCCGGTGCAGCAGGTGGAATGGGTTATGCTGCGCTCACTTTTTTGAATGCTAAGATCATCAGTGGTATTGATTATATAATAGAGCAGACAAACCTTCGAGAGAAAGCTGAATGGGCTGACCTTGTAATTACAGGAGAAGGACAGTATGATCTGCAAACGCAAACAGGGAAGGTGATTTCGGGTGTGCAAAAGCTGTGCGAAAAACTTGATCGACCTTTAAGAATTGTGTGCGGAAGAGCGGTGGAAGTAGATTCTGAAGATAAAATCTATCAAGTGATTAATAAGGCAAATGACCTAACTGATGCCATGGAAAATGCGGGGTATTATGTGCAAGGTTTAACTCAAGATTTGTTGATTGACTTTAAGGCATAAGGAGACCTTTTGCTTATTTTTGAATATGTCAACAATCAAGATCGGAATCATTAAAGAAGGTAAGGTGCCCATTGATAGACGTGTGCCTATTACGCCTTCACAAGTCAAAGATATTCTTACTCATCATGAAGGTGTTGAGATTAAATGTCAGCGCAGCGATATCCGCTGTTTTGAAGATAGCGAATATGAAAAGGCTGGTGCTAGCTTGGTGGATTCAGTGAATGATTGTGATATAATTCTGGGAGTAAAAGAAGTGCCAATGGAAATGTTGGCAGAAGGTAAAACACATTTTTTCTTTTCTCATACCATTAAAAAGCAGGACTATAATCGTGATTTGCTACGAACGATCATGGATAAGAAGATCCGTTTGATCGATTGGGAGTGTTTGACGGATGCAGCCGGCCGCAGACTTATCGCTTTTGGGCGCTATGCGGGTATAGTTGGTGCTTACAATGGCGTATTAACATTTGGTAAACGTTACAATCTCTTCAATTTACGACCAGCACATACTTGCTTCGATCTAGATGACATGAGAAGAGAGTACAATAAGGTGAAGCTGCCACCAATAAAGATCGCTGTGACAGGAGGAGGCCGAGTTGCCAAAGGAGCATTAGAAGTATTGTTTGGTATGGGGATTCGCAGGGTCAGTCCTGCGGAATTCTTAAAGGAACGTTTTGACGATCCCGTGTTTACACAACTTAATTCGAGAGATTATAATCGAAGAGTAAATGGGGGTGGTTTTGACAGAGATGAATTTTACAATGAACCAGAAAACTATGAATCTGGCTTCTTGCCATATGCCCAGAAAGCAGATCTTTTGATCGCTGGTGCTTTTTGGGAACCTCGTGCACCAGTTTTATTTACCAAAGATGATGCGGTGCAACCTGATTTCAACCTCAGAGTAATCGCAGATATTACTTGTGATATTGAAGGTTCAATTCCATCGACCAAGCAACCAAGTACCATCGATGATCCGGTATACGATTATAACCCTAGCAACGATAGGGTTGAGCCTGCCTATACCGATGAAGGAAATATTTCAGTAATGGCAGTGGATAATCTGCCTTGTGAGCTCCCTAGAAATGCTTCTGAAGATTTTGGCAAAGAATTTCTCAAAAGTATTTTGCCAAATTTGATTGGTGAAGACCAAGATGAGATCATCAAAAGAGCGACAATTACGCAAAATGGTGAATTAACACCTCCCTATCATTATTTACAAGATTTTGTCGATGGACATTAATCGCTTCATTGAACATACTCTGCTCAAGCCTGATTGCACGCAGCAAGAAATAGATCAGTTGGTCAGCGAAGCTAGGGCCTATCAATTTGTAGGCGTTTGTCTTCCTCCATTTTGGGTAAAAAGAGCCAAAAGAGAATTGAATAATGAAGATGTTCAATTGGTCACGGTGATCGGCTTTCCCTTGGGCTATCAGAGAACTGAGTCTAAACTGTTAGAAATAGAAAAAGCCATAAATGATGGAGCTGATGAATTGGATGTAGTGATGAATATTTCTGCATTTAAATCAGGTTTACCCTGGACCAAAATTGAATTGGCCAAATGTGCACATTTGGCACATGAAAATGATGCTTTGCTCAAGGTGATCATTGAAACGGCTTATTTATCAGATGATGAGATCGTAACGGCATGTAAAATGGTCGCTGATGCTGGTGCTGATTTTGTAAAGACCTCAACGGGTTTTGCTCAATCGGGTGCTCAGTTAGAGCATATCAAGTTAATAAGAGCCAATACGCCATCTAATGTTGGTGTCAAAGCTTCGGGTGGTATCCGTCATTTGGAAGCAGCAAGGGCAATGATCAAGGCTGGTGCTGATCGATTAGGGGTTTCAGCGGGCGTTCAAATTATGAAGGAAGCACAAGGCATTTAAGCCTGCTTCTTATTATATACTTGTATTCCCTTGTGTTTATAGATCTTTAGTCCAAAGTGCTCAAATACGCAAACTTTCATCCGGTTTTGGGCAAGCTCTATTCTGTTTTCTGGAGAATGAAATACTGATAATTCAAGTCCGGCTAAGATGAAATTCTTTTTTGAGCAGAGCTCTTCGAGGTATTGATGAAAAGCAGATGACCAATCCTCGACATACTTTTCATAGTGGCTTCTACCATCAAATAACAACTCTAATTGGTTGTCTCCAATCTCGTACCGATAGATGCCAGAGAGTACATCATATAACTCATTAAAGAAAGAGAAATGAATGGGTTGAAAGTTTTCAATCAGCGTTGATTTTTCATCGATCAATCGGAGTGGATTGAATAATGCAAAGTAACCTGCCTTGACCTTATCGATGAGTTGCGCTTGTAGTTCTAAGCGAAGATCAGTCTGAACTTGCTTGAGAAGGTGGTTTTTATCAAGAAGAAAAAGTCTATTGTCCAATCCGCTCAGCGTTTGTCAAAGTTAGCAAAAAAAGGTGTTTTGTGAAAAAGGAGTCTCACAGACTCCTTAGTTTTTTATTCGGCTGCTGATGCACTTATGATGTTTCCGAAGAAAATGGCGTTCATCATGAGTTTATTCGTTCCATACCAGAATGCTCTAAAATTTGGGTTATCTACCAAAGAGATCACACGCCCCCTGCCTAAGGCACTTGCTCGTATCGTAGAGGTGTTTTTTAAGGCTTCAAGGTTTGCATTGCTTATCCATCCGCTCATTAAGGGTTGGTCTGTATAAACGCCTGGACTCGCAAATAGTGATTCGGTCCGTTCAACGATCACATTCCCCCTTCTAAAGGTAGGAAGGTTTTCTCGATAGTATCCAAAAGCAAGCGGATGGCTTAGTTCTAATTTAGACATGTAAACTCCGCCAGGGATGTACTGTCCTCTTTGGTAATTGGATAGGTTGTCATAAGTGATCTCACTTGGGTCTGGTGATTCGACATCTACCATGTTTAAACCGGATAATTCATTTCTTGCCATCCATGAAACAGCTGAAGTGGTACCCACCAGCGTTCCGCCATTTCTAACCCATCTCTTCAAATTGTTGAGCTGCCCAGAGGAAAGTCTTAATCCTCCGGTAATGATCATCACGTTATATCGATCAATACCTGTTGAGCCAATACTTCCAACAGGAAGTTTGGTGACTTTCATGTCCATGCGGGTATCTAATAAATGCCAGATCTCTCCTGCGTCATAAGAACTTCCACCTTCAACAACCAAAGCAATACTCGGTTTTTGAAGCGCCTCGAAAGACCTACTTCCCAGAGAAACACCTTGGGTTAAACCAGTATTCATGGCATAAACGTTGAGACCATCATTCAAAGAGATGTCGAGCATCTCCTGAAAGAGCTCATTCTCTGACAACACCTGACCTTCAACTGGAATTAGGATACTTCCTCTATCAAATTCTTGGTCATCTGAAATGCTAAATTTGGATGTAGCGACCTTGATCCTAATACCTTTTTCCATCAAGCGATTTGCTGCACGCGGGGCATAGTATCCATGCCATTCAAAAACATAGGCATATGCACTTTGGCCTCCATAAACCTGTCCTTGAGGAAACTCCAGCTCTTCGATTTTTTCTCCTAATTGGCTCCTGCCGTAGTCCCTGCCAGACATTTCTGCATATTCTACATTAAAGGCCATTGGATAAGTCCATCCTGAGATATCATAAAAGAGGCTATCCTCAAATTGCGTTCTTCTTTCGAACATGCCCTTGACCAACTTGTAGTTCCTTTGCTTTAGCGGAATGATGTAGCTATTGTCTGGCTTGTATTGTTCATCGTCAATCTCTATCTCACGCGATGGTCTGTAAAAATCGACTTCCTGCCGTGAGAGGATCTCAGCTAGGTGAAAAGCTCTGGCCGGGTCTTTTTCAGCTTTAAAAATGTATGCTTGTATATCATCGTTGTCCGCTTCTCGAAGTGCTTTTTTATAGAAATCACGCTGGTATTCTAGCAGTTCAACGCGCATGCCTACGGAGGCTTTCCAAGTAGATAATACTGCATTGAATTGATTTCTTATTGTGAAAGGGAAGGTGAGTATACCATGTTCGCTTTCTTGTGCATGTCCTCTCGAACTGGCTTGTTCAAAAAGAATTCCGATTCCTCCATTAATGTCAGGGAAAGTCGAGCCTTTACCATAATAGAAGTCATCATAGCCTTCTTTGGTATAATAAAGAGAGCCAATGCTGTCCAACGCAGCGGCATGATAATTTCCAATCTGTTCTGTCAACTCTTGATTGAGCTTGGGCGTGAGTGGATGGGTTCTTTCAGGTACACCTGGTTGAAAAAAGAATGTAGAACTTGTACCCATCTCATGATGGTCGGTCAATACATTGGGTTTCCATTTATGATATATTGCGATGCGGTTTCTCGACTCAGGTTGTTGGACAGGTAACCAATCTCTGTTTAGGTCGAACCAGTAATGGTTTGTTCTTCCTCCTGGCCAAACTTCGTCATACTCTCTGTCATTAGGGTCAGGATTGATATTGTCACTCTTGTGCATGTTCGCCCACGTACTAAATCGTGTAAGACCATCAGGATTGAAGGAAGGATCAAAAAGGATGACGCTATTTCTCAAGGCGTTCTCAATGGCTGGACCCTGTGCAGCGGCCATATAGTAGGCGGCCAATAATGATGCATTCGATCCGCTGGGTTCATTTCCGTGAATACTGAAACCCATATAGCTCACTACAGGCATTTTTTCAACATCAAACTTATCTGCCTCATTTGGGTAGGTTAGCCAAACATGGTCGCTTCTGATCTTGTCTATGTTGGTTAGGTTATCAGGATGTGATATCGTGAGGATCAACTGTGGTCTGTCCTCATGGGTTGCTCCAATCTCTTCGATCATTATA
>CBFHYE010000181.1:0-25326 GCA_965659985.1 Roseivirga sp. | reverse complement strand
CCGATGCAAAGGACGCGACAAGCAGTCGAGAGCCCATCAAATCCTCGAATTCGGTTGATAAAAAAGCTTGGAAGATCGCATATCTAGATGCCGGACTAAGTTCAAAGGCAGTACAAGATGAAGTCAAGGATAGTTTTAGAGATACATTGGACAAACTGAAAAGCGATGGACATCAAGTCAATGCGGTTCAATTTGAATATGAAGAATACCTGCTACCTACTTATTACATTCTGACCATGGCCGAAGCGAGCACCAACCTCAGCCGTTATGATGGGGTGCACTATGGAAGAAGAAGTGAAAATACTGATGGCATTGAAGCCCTTTATAAAAACTCAAGAACCGAAGGCTTTGGTGACGAAGTGAGAAGAAGAATCATGCTTGGCACTTACGTGCTCTCTGCCGAATACCATGATGCCTATTTCAAGAAAGCTCAACAACTAAGGAGACTAATAAAAAAAGAAACCACCAACCTATTGTCTGAATATGATATAATCATTTCTCCTACCTCTCCAACAACAGCTTTTAAAATTGGCGAACATCAAAAAAGCCCATTGGAAATGTATATGGCTGATGTTTTTACCGTTCAAGCTTCAGTAGCGGGTATTCCGGCCATTTCTATTCCTGCTGGAAAGGATCAAAACGGACTGCCTATCGGACTGCAAATCATGGGAGATACTTTCAGAGAAGATAAAATTTTTACATTTTCGAAGTACGTAAATACACTATTGAATCGAACATCTGGTGCGTAATACAATTGCCTTCATATTGATGCTTTTTGCCCAATTCATCTTAGCTCAGGATGAAAAACCACTCTATGAAGTTTATGATTATGCACCTGATTTCAGCTATGAAGAGATCGAAAAACGTTATAACCGCCTAGATCTCACAATCGACATCAAATACAACACAAGAGTTGATGCATTTATCAATTATTTCACCGTTCGAGACCGTGGTTACACACGGGAAATGATCCGAAGAAAAGCGCTGTACTTTCCTGTTTTCGAGAAATACCTCAAGAAATACAACTTACCCGAGGAACTCAAATACCTACCGATTATAGAATCAGGCCTCAACCCAAAAGCTGTCTCAGGACCCCGTGCGATTGGGTTATGGCAATTCATGGCCCCTACCGGTAAAGAGCAAGGTCTCCAGATCGACTGGTATATTGATGAGCGAATGGACCCAGAAAAAGCGACAGAAGCTGCGTGTAAATATATCAGCTGGCTTTACAAAATATTTGATGACTGGAAGCTCACTCTGGCTGCCTATAACTCCGGAATTGGTAATGTAAAAAGAGCTATCCGAAGAGCCGGATACAAAAATGACTTTTGGGATGTATATCGTTTCTTACCGCGTGAAACGCGCTCATATGTACCACAATTTGCAGCGATGGTATATTCAATGGAGTATGCAGATGAGCATAATATTTTCGTAGATGATGAACTCTTCCCTGTTGATTTCGAAGAAGTTAGTGTTAACCAGTTTGTCTATCTAAAAAGCTTCGCAGATGCCGGTGGATTTGAGTTAGAAGAATTAAGAGCATTAAACCCTGCCATCAAAAAAGATGCGATTCCAGAGCATTTCGGAAACTTCAAGATCAGAATACCTAAAACTCAAGTTGGCAATTACCTAGCCAATGAAACTCAAATTTTAGCAAAGGCAGCTGAGGGTAAAAAAGAGTTTGAGAAGATGGCGCAAAATATTCCAGGGAGTACGTTCGGTAAAGAAAAAAACATCTACCGCGTAAGAAGTGGAGATGTATTGGGCACGATCGCGCTCAAATACAGAGTCAAAGTATCAGATATTCGAGCTTGGAATAAAATCAGGGGTTCAATGATCAGAGTAGGTCAGCGATTGACCATTTACACAGGACCAGATTTTAATAGTGATCCGAGTCAGGTGCAAGCAAAGCTTAAAGACCAACCTATTCCTTCTTCCAAAGTACATGTCGTACAACCTGGAGATACGCTGTGGGACATCTCTAGAATGTATCAGGGTTTGAGCATACAAAAGATCAAAACACTTAATAACCTGACAAACAACAGTTTAAAGCCTGGTATGAAGCTCCGTATTGGTTAAAACAGCACATCAACTAAACTTTTAGTCATAATTTCTTGTTTCTGTTGTTAGAATTGATTTGATTCAAACTGAAATGAAGATCCCTATGAAAAACCTCCTCGTAATTCTACTGATATCGATTACCATTTTTGCCTGTGAATCTGATAAAAAGGGCAAAAACAACAGCGCTGATGGAAAGAAAATGAGTTCCTCCGTCTTACCTGATGCAGGTGGCGATCCTGGTGAGATCGTGATCATTATGAACAAAAAGAAATTCGATGGACCCTTAGGCGATGCCATTAGAGAGGTATTTGAAGAATATGCAGATGGACTCCTCCGAAAAGAACCATTATTTACGATTCGAGTGGTGGAGCCTTTTGAGTTTAACCGGATCTTTAAGATTGCCCGTAACTTAGTTTACATTACCTCATTTGAAGGTAATTCACCGGCTGACAAATGGCTTCAAGACATTTATACGGAATCTTCGCGCAAGATGATCTTTGAAGAGGAATCTCGTTTCATGCAAACTTCAAATAACCAATACGCCAAAAATCAAAATGTGATGCAGTTATTTGGCAAAGACGATGCAACGCTCATCAAGAATATAACGGAGAACAAAGATCTCATACAGAATTACTTCAATATTGCTGAACGCAATAGGCTAGCCAGGGAAATTAAAATGTCCACACAATCAAGAGCTCTTCTTAGGGATATTAACAAAGAGTTAGATTTCAATATCAAAATTCCTGCAGGTTATGAATTGGCCAAGCTTGAACAAGACTTTATGTGGGTGAGAACATTACCTCCCGTTGGAGCTTCTAAAAACCTCATTGTCTACTTTAAACCTTATGAAGACCAGAGCGAGTTTGCTCACGACAATGTGATCAAGCTCAGAAATGAAGTAGGTGAAAAATATGTCTTTGGCGATCCGGACAACCCCGACTCGTATATGACAACCGAGGAAGTATACGTACAGCCCGTTCAGCGTAATATCGATTACAAAGGACAGTACGCTGTAGAAACAAGAGGTGTTTGGAAAACAAATAATCTCTCAGTCGGCGGCACTTTTATCAGCTATACTTTTGTTGACGAAGAGTCCAATCGCCTTTATTACCTCGAAGGTTTTGTGATCCATCCAAGTGAAGATCATAGAGAATTGATCCGAGAAATGGAATCTCTTTTGACAACCTTCAAAGCCTCATAAGATTTTGATGAATTAATCCTCATTCAACACGAATATTACTACTTTTAAAATGGCAAGATCATCTTGCCATTTTTATTTGACCAGACTCTACTATGATTGCTTATTTAAAAGGCAAGTTGACCTATAAAGATCCGACTTATGTGATCATTGATATCAACGGAATCGGATACGAGGTGAAGATTTCATTGAACACTTATGCTCAGATCAAAGATCAGGAGGCTCTCCAATTGCAGACTTATTTACAAGTAAAAGAAGATAGCCATACCCTCTACGGATTCTTTGATGCAAAGGAAAAAGAGCTCTTTTTAAAACTGATTTCGATTTCAGGTGTAGGCCCATCAATTGGCCTGATGGTGCTAAGTTCATTAGGTCCAGAAGAAGCTGAAAATGCCATCATCACTGAGGATGTGAGAACGATTCAAAGTGTAAAAGGTATTGGGGGGAAAACTGCTCAGAGAATCATTTTAGAACTAAAAGACAAGATCGGCAGAGAGGCAAGTTCTGGTGATCACATAAATATTCCAATATCTTCTGCTTCTGCCACACGAAACGAAGCCCTTCAGGCGTTAGTTACACTAGGCATTAACAAAAGTGCTGCTCAAAAGAGTATTGATAAAGTTTTAAAAGAAAAAGGCAAGGATATCAGCCTTGAAGAACTTATCAAATTAGCGCTAAAAGCCGCATAAGAGGGAATTTTTGACCACTCGGAACTACTACATATTATTCTTCAACCTGATATGCGTAGCACTGATGATCATGGCACAAGATGCCTATGGTTTTCAGCAAGGGCAAGATACAACCAAGAACCAAACCGATACTACCAAGTACACACCCTCTCCTTATCCAAAATATGATCGTAAATTCCGCCCTGGAGACCCACTATCTGGAAGACCACTTAGGTCTCCCCTATGGTTCAACAACCTCAGTTTTTTAAATAAGACCTCGGAATTAGATACAGGTAAGAGTCTTGTCTTTTCAGAAAGTATTGGAGGTTCCTTGATCAAGCCTCCTGTTAGCCTTTCTTTCGATGAAGCCTTGGCGAGAAGGTTAGAATCTGGCAATCGCGCGTTTTTTGAACAGAAAGCAAAAGCCCAAGATGGGGAAAGCGCAGTGAGTAACAGAGGACAGCTTATCCCTCCTATTGCCTTGAACCCTTTCTTTGATCGGCTGTTTGGCGGAGACCAAATCCTGATCAATACCAACGGCTTTGTCCAGTTAGATTTTGGTTATCGACATCAGCGCGTGGACAATCCGGCTATTCCAGTTCGCCAACAGAGAACAGGAACATTTGAATTTGATCAAAATATTCAAATGAACTTGGAGGGAAACATCGGTTCGAAGCTCAGACTGACCGCAAATTTCAACAACAACAACTCGTTCGATTTTGAAAACACCCTCAAAGTAGAATTTGCTGGTTTAGAATCAGACATCATCAAATCTTTAGAGGTCGGTAATGTTAGCTTGCCGATAGACAATAGTCTGATTGTTGGGGCACAAAATCTTTTCGGTTTTAAAACCCAGATGCAATTCGGGAAACTTTATGTTACCGCCTTGGCTGCCTCTCAGCGTGGAAGTTCTGAAAGTATAGAAATTGATGGAGGTGTGCAAAGAAACGAATTTGAGATCCGTGCATCGGACTATGATGAGAACAGACACTTCTTTCTTGGCCATTTTTTCAGAGATAATTATGAGAATTGGTTAAGAAGTATTCCGGCTATCATTTCTGGCCTCCAAATCAGTAGAGTTGAAGTTTATGTACTCAATAGAAATAATAATACTCAGACGCTGAGGAATTTTGTCGCCCTTCAAGACCTAGGTGAGGGAGATCGAATTTTCCAAAAAGGCAATCCCTTCGTTGGAAATGGTGACCCAAACTCACCAACAGCTAATGATGCAAATGACCTTTTTGACAATCTTAGGGCCGACCCTGACTTGAGACAGCCAGATTTGGTTTCTTCCACATTAGAGGGGCAATACGGGCTTGAAAGAAGCCAAGATTTTGAAAAAGTAACTGGCGCAAGAAAACTCGACCCTTCTGAGTACACATTCAATAGAGAATTGGGTTTTATTTCTTTAAGTAGACAATTGCAGAACGATGAAGTTTTAGGTGTTTCATTTGAATACAATTACCAAGGTAGAAACTATAAAGTTGGTGAGCTTTCCGAAGATTATCAGGGTAACCCTGAAGAAGAGGTCCTCTTTTTGAAAATGCTTCGCCCAAGTAAGATCAATACGCAGGTACCTACATGGGACCTTATGATGAAAAATATTTACAACCTGAATGCTGCCCAAATTGACCAGCCAAGCTTTCAGCTAAGGGTAATATACCGAGATGACAATACAGGCATTGACAACCCCAGTCTA
This sequence comes from Roseivirga sp., assembly GCA_965659985.1. Taxonomy (GTDB): domain Bacteria; phylum Bacteroidota; class Bacteroidia; order Cytophagales; family Cyclobacteriaceae; genus Roseivirga. Next base: position 19,700 of record CBFHYE010000181.1, on the reverse strand, counting down.
CATGAAGGAGCCAACACAAAAGACATTCCACTCATCGAATTAATGGGGCTTGACAAGCTAAATCAGAATGGTGACCCTCAGAAAGATGGAAATTTTGACTATGTCGAAGGACTGACGATCAACCCGCAACGCGGGTACATGGTCTTCCCTTATTTGGAGCCTTTCGGAGAGCAACTCGAAAGACAGTTTTTAGATAGTGAGCAGTTCTTGAAAGATAAATATGTCTTTGACACGCTTTACCGAACCACCCGAGCAGATGCGCAGTTGATCTCTACACTCAACAAATTCTACATTAAAGGAAGTTTGCAGTCGGGATCAGCTAGCGAAATCAACCTAAATGCCTTTCAAGTTGCAGAAGGATCTGTTGTAGTAACCGCAGGAGGAACGCCCCTCGTAGATGGAGTTGATTATACAGTCGACTATAACCAAGGTAAAGTGCTGATCATTAATCCATCGATTCTCAATTCTGGCAAGAAAATCAAGGTCTCCTATGAGAAAGCCGATCTATTCAATTTTCAAGCGAGAAACCTTCTAGGTACAAGACTAGACTACGTTTATAATGACAGGACCAATATTGGATTCACTCTACTTCATTTGAATGAACGCCCCCAACTGACAAGAGTAGCCATAGGAAATGAACCGGTAAGTAACACCGTATGGGGCTTAGATGTCAACTTTAGTGATGAATCACGATTCTTAACACGAATGGTTGATGCATTGCCATTTATCGACACAAAAGCGCCATCAAAAATCACCTTTAGAGGTGAATTCGCACAGCTCATTCCAGGCACTACCAATGAGGTTCAGGGAGAAGGCACTTCTTACATAGATGATTTTGAAGCCACCTCCACCCCTTTTAGTCTCGGCAATGCACAAAATTGGAAACATGGTTCAACACCTAAAACTGCGAATAATCGCTTTGATGAAACCAATATCTCTGGAGACCGTCTCGGTATTAATTATAAACGCGCACGAATGTCATGGTATACCATAGACAACGTTTTTTATCGTTCAACGGGCGCTGCTCGACCAACAAACATCACTCCTCAAGATCTCGAAAACCATTATGTGCGTTCAGTAGGCCAGCAAGAGGTGATCAAGCGGGATGCCCAGCAGATCAATGTAAATGAACCCAGCTTTGATATTGCCTATTATCCAGCGGAACGAGGGGTTTACAATTTCAATCCTGACCTAAATTCTGATGGAACACTGAAAAACCCAGAGGAGAATTTCGGTGCAGTTACCCGAGCGATCACCAACGAGGTAGACTTTGACAAAACCAATATTGAATACCTTGAATTTTGGGTTATGGACCCCTACTTCAACGTGAGTTCAGGAGATCTTTCTAATCCTAGGGGCTTCATTGATGATGGAGTAAATCCTCCCAAGCCCAATACTACAGGAGGAACCATGTTTATTCACTTGGGAAGTATTTCGGAAGACCTTTTACAAGATGAGCGACATGCTTTTGAGCAAGGCTTACCCGCTGACGGCTCAGATGATCCAGATAAAATTATTGAGAACGAATGGGGTCGAATCACTCGCCAACCCTATTTGAACCCTGCTTTTGATAACTCAGCAGAAGCGAGATCCAATCAAGACATTGGGCTAGATGGATTAAGCTCAGCGGGTGAAGTATCTTACTTTTCGGATTTCCTAAACAACATTAATGTAAACCCTGATGCTCGAGAAACAATTCTCAAAGATCCATCGGGTGACAACTTCCAATACTATTTAAGTGATTCGTTAGATAATGCAGACGCCAAGATCTTGGCGCGTTATAAAAAATTCAATGGCATGGAAGGCAACAGTCCGCTCAATGCCGGTAACAATAATAATTTTACCGCAGCAAACTCGAACCTGCCAGACAATGAAGACCTTAACCGAGACAATACATTGGGTGACCTGGAAGAATACTATGAATATCAAATTCCCTTAAAACCAGGTCAGCTAAGAGTAGGAACGAACAATATAATTGATAAGGTCACCAATGAAGTCAATGGTGATGAAATAGACTGGTACTTGTTCAGAATCCCCGTAAGGAAACCTGACCGAGTGCAAGGGAATATCAATGGTTTCAAATCTATTCGCTACATCCGAACGGTATTAACGGACTTTTCAGAACCAGTTGTCCTTCGTATGATCAATTTCAGACTAGTTGGTAGTCAGTGGAGGACCTATCAAGAAAGCCTTTATGAGAAGGGTCTTTTTGAAATCCCTGAACCTTCTGACCCGAAATTCACCGTGAGTACTGTTAGTATTGAGGAGAACAGCCAAGGCAGCCAAGATCAACCACCATACGTGGTGCCACCGGGTATCATAAGGGACCGAGACAATACCTCAGCGGTAGAAAGAAGAAGAAACGAGCAATCGCTTCAGCTTTGCGTTGAGGGTTTGAGAGATCGTGATGCAAGAGCAGTTTTCAAAACAGTCAATATGGACATGGTGAATTATGGGAGATTGAAAATGTTCATTCATGCCAACAGCCAAGACAATATACTACCAGGTGAGGTAAGCGCTTTTGTCAGGTTCGGAACTGACTTCTCTGAAAATTATTACGAGGTGGAAGTCCCTCTTACCATGTGGGTCAATGGTCAGTTTTCACCAGAAGACATATGGCTAAAAGACAATGAGATTGACATCGAATTTAGCAGTTTCTACGAAGTAAAAGCCGAAAGAAATCGGCAAAACGCTAACCTGACATTACCATTTAGTCAGCAAGTTGGTCGCTACAATGTCACCGTTGTGGGAAGGCCAGACATGAGTTCTGTACAAACTCTGATGATCGGTGTACGTAACCCAAGCTCTCCAGACTCTGAACCAAAATCATTCTGTATTTGGGCAAATGAAATGCGCGTAACTGATTTTGACTCAAATTCTGGTTGGGCAGCCAATGCCAGGTTAGATGCTCAATTAGCCGACTTTGGTAACGTGACCGCAACTGTCAGTCACTCCTCTATAGGTTATGGTGGTATAGCAGAAAAGATATCGGATAGAAACCGAGAGAAAACTACACAATATGATATCTCCACTCGTTTAGCACTAGACAAATTCTTCCCAGAGTCTTGGGGATTGGAGATACCGGCTTATATGAGTTTTGAAAATTCAAGGTCGGTTCCTCAATTTGACCCTCTCGACCCTGACCTTCCCTTAGAAGACGTACTGAATTCATTTGATACGCGTTCTGACAGGGACGAATATTTCAACAAAGTAGTTGACCAATCGAAAAGAAGGAGTTTTAACTTTTCCAATGTTCGAAAAAGGAGGGTTAACCCTGATAAGCCTATTTATCCATGGCAAATTGAAAACTTCAGTTTCACTTATGCCTATAATGAAGTCACTAGGAGCAATATCAATACAGCCCTATACGATTATAGAAATTACCGTGGAGGAGCCACCTACACCTATCAACCTCAAGGCCTGAATATTCGTCCATTTGAAAATGTAGGCTTCCTAAGCTCCAAATGGCTCGGGCTGATCAGAGACATTAACTTCAATCCGATTCCAACATCCATTATTGTTAGCGCAGATATAAACCGGAGCTTCCTAAAAACACAACTTCGAAATGCTGACCTTGGCACTGATGGCATTGATCCTTATTTCGAAAAATCATTCACTTTTGACAGAGGCTACGCATTAAATTGGAACCTAGCGGACCGACTGACTTTAGACTATTCCGCTCAAGTAAATGCCATCATTGATGAACCTGAAGGAGACATCAACTCCGATATTAAAAGAGATTCTGTCTGGAATAACTTTAAAAGCCTCGGGAGAATTAAGAATTACACCCATCAGATCAACGCGTCTTACACATTACCTTTTGACAAGATTCCCGTTACCGAATGGATCAATTCTGACATCAGCTACACGGCTACATATAATTGGAAGGCTGGAGCAATTGGCCAGCGCGACACCTTGGGTAACATGGCAAATAATGCACGGACGATAGACCTTTCTGGTAAGTTTGATCTGGTCAAGCTATACAATAATATAGGCATGCTCGAAAAAGTGAATTCCCCCTCACGTAGCAGAAGTAGGTCTAGAAGTAATGCAAATGACACCACAGCAAGAAAGAAAACCATAGAGGAAATGCCACTGCTGAAAGCATTCCTGAGGACATTGATGTCATTGAGATCCGTTGATTTCAGTTACAATAGAAATGAAGGCACCGTACTACCAGGCTACATGCCAGATGTTTTCCTTTTCGGTATGGATGACGGGTTTTCAAACCCAGGTTTTGGCTTTGTCTTAGGGGCTCAGGATGCAAGTATTCGACAGCAGCTGGCTAGTAGAGCACAATATGCACCTAGTGAATTCTTGACCAATCCTTTCAGGCAAAACAAGAGCATCTTATTCTCCTATAACGCGCTGATTGAACCTTTTAATGATTTTAGAATTTCATTGACTGGTCGAAAGACCTTTACTGAAAACTATCAGGAGATCTTTAGAAAAGACACCAACTCTGACCTTTTCGTAAGTATTAATCCGAATAGATCAGGTACCTATAATGTAAGTCAGGTCATGTTCAATACTGCTTTTGAAAAGGATGATGCCAACAACAACTCTCCGCTCTTTACCAATTTCGAAAACTATAGAAGTATCTTGAAAGGTAGATTAGATGCTGATAACCCGAGTGGTTCGTACGATATCAATTCCCAAGAAGTAGTTATTCCCGCCTTTAGGGCTGCATACACGGGTAAAGACCCCAATACTATTGAATACAGTCCTTTTCCGCAATTTCCTATTCCCAATTGGAGTCTGAACTATCGAGGCTTGAGCAATATCCCAGCAGTCAAAGAAGTTTTTAGTAGTATCAATCTTCAACATGGCTATACGAGCCAATACAGTGTGAGTAATTTTGTCAATTCCCCACTTTATACAACAGGCTTAACACTGAATAATCCACTGAACGATCAGGGTTTGGCTTCTGAGGTCAATGAGAATGGTGTACTTGTTCCTATATTCTTGACTCAGCAAGTGGTGATGACGGAGTCAATGTCTCCACTGATTGGGGTAAATATGAGAACGAATAACAATTGGGATATAAATTTCAATTATTCTCGAGAGCGAAACATTGGACTAAACCTAAATAATGTTCAAGTCACAGAGATGAATTCAAAATCATTACAGCTCACGGTAGGTTTTGCCAAATCTGGAGTACCTATCCCGTTTAGGATAAATGGTAGAAAGGAAAAATTACCTAATGAACTACGGTTCAATATGACCTTTTCTATAAATGACGGGAAAACAGTACAGCGTAGAATTGAAGAAGACCCTATTGTGACTGATGGTATTCGTGTGTTCCGCCTGAGCCCAACAGTAGATTATAATGTAAGTCAAAGTCTGACTGTTACTTTGTATTATGATCGAAATGTGAACGATCCTAAAGTTTCAACAAGCTTCTTAAACGCTAGAACAGCCTTCGGTGGAAGAATTAGATTTAGTTTGGCCCAATAATCTAAAATATTCTCAATAATCCCTTTATTTTTGGGCTCTTGAATAAGTAGAATATGAATATACCTGCAGACTTAAAGTACACTAACGACCACGAGTGGGTCAAAGTAGATGGTGATGTTGTCACTATCGGCATCACGGATTTCGCTCAAGGCGAATTGGGTGATATTGTTTATGTCGAAATCGAAACGGAAGGTGAATCCCTAGATGCGAATGAGGTTTTCGGAACGGTCGAAGCTGTAAAAACAGTTTCGGATCTTTTCATGCCTGTATCTGGCGAAGTACTAGAAGTGAACGAAGCATTGGAAGATGCTCCTGAAACGGTCAACGACAGCCCTTACGAAGATGGTTGGATGATCAAGATCAAACTTTCCGATACAAGTGAATTAGAGAGTTTGATGTCTGCTGAGGACTATGGTGCTCATGTAGGTGCCTAGTTTGAAACCTCAAAAGGTTGCGAGAGTCATAAGTATTTGTTGGGCAGTGACATTAGCCTTTTTAATGTTATTGCCACAGGATTCATTTCCTGAAAGTGAATTACTTTCTTATGATAAACTTGCACACATTGGTGTTTATACCATTTTGAGCCTTTTGCTCAGCCTTTCTATTTACCAAAAGGAAAGGAAAACAATAACTATACAAACTATATCGTTAACTATATGCTTAGTTTATAGTTCGATATTAGAAATACTTCAGAATTTTGTGCCAGGAAGAATGTTCGATTGGTATGATTTTTTGGCCAATTATACAGGCGGACTTGTCGGAGTAATTATTTTTTCGATCTTTATCCGACAGAAGTTTGTGATTGATAAACTAATATTATAGTTTTAGAATCTAAAGAAAGAATATGGAAGCTAAAAAAACCCCTCAAGCTGATCTAACGAAGAAGACTTCGCTCTTCTTGGCGATTGGTTTGGTCATTAGCCTTGGCTTGACTCTCGGTGCTTTCGAATGGAAGAAATACGACAAAGGAGAGATCATGGACCTTGGTATGGTGGCTGACGATTTTGAAGAATTGACAGAAATACCTCCAACCGAACAACCACCTCCACCTCCACCAAAAATTCAGCAGCCTCAAATCATTGAGATCCCTGATGAAGAAGAAATCGAGGAAGAAATCGAAATCGATCTTGATGTGGAAATCACTGAGGAAACTGAAGTTGAAGAAATTGTCTTTGAGGAAGAGCCTGAAGAAGAAGAAGCTGACCAAGTATTCCTTGTAGTAGAAGAGCAAGCGACATTCCCTGGTGGAATGGGTGAGTGGAATAACTACTTGAGAAAAAACTTGAAATACCCAAGATCCGCTACGCGTATGGGTATTGAAGGTGCGGTATTCTTATCATTCATTGTTGACAAGCAAGGTAACATTTCAGATATCTCTGTAATAAGAGGTATAGGTGGTGGCTGTGACGAAGAAGCGATCAGAGTATTAAAGAACTCACCAAAGTGGGCTCCTGGTAAGCAAAGGGGTAGAGCTGTAAAATCAAGAATGCAATTGAGAATTGTATTCAGATTACAATAAAAAAGAAGGCCCGAGAATATCGGGCTTTTTCTTTGTCTTAACTAACTAAATACTTAGTTCACCTTACTCCCTATCGAGTGTTCTTTTATTAAATGATATTTAATAGTTGCTCTTTGATCTTCTCCAGCCCGTCTTTCATATCTACTACTAAGCGCTGAACAGGAGCGAAATTAGCCTTACTTCCAATCGTGTTGATCTCTCTACCAATCTCTTGACTAACAAAACCTAATTTCTTGCCTTGAGAATCAGGCAGTTTTAACACATCTATAAAGTATTCCAAGTGAGCGTTCAAACGAACGAGTTCTTCACTAATATCTAATTTCTCGATATAGTAGATCATCTCCTGCTCAAATCGATTCTTATCAAACTCATCTGAACCCGAAAGTTCTCTTTGATGGCCAAGTATGCGCTCACGAATGACTTCGGTCCTTTCAGGGTCTAGCTTCTTGATTTGCTCAAGATGCTCACCAATATTCTTAATATACGAGATCAGCTCACCCTCTAGCTTTACTCCCTCTTGGAGCCTGAACTCATTGCAATTCTCGATGGCCTTATCCAAGTAAGACTGAACAACTTCCCATTGTGCCTTTATTTCTTCGTCAGAAACATTACCTCCGTTCAGCACATCAGGGCTATGTAATGCCAATCTAAAGAGATCTGATTTGTCTGCCTTGAGCTCTTCAGCTAGCTGTTCGAATTCTTCAAAGTAGGCTTTAAACAAGTCTTGATTGATCACGGAGCCATTCAAGCCAGCCGATTCGTTGACTAGTTCCACATTAACAGAAACCTTACCTCTAACGAGCTGCTTATTGAGTAAATTTCTTACATCAAGTTCCTTGTCTTGGAAGTTTCTTGGAAGTCGCACTTGAGCATCTAAAAACTTCGAATTTAAAGTTCTTATCTCAACCGTGATGTTTAGGCCCTCGTGTTGACCTTTTGCGAGGCCGTACCCCGTCATTGATTTTAGCATATATAATATTCTGAAGCGCTAAAATACGCATTTCAGACTTGCTTAGAAATCGTAACCGAAAGAGAGTTGGAATTGTGGATTTTGAACTTCAAAGTTTCTAATTGGGAATGAAACATCGATTCGAGAATAGAAACCAAAAAGCATTGTTCTCACGCCCACGCCTGTACTCTGCAACCAAGGATTATTAAAGTTATTGATCACAGCCGTAAACGGAGAGCCCTCAGTATTGATCTCCTCAATGTTCAAGTTATTTCGCTCTTCAAAAGGAGAAAGATCATCCCATGCAGAACCAATGTCATAAAAACCAATGATCTGGAGGTTGCGCAAGAAATTCGATCTCATCTCACTATTGTTCAACAATTGGTTCACAGGCACTCTTAATTCAGCGCTAGCCGTAAGTACATTGCGACCTTGGAAGGTATTGTAATTATACCCTCTCAAGTTGACGAATTTATTAAAGAGCACATCGCTGTTATCAAACAAGGTTGTGAAGAATAAAGGATCCGATAGGTCCCCCGTTCCTTCTGTACTATTAAAGGCCCAATTGTCAACGCCTCCTAACAAATATCTTTTCGGAGCACTACCGAAGTATTTACCAAAGTGTACACGACCAGCGAACAATAATCCCTTGGCCAATCGTTGATAATGTCTTAAGTCCAGCTCAACATTATGAAATGTTTCCGCATCTCCATTGGCGGCTACATGCGATTCAAGTTCTATTTTAGCCCTTGTCCCCTCGTGAATATTTGTACCTGTTACTACACTATTATCATAAATGAGACCAAGGTTATAACCTAAATATCTACGCACAACATTGGGTTCAAACTGCGCAGGATTGTTCGCGGGAATAAAGAGTCGAACATCACTATCCAGATACCTCGTTTGCGAATAAAAAGGATTAAACTCTACCCTAAATCGCTGTGTAAATGGCAATTTCAGTCCCAATTCAAATCGATCTAGATTATATCTCTGATTTAAGAATCGAGTAGGATCTTTCTGAACGATCGACCTTCGATAATACTTACCCCTCAAGTCAACTCTGTATTTTAGATACTCATACTCTGCAAAAACATCGTAGCCCTGATTAAAGCTAAGCGGGATAAGAATACCTCCATGGAAACGATGATTCTCAAGAAAATCATTCATTGAGATTTCCATCAATGTTGAGAACGACCTGATCTCATCAATTACGAATGAAGTAACCAAGTTATCGGTTTGCATTCTGTTCTCGTAGTTGAATGGCCCCTTAATGGCATCGGCAGAGGAGGTGTTTTGATAAATACTCAAAAATGAGTTGGCTCTCTCTAGTGGGTCTTTCTTCTCTTCCGGCTTTTCGAACTGATAATTCTTCGTGTTAACCTTTGATTTATTCGAGTTTTTGAACTCATATTCATCAGTATTAATTGCTCCAGCCTTTATGCTGTCTTCCCTACGCTTAGGGTTTTCAATAAGCTTAGCTCTTTGCTCATTTAGCAATGAGTCTCGAGAAGACTGATTTTGAAGTAATCTTGCTCTTCTCATTTCTGCCAATAAGCGAGATGTTTCCTGAGCCTTTCTTGGGGTCACAGGAGTGAAAATGGTTTGATCAATGTCTAATGATTGTAGATAGATCGCATCCTTAGTTTCATTGGTTGATACGAATGCCAATCGTTGTTTAGAGGCGTCATAAGTATATTCTTTGACACCATAGCTGAAATTGGTGATTTGAGTGCTCAAGGAGTCAACAAGCGAATATTTATAAATATTATTAATGCCTTGTTGATCGCTTAGGTATAAGACATCTATTGTGGCTGTCATCGAAGGTTTGGTATCCAGAGCAAGAGAATTGGTCATCTTCCTAAAGCTGCTGTCAGGATACTCCAGATCATATCCAAAAATATTGAACTTATTAACTTCCGCCTCTTCAATAGCTGAGGAGCCCGTTACGAATACACTATCCGAAGGTCTATTCGAGCTAAATAGTATCTGATTACTCCCTCTATAGTATTTGACATCTCTATCATCATAATTGTCGGCTGTGATATTACGAACTTGACCTCTTACGATATTATAGACGAAAACATCACTTACACCATTGAGTGTACCCGTCAAAACGGCTTGTCTCCCACCGGACCTAAAAGCAAAACTCTGTACATGGCTCAATCGCGGGATCTTAATTATTTGCTCCCCTTTTGTGCCCATTCGCTTAACCGCCAATACGTTGGTTCCTCCTTCAGGATATACAATACCAAGCGTAGTAGAATCAGCCCAACTCAATATAGGTAAAGCCTCTTCAATCTCTTGGTTGATCAATCGGAGTCCTCCTTTAAATACAACAGATTCTTTTTGATTCATCATATTGATGACACGCACCTCAAATTTCCCGTTGTTTGCTGCCGTATAGGCTAGATAACTACCACTTGGATTAAACTCGATATCAGTGAATTTTTCGCCAGCCCGATTCTTACCACTAATTCTAAAGTCATTTTTAGGCTCGCTATAAGCTTCCAGCAAATTTGTATTCATGTTGCTATAGAAGGTTCTCCATTCAAGGATGAATTGATTGAAAGGAAGCCCCAATGTTCTACTCACACTATTCTCCTCATTGCGTATGATTCGAGCAAGATTCAGAATGTTAGAAATACTTCTTTGCCCGTACTTTTGAACGATATAATTCCATATAGACTGGCCTACGAGCTCATTTGCTTCTTCACTTAGTCGAGCAAACTTGTCCGTTTGATTATGATAGACATATTCTCTGGCCATATCGTCCATCTCATTACTCCAACCATAGGCTACATATTTTGAAACACCAGAAGTAAACCATTTCGGAATAGGTGAAGTGAACGCACTTTGGAACATCTCAGCAATATTGCCCCCGTAAAGCATCTCTTGTATGAGCATGTCTGTAATCGCAAACACTGCCTTCTTTTTGAAAGAAGCTAAATCTCCTGAATATGCGAGTTCTAATTGCGACTGAACGAATTTCGTCTGACCACCAACGCTGAAGTCCTGCCCCCTGATTCCTACGTTACTCTGTTGTTTGTCAATTACAGAGTTGTAAAGAAAGACCCTTGTTTTTGCATATGGATAATAACCAATGGTCTCGGTAATACGACCAAATTGGTCTTCTAGATACTCTATAGTTTCTTTGGCCAAATCGTCACCGCCAGCATAGAAATACACCTCATAATTTTCGGATTGGTAATATTTCCAATTGAAGTCTTTGTACTGGATTCTATTCTTGTCGAATCTTTCTTTGTAGGCTTGCGCATGAAGACCTGTTGAATAGATCAACCCCACGAATAATGTAAGAAATAGCCAAGCTAATCGTGTTCGCATAAACTTCCCTAAAGCGTTCTCAAAATAACGAAAAATAGCGCTCAATATTGACTTCGTCATCCAGTTTAGTATCATCAATCAAATGCGCCACCAATTGTTTAGCGTAAAAGGGTGCTAAAGAAACACCTTTTGCCCCCAAGCCGTTGAAAATAATCACATTTTCTCGCTCAGGATGTCTTCCAATATAAGGTCTTCTATCCTTCGTTGCTGGCCTTATCCCTACTTGTTGATCTACGACCTGATAATCAAAATTGACCAAATTATTCAACTTTTCTATTAACTGGTTTTTGGCCTTTTCAGTTGCAACTAAATCAACATTCCCATTATCGTAAGTTGCCCCTACCCTACATCTACCATTTTCCTTACCGATCACAAAAACCCCTCGATTATAGATCACTTGAGGAGTATGAGCAGTCTCAATGGTGATCAGTTCTCCCTTTACCGGTCGAAATGGCAACCAGCTAAATTGAGGGTTTTGGCTCACTAAATTACCTTCACAGAAAACAACACCTCTCGCTTTAATGGACCCGTATTGAATATGCTCCTCTTTATACTCTATCACTTCATGATCGAACCGCTCTTCCAGAAGATGACCACTCTCTTGTAGATAAGATTTATAAACATTTACAAATCGCTTGGTATCTAAATACCCAGAGCGATCAAGAAGTAATCCACCAAAGTCATCATTAACTTCCTCATATGTTGGCTTTGTGAAAATCTCTTTAACATACGGTTGAAATGGCGATTCAGAGGATTTACCCATCCATTCATTCTGCGTCTCAATATCAAAAAAAGGCCTATATATGGGAGTTTCATACAGAAAGTGTGCGTCTAATTTCTTTTCTAATTCTTTATAAAAAGGAATAAGGTATTCAAACAAACGATCACAATTCCAGGTCTTTACCATCTTTCTGCCTGTAATAGGATTATACAATCCGCCTGCAACCAAAGATGAATTAGACATTGAATGATCTGAGAGCACTTTTACATTTAACCCTCTTTGAATTAAATGTTCTGCTAATATAGATCCGGCCAATCCTTGCCCTACAATGAGAAAGTCTATGTGCATGCCGTGAAATTAGTTTAACTTCGCATCAATTACCTAATTACTGATTTATGGTTGAGATCAAATCTTTCACTTTCAATCCATTTATGGAGAACACCTATGTTCTCTATGATGAAACCAAAGAAGCAGTCATTATTGACCCAGGCTGCTATGAACCAGAGGAGCAAAGTATGCTCACAGCATTCATAAAGGACGAAAACCTTAAACCCAAGTTCATATTAAACACACATTGCCATATCGACCATGTACTTGGTAATGCTTTCGCTAAAAAGACCTACGGAATTCAATTAATTATCGGTGAGAAGGAATTGGAAACGCTCAAAGCTGTAGAAGCATATGCCCCAAATTATGGCTTTCGAGCTTATGAAGCTACTGAGCCAGATTCATTATTAAAAGAAGGAGAAGAGATCAATTTTGGTAATACAACCCTTCATCATTTATTTGTTCCGGGACATGCTCCAGGACATATCGCTTTTTACGATGACACCAAGAAATTTATCATTGGAGGCGATGTACTGTTTGAAGGCAGCATTGGTCGAACAGATCTTCCTGGTGGAGATTTCGAAACTTTGATCAAGAGTATCCACAGTGAATTCTTTAAATTCCCTGATGAAACTATTGTATACTCAGGACATGGAATGCACACAACTATTGGTAACGAAAAGTCTTCAAACCCTTTTTGCAGCCTCAAATAAATGAAGATCATCAAGTTCATCCCTAACCTTTTAACGCTGGGCAATTTAAGCCTAGGGGTGATCGGTATATTTATAGTTCTCGCTGAGCCTGATGCAGATAAAAGCACGGTTAGCTACTTAATATTTGGAGCAGCAGTACTTGATTTTCTTGATGGTGCAACCGCTAAGGTTCTCAAAGCTCAATCTGCTATCGGTGCACAATTAGACTCCTTGGCAGATCTAATAACCTTTGGTCTCCTACCCGGATTTATTTACTGGTCATTTATACAAGACCACCAGTATAACTGGTTATTGCTTTTAGTGCCAATTTGTTCTGCCTGGCGCTTAGCCAAATTCAACATCAGCACGGATCAAGGAGATAGCTTTAAAGGCATAAGTACTACAGCTCACGGTCTTTTTGTAGCAGCACTTTTAATACTTATTTCGAATACTAAGCTGCCCTCTGATGAATGGCTCTCTCAGCCGAATGTACTTTTGGGTATAGCAATATTCTTCTCTTTTTTAATGGTAAGTAATTTGAGAATGTTATCGCTTAAGTTTTCGAACCTTCGATTAAAAGAAAATTGGGATAGGTATTTATTACTGACAGGGATTTTTCTCCTCCTTCTAATCTTAGCTTGGTCGTCCACTCCTTTTATCATGCTGCTCTACTTAGGTCTTTCTTTGTTCAAACACTATACTTCAAAGAAATCTTAAACGTTGAAATAATTGGCGATGCGTAAGTACATCTTCATATGCTTCAACCTTTTGATTTGGCACTTTGGCCAAAGTCAAGATAGCCCTTTGGCCAATGGAAATTGGGTAAAGATGAATTTCAGTGAAAATGGAGTTTATGCCATAAGCTATGAGAAAATGAATGAAATGGGATTTGATGTGAATAACGTTGATCCCACAACTATTCAAATCTTTGGGCTACCTGGGGGAATGCTACCCCAGAATAATGATGCTGATTGGCCAAGTGGCTTAGCCGAAATACCTACACAACTGGATGCTCAAGATTCAGATAAGTTTGAACCTGGTGATCGCATTCTCTTCTACGTTGATGCAGTTGATAGATTGACATACGATGAAATAAAGGGAATCTATCAAGTAGAAAAGAACCTTTATTCAAATCACATCTCCTATTTTATAACCCTTGGACAAAATGAGGGCCGGAAACTAAGTCTCTCGCCTAACCTTGGAGGCAACTTTGCAACCTTCAATACACACGAAACCATAATCTCACATGAAGAGGAATCCATCAATCTATTAAATTCAGGTAGAGAATGGTTCGGTGAGCGCATGACCAACAATGCCCTTAATTTCCAACATGACGTTTTTGAGCCTCGAGGTGATGGAAAGCTTTATTTAAGAGCTATTTCTCAGGCGATTCAAGCAACATCACTCAACTTTAACATAGAAGATCAAGAGGGCACATTGAATTTCAATCCTATTCCAAACCAACAATATGGAATAAAGGCGAATGTTCAAGATTTAATCATTCCATTTGAAGTGATTTCGAATCAAATAACACTTGAATTAGAGTACGACAGAGGTGGGGTAAATAACGCAGTGAGTTATCTTGATAAATACCTGATATCAATCCCTACAGCAAATACCTACAATGAAGACTTCCTGCTTATTAATTCAGCCTCATTAGGTAATTCAATCTCCTCTTTCCAAATCGAGAGTGATGTTGAACTATCCATCTGGAACATTACAAACTCGCTTTCCCCAGTTATTCAAGAATTCGATCAAAATGGACGCACACACCAATTCAGTACTTTTACAGAATCTCTTCAGAAATTCTGGGTCTTTAACGAGGAGCAACTTCCTGAACCAAAAGATTTTGAACAGATCAGCAATCAGAATCTATCAGGAGAAGCCAGTCCTGACTTGATCATTGTTGCTAATGACCAATTTCTAGGCCATGCACAACAAATGGCAGAATTCAGACGATCTAATGATCAAATGAGTGTCATAGTAGCTTCACTTGATCAGGTGTACAACGAGTTTAGTGGAGGAAGACCCGACATCTCCGCTATCCGGGATTTTGCTAAAACGAAATATGATCAGTCGAGTCGATTAAAGTATTTACTTCTTTTCGGAAAAGGTTCTTATGATTATAAAGACCGGGTGAGTAGCAATACCAATTTAGTGCCTACTTATGAGTCAAGAAATTCAATTCATCCGCTATTCACTTTTTCTTCAGACGACTACTTTGGTTTTCTTGAAGATCATGAAGGTGAGTGGATAGAGAGCAGGGCTGGCGACCACGATCTAGAAATAGGCATTGGAAGAATCCCAGTGACAAATACTGAACAAGCAGACAATTTTATCGAAAAGTGGTTAAGCTATCAAAGCGACCCTAACACTTTTGGCGAATGGAGAACCAAATTGAACTTTGTCGCGGATGACGGAGATCGTAACATACATCAAAGAGATGCTGATATTCTGGCGCGCACGGTAGATGCCAATCATGAAGATTTTGGGGTAACCAAGTTATACCTAGACGCTTTTCCACAAGAACAACTCCCCAATGGTGAGGCTTCTCCTGAAGCTGAAAAAGCCCTATTGGATGCAGTAAATGAAGGAAGAATAATGATCAACTTCACTGGTCATGGTGCAGAATCCGGTTGGATGCAAGAGCGAATATTGACATTCGATCTCATGGAGCAATGGCAAAATCCAGACCGATTACCCTTCTTGGTCACCGCTACTTGTGAATTTGGCAGGAATGATGATCCTGAAACATTTTCGGGTGCTGAATTTCTTCTGACAAAAGAAAGATCAGGAGCTATTGGTCTAGTGACGACAGCGAGACCTGTCTTTTCAAGTACCAATTTTTCACTCAATGAAGCGTTATATGATATTATGCTAGCCAAAGATTCTGATCAATTCAATCGTCTTGGCGACATCATTCAATACACCAAAAACAATAGTCTTGAGGGTAGCTTAAATCGTAACTTTATACTTTTAGGAGACCCTAGTTTAAGACTTGCATTTCCTGAAATGGACATTGTGATTTCCAGCATAAATAATCAGCCCATACGTGGCAGCGATACTTTGCGCGCTTACCAAACTGTTTCCTTTCAAGGTCAGATTTCCAATTCACCAAGTTTCAACGGTGAATTATCCTATCAATTGATTGACAAAGCCATTCAAAAAGTAACACTCGGTTCGGATAGTGACCCTTTCCATTTCGAAGAAAAAGACCAATTTTTAGCTAGAGGTAAAGCAAAAGTAACGAATGGCACCTTTTCTATTCGACTTACCATCCCCAAGAACATCGATTACAATTTTGGTAAAGCCAGATTGCAAATGTATGCCTTAGATGCTACTAAAAAACAGGATGCTTTTGGTGCTTTTGAAGAATTCATACTGGGCGGTACCGATTCTCAAGCTCAAGAAGACAATTCACCGCCATCGGGTCAATTATTCTTGAATGACACCATTGGCACTGTACAGTCCAGCTATGGGGCCAACGTAAACTTTATCGCTATTCTCGAAGATGAAAACGGAATTAACATCTCGGAAAATGGATTGGGCCAATCAATAGAGCTAATTGTCAATGATAGCCTACGCTATATACTGAATGAAAATTTTGTAACATTTCCAGATCAATTCGAGCGTGGAATACTTAGTTATCCCCTGCAAGGACTTTCGCCAGGAGTTAACAATATTCAACTTTCTTATTGGGATAATCGTGGAAATCGAAGTGTTTCGGATTTAGCATTTTCTGTAAATGAAAATTCATCATTGATCAATGAAATAAAGAACTACCCTAATCCGTTAGAAAACGAAACCATTTTTTATATCTCCCATCAATTAAACAGTGAATTTGTAGAGGTGAAAGTCGAAATTATGAATATGAATGGTCAAAAGATCACGGAATTCAAACAAGACTTTAGCAACGCTCAATCCAAACTTAACATTGAATGGGATATGAATGAAGATTTAGGTTATCAGTTAGAAAAAGGAGTGTATATTTATAACGTCCTTATCAGTTCTAAAACGAGCGGTTTAAGCGAATCGAAACAAAAAAAACTGATCATTTCTTATTAACCAGATATAGGTATTTTGAACATTATTCCCATGCGCAACAGGCTTAGTATAATTATCACACTCATACTAACAGTTACAACCACTGCTCATATTCATGCACAGAATTCAGGAGTGATCAGTGGACAAGACACTAGTCGAAGAGTTATTACAACTGCTGTTCCATTTTTGACCATAGCTCCAGACCCGGTAAGTGGTGCCATGGGAGATGTAGGTGCAGCAACCTCTCCGGATGCTAATGCTACCTATTGGAACCCCGCGAAACTTGCTTTTATTACTAAATCAGGAGGTATTGCGCTTTCATTTACTCCTTGGTTGAGCAAGTATGTCGATGACATGTCTATATCTTATTTAACTGGATTCAAAAAGATCAATGATGACCAAGCCTTTGGTATCTCAATGACCTATTTCGATCTTGGAGATATTGAATTGACAGATGGTTCTGGTGGAAGCCTTGGTAGTTTTAACCCAAGAGAATTTGCAATAGCCGCTTCTTACTCTAGAAAGTTAGCCGAGAACCTTAGTTTAGGTATTACAGGAAAATTCATCCATTCTAACTTATCAGGGAATATTACAACCAGCCCAGTAACGGATCCAAAGCCTGGAACAAGTATCGCAGCCGATATTGGATTGTACCATAATTTTGAAATGAATGTTTTAAACAAGCAATCCCTTCTTTCTTATGGGGTGGTCATTTCAAATATTGGTTCTAAAATCACCTATAACAGTGCAGATGAAGAGGATTTCATTCCTACCAATTTGAAGGTTGGTGGTGCTTTGACAAGCTTTGTAGACCCATACAATAAGGTGACTTTTGCCCTAGACTTTAACAAGCTTATGGTCCCTACTCCTCAGGGAGATGGCTCAGAAAGAGATAAATCTCTAATAGAAGGTATGTTCAGTTCTTTTGCTGATGCTCCTGATGGATTCAGTGAAGAAATGCAAGAAATTATGTTCTCCGTTGGAGGTGAATATGAGTACAAGGAAACCTTTGCGCTACGTGCTGGCTATTTCTATGAACATGAGAACAAAGGGAACCGTAAGTATTTCACCTTTGGTGCCGGTTTTAATGTCAAAAAACTAGAAATCAATTTTTCTTATTTAATACCTCAATTCCAAGATCATCCCTTAGCAGAAACGCTTAGATTTGGCGCAATACTCGATCTTTCTCCACGATCAGACCAATAGATATTTTGGATCGTAGCAAAGCACCTCAGGTCAATATATTATCCGCAATTGACATACCTAGCATTTCTCATTTTAAGCTAGACTCAGGTATCGATGTATATTATGTCGAATCAACAGAGTCTGAAGCCTTTAAAATTGAAGCAGTGCATCAATCCGGATTTATTCAAATGCCCTCGGCATCAGCAAGTTCGCTCTTATCTAAAATGTTGCTGGAAGGCACAAAAGATTTTCCAGGAAAGCTATTTTTGGAGGAAATTGATGCTTTAGGTAGCTTTATTGAATCAACCCCAGGTTTTGATTCTGCAACCATCAGCCTATTCGGACTGAGACGTTACTTCAAGAAAAATGTAGCCCTTCTAGCTTCGGCACTATATAGGGCAGAAATGAAAGAAAGTCGATTGGATTTTCTTAAAAAGAAAGAGATCAACCGAGTTAAATTGAACCTTGAGAAGGGAAGTTATCTCACTTCAACCCAACTCCGGAAGAACCTTTTCGGTAGCCATCCTTACGGGTATACATCAAGTATAGATGATATTAATAATCAAGGGATCAAAACACTCAAGACATTCAGTCAAACACGGTCCATGTCTTTTAGTCTTTTTCTTTCAGGGAAACTACCCTCTGATTTTAAGCAAATCCTTAATTCGCTTTTCCCAGTCAAAGGCAATTATGAACAGAAGCCTAGCGAATTAAAATGGCCCGATGAATCTGTACGCACTATTGATCGAAATGAAAAATTCATCCAGAGCTCCATACGTTTAGGTGCACGACTTTTCAATCGGAAACACGAAGACTATTCAGGCTTTATGTTGCTTAATGAGATCTTAGGAGGATTCTTTGGTTCACGTTTGATGAAGAACATTCGAGAAGACAAAGGCTATACCTATGGTATTGGCTCAAGCCTTTATGCATTGAATGAAATAGGCTACTTTACGATTGGCACAGAAGTTAACCATGAAGCTGAAGAGGATACGCTGATCCAAATTGAACATGAAATCAATAGACTCAAGGAAGAACCTGTTTCAACCGAAGAACTCTTAGTTGTAAAGAATTATTTTTTGGGAACATTCGCTAATTCATGGTCAGCACCGTTTGCTACTATTGATAAATTCAAAGGTCTCCACGCCCAAGGATTAGACTTATCTTTTTACGCTACTCATTTAGCAAAGATCAAGAATATTGATCAAGACGATCTTTTACGTTTGGCTAACAACTATCTCCATTTCGATAAAATGTATTTAGCAATAGTAGGCAAGGCATAAAAAAACCCTAAAGAACAATGTTCGATAGGGTTTGATAAAGGCTGGCGACTACTTACTCTCCCACCTTTTGAGGCAGTACCATCAGCGCAAGTGAGCTTAACTTCTCTGTTCGGAAAGGGAAGAGGTGGACCTCACCGCTATAATCACCATAAGATCTTAATTAGCGATAAGCTGTTAGCTT
>CBFHYE010000180.1:0-3237 GCA_965659985.1 Roseivirga sp. | reverse complement strand
TTTCATGTTTATTGATGCCTATTGGCCAATAATGGTGGCGGCTCTCCGTTAAAGGGATTGAACCTACCAATGGTCTTCGCTTCCATTCCAGAAGCCCTCATAATTCGTCTATCTCCAAACTTATCGCGGATCTTATCCATGGCATGGTAGAGATTGATCAGCTCTTCTGCATCATCAAATAAATTGATCTGATAGCCACCACCTACCAAATGACTAAACCTCACCCCTATGAGCCTCACCAACAGCCGCTTATTGTATAGCTTATTGAACAGCTCCATCACCTTGGGTATCAGCATATGATCTGCTGAGGTATAGGGAATTCTCGACTGCAAGGTGTAAGTGTTAAAATCTGAGTAGCGTACCTTAACGGTTACACAGGCTGTCAACTTCGTTCCTCTCCTGAGTTGAAAAGCCAGGTTCTCTGTCATGGCAAGTAGAATACCTTTAAGCTTATGCACATCTATGGTATCACGATCAAAAGTTCTCTCGGTCGAGATCGATTTGCGTTCGTGATACGGAACAATGGGCGAATTATCGATGCCATTGGCCTTATGCCAAATGCTTACGCCATTCTTCCCCAATACCTTCTCCATCAGCTCTACAGGCATCTCCTGTATGGTATGGATCCGTTTTACTCCAAGGCTATATAAGGTCTGCTGTGTCTTCTGACCTACCATGGGAATCTTTGCTACGGACAAAGGCGCCAGAAAGGGTTTCTCCGTTCCTTCATCGATGCGCAGCTGGTTATTAGGCTTGGCCTCACCAGTTGCCACCTTAGAAACCGTCTTGTTACGCGACATTCCAAAAGAAATGGGCAAGCCTGTCTCTTTGATGATGCGCTGTCTCAACTCTGTACCCATTTTATAGCTGCTAAAGAACTTATCCATACCGGTGAGGTCGGCATAGAACTCATCGATAGAGGTCTTCTCAAAACTGGGCACCGTTTCTTGAATGATCTCCGTAACCATATTGGAGTATTCCGTATAGGTACCAGAGTTACCTCTAATGATGAGGGCATCAGGACAAAGTTCCCGTGCCCTTTTCATAGGCATGGCAGAGTGCACGCCATAAGCGCGTGCTTCGTAGCTGCAGGAGGCGACCACACCACGGTCGCTTGTTCCTCCGATCAGTACGGGTTTATTTTCCAGGCGATTGTCTAACAACCGCTCTACCGACACAAAAAAAGTGTCGAGGTCGAGATGCATGATGGTATTCATAGCGAAAAAGCTATGAGCTGTAAGCTTTAAGCTATAAGGCGTAAGCTGTAAGGGATAAGAATATTTAAAGTTGAGTCTTGAGTTTCCGAATTAATCCTGAAAGCATCTTTTGTTCTTCTCTATTTAGTTCTATTAAGGGACTCAACGATGCTTCTTGAAGAATATTTAGCCTAATAAGAACGGTAAGGAATGTTTCTAATTCGAAGGCAGAACCTAAAGCAATTTCTAGATACCTCTTATATTCTTTAGTACTGTCTCGACTACTTCCTTCCGCTATGTTGGCAGGAACGGATAGTGCACATCTAGTCATTTGACTTGACAACCCATACCGCTCATGATCAGGAAGCAATTTCACTAACTCATATATCCGAACAGATAACTCTATTCCTTTCTCCCAAACTTTTAATTTCTTGAAATCTTTCATCCTCTTACAGCTTGTAGCTTAAAGCTTACGGCTAGAATAATTCTGCTTGCCAACCTTGCTTCACACGCAGGGGCATCGGTGCTCTACCCTTACTGGCAATGGTCAGACGTGATTGTTTGGCCGGACGTTTAAAACTTGTTTTGAGTTTAGGCTCTAACGCTTTCTTGAGCAAGGCAGATTCTTGCATCACCAGGCTTTCAAAACCTTGTAGTTGAGCATCCTTGATGAGGATATGAGCTAGTTTACCCTGAATATGATCTACCGACCCTAAGGCCTCTTTAATCCCTTTTTGATACTTCTCCTGCTCATCTTCATTGACAGCAGCAATACGAGAAGGAATACCAATGGCCAACAGATTGATCTCCTTGATCAAGCCAGCCATATCCGTGTGTGCGTATTGGTCGTTTAGCTGATGAGCCGCAGTGACCAACTGCATACCTTGTTCCAAGATCTTTAAATTACTAAAACGCCTCATGTCATGTTTTTTTTTAGATTATTGTTATTGACTACACACATCACTCTCTGAGGAGTGCTATTACACCCAAGCCGTCTCCACCATGGCAGCAGTGGAGACATGCGGGTGTTCACCTAAACATCTGAAGGCTCCTTCTGAACCCTCGAAACTATTCTTCATGAAAGCCCAATACCTCTGATTGGGTCTTTGCTAATGGCAATGCGGTTAAGCTTTCCCATACCTTAAAAGGTGCCTTTCTTTTTAGCACATGGAGTCTCGATATCCTAAAATTATTAGCATACCCTCTTTGCTCATGTTCCTTGATCGCATTTAGAAATTGAAGCGGAGAAAGCTCTTGTCCGATCATCATCTTTGGATCATAATTAGGATTCAGGAAAGCCAATGAGACCAACTGATCGAACAGCGACAAGCGCAGTAAATGGTAGAGGTCTACCAAGGAGTCTTTATTCAGGATATCGAGGTATACATCTCTTTTTCTACCATCGAAACCAAAGCCGTTCAAAAAGACCTCGAATGAATTAACCTGGTCCATAACCCCCTGAACAGCAGACAATATCTTTTCTTCTCTTTCTTCAAATTGAAAGAAGGAAACTAAGCGAATATGTGCACAAGAATTCTGGCCCGAATAGGCGCCATACGATTGAAAGAATTCTCTTTTGATCTGCTTTACCTCTTCGCCTATTTCAGCATAGGGCAAAGCGATGATCAAATACTCACTCAAAGCACTGTAAGAAAACATAGGATTCGAATTGCTGATCTTCATATTTCAAATGTACTAAAAATATTAGTATATAAAACTATTAATTTTAGTATTTACTTTTAAAGCCTATCGATTGCCATAGCGCTCTATTTTTAGCAATTTCAATTAGTATTTTTTAGTTATGGAAAGACACCAACTTTTAGAGGCCTATTTCACCAAGCACATTGAATGGAAGGCTTCTCTCCTTTTACTGCGTGAATTAGTAATGGCGCATCCTTTCGAAGAGACCGTAAAGTGGCGCTTTCCCGTGTACACCATCAATGGAAAGAATGTCATTGGGTTGGGTGCTTTCAAGTCTTATGTCGGGATCTGGTTCTTTCAAGGAGGCTTGCTAAAAGACAAACAGCAAAAGCTAGTGAAT
>CBFHYE010000179.1:0-3714 GCA_965659985.1 Roseivirga sp. | reverse complement strand
TCTGGAATAACTAGCGTATTGATATAGCTTAATCTAAATCGCTCATAGATATAGCCAATTCTGTCAAATCTTGGGTAAAAACGTACTGAAACATCTACTGATATACTCAAACCATTCTTGTCGAGTACGTCCATGTTTTCTTCCACCTTGGTTTCAGCTACATCAAAAGTGATGAGATCATTCCATGGTGCCTTAACATTGAAGCCGGGTTGAATCACGTTCTCTTTATCGAGCCCACCAGAGAACTTCTTGAAGAGAACTGCTCTTTCATTGGCTTGTACGGTATAAAAGATACTTGATGATAATCCCACGACTACGATCAAAGCGATAACACTTATGACGATGATGGGTAAAAACTTTCTGTTGTCCATAGTTCTTGTCTTTTAAATTGGTCAGCCGATCTTTTGCAGATTGGCTTCTATTTGTTCTAATATTTGATGTGCCACTTTTAAGGCTTCGTATCCGTCTTCAATGGTAACAATTGGTTCGGTATCTAGTTCAATCGCTTGCTGAAAAGTGTAAAGTTCTTCTCTGATTGCGTTGATCGGTTCGACTTTCGGATTTTCGAAAATGATCTCTTTTTTGCCTTTGTCTTCACCAAGATCGAGCACCATAGAGAATGGTCCTTCGTCACCAGTAGCATCTTTCATTCTAACGATCTCTGATTTTTTCTCCAAGAAATCTACAGCTACATAGGCATCTCTTTGAAAGAATCTTGATTTGCGCATGTTTTTCACTGCTATTCGGCTCGTAGTAAGGTTGGCAACGCAGCCATTGGCAAATTCTAGACGGGCATTGGCAATATCCGGTGTGTCTGCCACTACATTAACACCACTCGCTGAGATCTTCTCAACTTTTGAGCCTACCGTTTTGAGAATCACATCCAGGTCATGGATCATGAGGTCAAGTACAACAGGTACATCTAATCCTCTTGGGTTAAATTGAGCCAATCGATGCGTTTCAATAAACATGGGCTTATTTAAGTGAGGTTGTGCCGCAATAAAAGCGGGGTTGAATCGCTCGACATGACCTACCTGAATCTTTAAACCTTTTTCTTTTGAAAGCGCAATCAATTGCTCTGCTTCTTCAATCGTATTGGTTACAGGCTTTTCAATAAAGACGTGCTTACCAGCTTTTAAAGCTTGCTCAGCGCAGTCAAAATGAGAAAGGGTCGGTGTGACGATGTCAATTACATCGACTTCATTTATCAAAGCTTCTATTGTATCAAAAGCCTTTAATTCAAGTTCTTGAGTAACCGCTGCTGCATTTTCAGGGGAAGCATCATAGAACCCTATGAGATCAAATTCAGGAATGTCTTTGATGCATTTGATATGGATCTTACCGAGGTGACCAGCACCGAGTACGCCTATTTTAAGCATGATATTGCGTTTGGCGTAAATCTACTAAACAACAAATCATTTGAACAGGCTTTGCCCAAATGATTTGTTGAAGAGCGGAATGTATTATTGGACTCTTTTGAATTCAGCCAAAACCTTGTCGCCTTTTATGATGTGTAAGACCTGTTCATTCGTAGATAATTCATAACTATCCATATTGATTACCGCTTGCATAAAAGCGTCAGGATAACTGAGCTCCGGACAAGCCTTCTGTGTCTGAGCCATAGGGTTTAATGAAATGTTTTGATCGGTTAATGACTTAAAACTACCATGAAAGAAATTACAGCCGTCTGTTCCCATCAACTGATTGGCCCTAATGTTAACTTCAATACGAGGTATCTCATTGCCTCTGGCAACTTCAAAAGCTTCTCCATTGATCTTTTCGGCCTCCCAAATGGAGTTGAGCGACATCAAAGGGTCATCTTCCTTACTTTCAATTGAGATGAGTTCGTAAAGAATAGATGAACCATCAGCCGCTGGGTTTTCCAAAGCGGTCTCCTTAACTTTTAGCTTGTAGAGATAGCCCGGTTCATAATTAAAACCAACAATGCGTGAGGACATATTCATCCATTCTCCATGAAGCATGTCCTCCACCTTTTGAAACTGTAAACATTGGGCCAAGCCTACACCCTCGCATGGTACTGTATAGCTGTTAACCCAGTAGATGTGAACATCTTTGTCTCCTTCGCAAGAAAAAAGCGTCAGGAGTAGGACTGCTGGAATGATTTTCTTTAGCATCTTTATTTGGATTTAATTCGCAGTACCTAAGTTAGCAGGATGATCTAGGTTAACCTATGCTTTCAACATGAAAGTGGGGAATGATTTGAATGATTATTCGGTCTATCGTATTTGAAGAGAAAAGCAGAATGAAGTATTACATTATCGCAGGAGAAGTTTCAGGCGATCTGCATGCATCAAATATGATGAAGCAGCTCAAAAAGAGAGATAAAGATGCTTATTTCAGGATTTGGGGTGGAGACCGCATGGCAGCGGAAGCTCAGGAGCTAGCAAAGCACATTAGGGAAACCTCATTTATGGGAATCTTTAAGGTGCTCTGGAACATCCGCACGATCAAAAGGAATTTTCGTTTTTGCGAAAAAGACATTGAGGCTTTCAAACCTGATGTTTTAATTCTAATCGATAATTCAGGCTTCAATTTACGTATCGCGAAATATGTAAAGGAAAAGAAGCTGGGGATAAAAGTTTTCTACTACATTTTACCTCAAGCCTGGGCTTGGAAGCGAAAAAGGGTACATACCATCCATCAATGGTGCGATCGCATCTTTGCCATATTACCCTTTGAAACAGCTTTTTATAAATCATATGGCTATGATATTGACTATGTAGGTCATCCCATTTTAGATTCAATAGCAGAGAGAAAGAAGAATCTTTTAGAAAAAGCTGATTTTCGCAGTGAGTTTGGTTTAGATAACCGGCCGATCATCGCCCTTTTACCGGGTAGTAGAAAACAAGAGATCAAAACGAAGCTGCCTAAAATGGTTTCGGCCATTGCGCATTTTCCATATCATCAATTTGTGATAGCAGGTTCTGATAACGTGGATAGGTCATTTTATGCACCTTACTTAAAGGATGCTCAACTTATTATTAATAAGACCTATAATATTCTGAATAACGCAGAGGCGGCATTGGTTACCTCTGGTACTGCCACCTTGGAAACTGCACTTTTCAATGTGCCTCAAGTCGTCTGCTATAAGCCGGGTTTTGTCACTTATTATCTTTTAAAAAACATTGTAAGCATCAAGTACATCTGTATGGTGAACCTGATCTTAGATAAAATGGCTGTTCAAGAACTGATCGAAGCTGACCTAAATGAAAAACGAATCGCAAGTGAATTAAAACTGGCGATGTCAGAACCAAGAAGGTCAGAGATCTTGTCAGATTATGCTCAAATGAGAGAAATGCTCGGAGGAGTAGGTGCCTCAGAACGCATAGCTGACTTGATGATCAAACATTTGGAAACTAACTGAAACGGTTTTGGGTTTTTAGTCCATGGATAAGCAACAACTAGTCAAAGCGCTAAGTCAATTTGAACTATTGGCAGACAAACCTGAGCATCAGCTAAAATGGGTTGTTGAAAGGGCTGAATTGGAGACCTTTGAAAAAGGGGGCTTATTCTTCCATAAAGGGGATCGCATTGATAAACTGTTCATCTTGATGGATGGTTTGTTAGCTTTTCGAATCGAACAAAACGGACAGTACAAAGAAATAGGGAGGTTTGAAAAAGGTGACATTTCAGGTGCTTTGCCTTATTCAAGAGCAGAAACGGCACTGGCAATATATTTAGCAGAAAATTAGT
>CBFHYE010000178.1:0-3413 GCA_965659985.1 Roseivirga sp. | reverse complement strand
AGGGAATTTTACTTCTCTTTTCAAAAATAGAGTCTTGTCCGACTCTATTGATAAGAGTTATTATCTCGATAGGGGAATGCCTGCGCGAATCGTGGTGGTCTCAGATGGCGACTTGATGAGAAATGATAAGAATTTACAGACCGGAGCACCTTATGAATTGGGATTCAATCCTTTTGCTGACCAGGGTGAAAAATTGAAGTATGCCAATCGCGATTTTCTATTCAATACCTTGGCTTATCTCACAGATGAGAATGGCTTGATCACCTCAAGGAGCAAAGAGATCACTTTAAGACCCCTCGACCGTGTAAAAATTCAAGAAGACAGATTGTACTGGCAGTTACTCAATATGATAGCACCGCTTCTTCTATTGATGAGTTTTGGGATGGTTAGAGCCTATTTCAGAAAAAGGAAATACGCTTACTAATAAGTAGGCATATTTGGATTGATCTCACGCGACCAAGCTAGCACACCACCGACAAGGTTATAGAGGTTGTCATAACCATGATTGGTCTCAAGCCATTGGATCACATCACCACTTCTTTTTCCACTTCGGCAATGCACGATCACCTTTTTATTCTTAGCGATTTTTTCAACGTTTGAAGGTATGGTGCCCATTGGGATCAGTTCGGCCCCTATTTCAGCGATCTCCGCTTCATATGGTTCCCTCACATCGATCAGCTGAAAATCAGCTTGATCATCCATCATTTGCTTTAGTTCACTGACGGTTATCTCTTTCATGCTTCACTAGTTTATGCTGAAAAATGGTTCTCAAAGTTACTTGGTTCATGGCAAAGCCCTGTAACATTTGTTACGAAAGTTGTAAAGCGCAAATAAATGTTGTCAATAGACAAATAGAGGGCTTAGAATGCACGCAAATTGGCGCTGAATTGATTCTCTATATTGATTTTATTTCTAACTTTAAGCGCTTTAAAATAATCCACGTTTAACCGATCACATATATGAAGTTTATTGTTT
Organism: Roseivirga sp.; assembly: GCA_965659985.1. Lineage (GTDB taxonomy): Bacteria > Bacteroidota > Bacteroidia > Cytophagales > Cyclobacteriaceae > Roseivirga. The sequence goes on along the minus strand of CBFHYE010000178.1, from coordinate 2,438 downwards.
CTTCAGCCGAGCTGCTCAAAAGGCTTTCTAACATCAATGGGGTAATTACAACAAACCCTGTAGTTCCAATTCTTGAGAACTTTCTTTTTGAGATCAGTGATGGGCTCCTTACGATTACCGCCTCAGATCTTCAAACTTCTATGATCACAGAGATCGATGTAGAGGCTAAAGAGGATGGAAGTATTGCGGTTCCTGCCAGAATCTTAATGGATACCTTAAAGAACTTGCCTGAGCAGCCTGTAACTTTCTCTATTGACAGTGAAACCTACAGTGTAGAAATCAATAGCGACAATGGACGTTACAAATTGGCTGGCGAAAACGCTACTGACTTCCCTAAGGTGCCTGAAGTATCAGAAGGCTATTCAGTGGACATGTCAACTGAGGTATTGAGCAGTGCCATCAGCAATACCATCTTCGCAACCAGTAATGACGAACTAAGACCTGCTATGACTGGGGTTTATGTGAAGTTGGATGAAACCAATACAACATTTGTGGCGACTGATGGCCATAGACTGGTAAGGTACAGAAGAGTGGATGTAGCTTCAGATTCAGGAATGTCAATTATTATTCCTAGAAAAGCACTCAACTTATTGAAATCAACATTACCGACAGAGAATTCTAATGTGATCGTGGAATTCAATCCGTCAAATGCTTATTTCAATTTCAATAACATCAAGATGATCTGTCGATTGATTGATGAGCGTTTCCCTGATTATGAGAACGTAATTCCTCAGGAGAATCCTATCGAAATGACAATTGATAGAAATGAGTTGCTAGGCTCGTTGAAACGTATTTCGATCTACGCAAATAAAACTACACACCAGATCAGACTAAAGATCACGGGAAGTGAGTTGACGATCTCAGCAGAGGATCTCGACTTCTCAAATGAAGCAAAAGAGACATTGGCTTGTGAGCACACTGGCGATGACTTGGAAATTGGCTTTAATGCTAAATTCTTGGTCGAAATGCTGGGCAATTTACACTCAAAGCAAGTTACGCTTCAAATGTCTGCACCAAATAGAGCTGGTCTATTGATTCCTGGTGAAAAGGATGACAATGAGGATATTTTGATGTTGGTGATGCCGGTTATGCTAAACAGCTATTAAGGAAACCAGTAAAGGAAAAGGTAAAGGAGCTTCGGCTCCTTTTTTTATGTCAATTTCCGTCTAATTTCTCTTCAATAAGCTCGTCTAAGCCAAGTGCTAAGCCATAGGCTCGATCGAATAATTCATTTAATCTCTGTTCGTTGGCCAGCAAATTGATGATCAGGTTTTTGAATTCCACACTTTTGATCTTCTCCTCACTGATGATTCTTTCTTCCCCAAAATCAACTTCAGTGATTAAGAAATCGCTGTAGTATTTCTCTTTCATGCGCACATAATAATCTACAACATCTCGAAGCTCCAGATAATTACTTTTGATAGAAATGAGTTCGCTTTTTAAGTCGCTGTTTTTATTTGTGTAATTGGTGTTTAAGTAAAAATTGATGGCTTCAATTTGAAAAAGGGGTTTGTAGGTCTTGTTGATGTCGAATAGATAATGAGAAATACTGTCTTCCGCTAAGTTACCTCCAGAGAAAAGGATTCTGGCGAGTTGTCTGGTGTCTGCCTCCAATTGCAGGCGTTCATCGATCATCGATTCAAAAGTGGTGAGATTCACTTCGTTTTCGCTATGAAGTTATTCTATTGCTGCTATTTCGAGCCGCATGTCTTTTTTGTCTTCGTAGAAGATGTTCAATTGATAGGCTACCGTGATACCGAAGATGATCAGCAGCACCTCCATCACATAGATAAAAACATCTCGCTGTCTCAGCTTTTTGGCTGATCCTGATTTCTGAAGTCTCCGTGAAGTTCCTATTTTGACCATATGGTGAAGATGTTTTTTTAAGAAGAATAGTTGCTTAAGAGATCATTTGTTCCAAAAAACCACCTACAAAATAGGCGAGTATTGCTGCTGATCCACCTAAGAAAAGCGTCTCCAACATACTCTTGAGTTTGCTGGTTTGGGTGACATGACCCTTCGCAATACCTATCCCTGCAAAAGTGATGAAAGTAAGCGTTGAAGAGATCCAAAAAAGATCACCGCTCACTTGCTGACCTGAATAATCAATGAGATAAACGATCAGAGGGATAAAGCCTAAAAGGATGAAGGAGATAAAAGTAACCAAGCCCATTTGAAAAGGAGATTTGGTCTCTTTCTGCATTTCGAGTTCTTCCTTCATCATCACATCTACCCAGCGGTCTTTGTCTTCAGTGATCTTATCTACCACTTGTTCTAAAAGCTTACCTTCGAAACCCTTGGCCTCATAGATCTCACGAATCTCTTCTCTTTCCTTTTCAGGCAAATTATCTACCTCCCAATATTCAATGGCTTTGTGCTTTTCGTATTGCTGCTGTTCCGATTTGGTTGATAAATAAGCCCCAACTGACATGGCAAAA
>CBFHYE010000177.1:0-29277 GCA_965659985.1 Roseivirga sp. | reverse complement strand
AATTCTAAATCAAATCGTCCATCGCTTGGGTTTGGATAAAAACTAATATCATTAAGCTGAAGTGTTTCCATATCATCAGTGCCGACCAAGGCTTTGTCTTCATCCCGGGCAGTTCGAACGTATACTTTAGCCCTTGTGATGACTTTAACATCTTCATCATCTTGGTCGTGCCAAGAACCAAACCCTCCTTTGCTAGGGGAACCAAAGTCGAATTGGAATTGATCGAATTTGTCCTTTAAAGCCTCTTGCAAGGAATCAAGATCAGTGATCTCCTCGCCATTATAAAAAAACCTACCATTATCATTTCTGAACTGAAAACGACTCATTAGACTGTCCATATCTATAAATGAATCGCTATCGAAATTGAAGAAACCACCGCTATCAAAACCTTGCATCATATCTTTCATTCTCCTTCTCATTTCTTCCATTTCTAATTGAAATGATTCATCGTCCCAGAACTTGCTCGCTGGTCCGTTGTGAAAAAAGAACTGTGGACTTCGAGATGATGAGCCAAAACCCTGACCATTGAAACCCAGATCAATCCCATATTTTTCTAAATCAGGATCGTTTTGCATCTCCTCTTGAGAATCATAAGTCTTTTCAAAGGTGGTCTCATCATTCCCTTTCTTTATGATCACCTTAAGTTGAACTTTACCTTCAGCCGTTGTCGAAATACTCACAGATTTACTCTCGCTGACCTCCTCTTGAGCATAAATAGAAGTACTCAATTGTAAGCCCAAAGAGATAAAAAACACAACTAATAAATTCCTAAATTCTAATACTGACCTTTTCATATTCATGGAGTTTTGTTGACCATGTGAAAGTATTCTCTTCTTCTCAAAACCTTTGTTAAAGGCCGGTTAAAGGATGTTAATAATTGTTAAGCAGCCCTGTAGGGCAATTCATTTAGAGTACTTTTGATCAATGGGTAAACTCAGAATTCGGTATTTGATAGGTTTGATGAGCATCGCCCTGCTCGGACTTATCATCTTTCAGTTCTATTGGATCAAGGAAGTGACCTCAGCCAATGACGACCGATTTAATCAAACCGTTCAAAATGCATTGAATGCTGTAACAAATAAACTCGCTATGCAGAGCGACTACAATTTTTTACAGCAAGATGTCAATCGCGCGATGCCCTTCAAACAAGCCCGTCTCGAAACCCTTAGAGACACGCTTCGCATCATAGAAAATAAAGCAACAGATACACCTCAGCCATCTTTGGAGACTCAAATGGAATACTTCAATAGTATTTTCAGCGTCAGCATGGACGAGAAAACTGGTCAAATGTACTTTAATGTTGATTTTGAAGCCTTTATGAATCAACCTCCTCCTGGTTTCGGCCCACCGCAAGGTTTTCAAAATGATTCGCGCCAAGTCAATCTGGAGAATCAAATGAACCGAAGAATGAACATGCTCAAAAGGAGTTGGGCTACGCATTTGGTGGGAAGCGACAATATTTTTGAAAGAATTAATATCTCTCAACTTGATGCATTTCTAGATCAAGAATTGAAAAATCGCGGAATAGAACTTGAGTACAATTATGGTATTGTTCAGAAACATAATGGTACTGTTAAATTCCAAAACACCTCGGAAATAGATGGAAAGGAAGCCCTAGTTAAATCTCCCTTAGAAGCCAACCTTTTCCCAATGGATTTGGTGCAAAAAGACTTTGTCCTGACCATCGATTTCCCCAAAAAGCAGAATTATTTGGTCCAGCAAGCTTTGGTTCCTCTTTCAGCATCTGGCTTTCTAATGTTGGTCGTTATCGGTTGCTTTGGATATGCCGTAAAAGTGATCATTCAACAAAAAAAGATCTCAGAAGTAAAGAATGACTTCATCAACAACATGACCCATGAATTCAAAACCCCTATCTCAACGGTCTCTCTGGCCACAGAGGCTTTGCAAGACAAGGATCTAAGACAGAATGAATCAATCGTTGATCGTTATGTAAATGTGATCAGAGAAGAGAATAAACGTTTGGGCATGCAGGTCGAGAAGGTTTTACAGATCGCCTCATTAGACAAGAAGAACTTTAAGCTCAAAAAAGAGCAAACCGATGTACATGAGGTAGTCGAAAAGGCTTTGACCAATATTAAATTGGCTATAGAAAAGCGAGGTGGGAAGCTGAGTTCTCAACTCAATGCACATAATGCGGTGATCGAAGCTGACAAAGTACACTTGACCAATATTATTTATAATCTGGCGGATAATGCCAACAAATATTCTCCGGAAACGCCAGAGATCAATATCAGGACAGAAAATATCTCGACAGGCATAATCATTAGAATTTCAGATAAGGGGATGGGCATGTCGAAAGAAGCTGTACAAAAGATCTTTGAAAAATTTTATAGAGTTTCTACAGGAAACTTACACGATGTCAAAGGATTTGGTTTGGGTCTCTCCTACGTAAAAGATATTGTGGATATGCATCACGGAGAGATCACTGTAAAAAGTGAATTAGGCAAAGGCAGTACATTCAAAATTTATTTACCTTTTCAACATGGCTAGTTTTAAAATCCTTTTAGTAGAAGACGACCCCAATCTGGGTCAAATATTAACTGAATACCTCACCGTTAAAGGTTACGAAACCAAGCTCTGTAGAGATGGTGAAGAAGGCCTATTAGCATTCAAACAAGAAGCCTTCGACATGTGCTTATTCGATGTTATGCTACCAAAAAAGGATGGCTTTTCAATGGCCAAAGAGATCAGAAAAACAGATTCTGTAACCCCAATAATATTTCTGACCGCTAAATCTATGAAGGAGGATACGATCGAAGGGTTCAAACTAGGTGCAGACGATTATATTACCAAGCCATTCAGCATGGAAGAGTTGCTTCTAAGACTACAAGCCATTCTCCGCAGAACAGCTGAAAATAATCCTCAAATATCAGATCAAAAGATCTTTGAGTTTGGCAATTTTCATTTCGATTATGATAAGCAATTGCTTTCTATCGGAGAAAATAGCTCGAAGCTCACATCAAAAGAATCTGAATTGCTTCGTTTACTTTGTCTTCACTTAAATCAACCATTAGATCGCTCTACTGCATTAAAGATTATATGGAGAGATGATAGCTACTTTAATGCAAGAAGCATGGATGTTTATATTGCTAAGCTACGGAAACACCTCAAAGCAGATGAGAGTGTTCAGATCATGACCTTGCATGGATCAGGCTTCAAACTTATAACCGATGCCAAGCCCGAAGCATAATCGCTTGGTCACCTAAGTAGTTTTTATTATATTATTAAGCTGCGCGGTTAACAAATATTTAATTATTGCACCGATGTGACTGACGCATTTATCATTATTTTTGACTGCTTAACCTAAGGATACATGATTCAAATCATACCCTCGATAACAATTATTGATGGCAAACTCACCCGCCTCAAACAAGGTGACTATTCCAGCGAAACGGTGTACAAAGACAGCCCAGTTGACATCGCCAAGCAGTTTGAAGACTATGGGGTAAAAAAGATTCATTTGATCGACCTGGATGGCGCTAAAAAGGGTTCACCTGTGAACTATCATATCCTTGAGACGATCGCAGGCTATACCAACCTTCAAATAGACTTTGGTGGTGGAATTTCTACTGATGGAGATATTAATAAAGCCTATGAATACGGGGCCACTTCAATCACAGCATCATCAATAGCCGTATTGAAAAAAGAATTATTCTCTTCTTGGTTAATGTCATACGGTAGAGACAAAGTAACCTTAGCGGCTGATGTTAAAAATGGTAAGATCGCCATCAAAGGATGGCAAAAAAGCACCAATACCAATATCGATGACCACTTAGATTACTTTTATATGCGAGGTATTAAAATGGTCAAAAGCACAGATATTGAAAAAGATGGCATTCAAGAGGGTCCTTCTTTTGAGCATTACGAAAGACTTGTTAAAAAATATCCTGAGATTCATTTTATGGCAAGTGGTGGTGTCCGTGACGTTGATGACATCAAGAAGCTAGAAGATATTGGTGTGAAAAGCGTGATCTTTGGTAAAGCCTATTATGAAGGTAACTTGACATTGAAAGACATTGAAAGTCTTTTAAAGTGATCAGAAATTAAAGTTTACTCTAAGATTTATATTTCTGCCCAACTCGTCCGCATAGTACCGAAATCGGTTCAAATAGTTTCTATATCGCGTATTCAATAAATTGTCGATTGAGAAGAAAAACTCAAGACGATCTTGTTCATTTTTTAGCGGCAAGCTAAAACCCGCATTAAAGTTTAAAAGTAAGTAAGCATCTGGTGCTTCCAAGATATCAAAAACGCTATCATCGTCCGCAAATAGATCTTCATCATTTTTTTGCGCATCCCTTATCTCCGCAATGGTCACTACCCTAGGTTCATTGTTTTGCCTAGCCACATAGCGTGCATTTAGCCCGATGAATGGCCGCTCGAGTATAGATGATCCAAAAGTCTTTTCGATTCCTAATTCAAATTGACCTGTAGGAATATTGATCAACGGGGCATTTGTTATTTGATCCATTGCCCTAATCAATGAAAGTTTTGAAGTTAACAACAAGTCTTGTTTAAGTTGGTAAGTATAATCAGCATCTAAGCCAATAAAAGAAGCATCTGTTTGCTGGTATCGGAAAACTGGAAAAGCCCCTCGTATAGTTAATGCTACCTCTTCAGGCCTCAAATAAATGTAGTCTTCAATGAAATTATAATAAGCACTAAGCTCAAACTGTGACCTTTTGCCTTCGCGATTAAGGGTTGTGATCCACTTAATAGCCTTTTCACTTCTCAAACTATCATTCCCTTCTTCAATAGCTGCGGCTCCATGATGTAAGCCCTCACTATACAATTCATTTACATGTGGTGCACGCCATGCCGTCCCTAGGTTCATCCTAAGATTCCAATCATTATTTAGGAAGAGAAGAGCCCCTAAAGAACCCGTAAAATTATTGAAGTCGAATTCGGGCTTTTGCAATACGTTATTCTCATCAAAACGCTTGACCAAATAATGTTTGAAATCATAACGAATACCACCTTCTAATTCATAGGTTGGTTGAACATAACGCATAATGGCATGAGCTCCTGCAGTCCAGTTCTCAAAATCTGGAATAAGCGGCCTTACACCAGTTTCTGGCACGTTCTCGTTATTTTGATACATGAAGCTCGCCCCCACATCTCCTCGCCATGCAGAATTGGTCTGTAAATCAAGATCAAGCTCAACGATGTGTGTGAAAAGATCTAATGAAAGACTAGGGACTTCCGACCGACCCGCTCTTCTAATGTCAAACTCTTTGCGCTGGTTATACTGAAAACCATATTGCGCTGAAATTTCACCCAGCCCCTCAACATCTAAATGTCCATTAACCTTTGCCAATTGGTGTTTTACCTTTTGGTAAGGATTATTAATATCATAGCTGAATGGTCTGATGATCAAGGGTTCATCAGCTCCTACAGCATTTTCTAGATCAGTTAGGTTACCAAAATGTGCGCTTCTTAGAATGGCATATTCTGCATCAAAAGCACTATAATAAAACTCAATTCCTGCGTTCGCTCGATGATAGCCAAGGCCCAATGAATAGTTTAACTCCTTCATTCCTGTATTGGTTAATCGATAGTCCGGTGCTTTGGCATCACCAGCACGCTTATAGGTTCCCTGAACACGCCAACCAAAACCATTTTGTCCTCCTTCGAGTATTCCAGAACCCGAATAAAGACCATTGTTTGTTGCCCCAATTGCACTCACTTTACCTGAGATTGAACCTGATCTCGGAAGATCATCTGGATTCACTAAAATCACCCCACCGATGGCATCTGATCCATATTTAACAGCAGCAGCTCCTTTGATAAGTTCAAGGTTATTTGCCATGAAAGGATCGATCTCTGGCGCATGCTCTTGCCCCCACTGCTGTCCTTCTTGACGAATACCATTATTTAGAATTAAAATTCGATTACTGTGCATACCATGTATGATGGGTTTGGTAATTGTGGGTCCCGTTTGGAGCATATTTACTCCCGTAAAAGCTGTCAAAACCTCTCCCAAACTTTTTGCAGGCACCTTACTTAGCACAAACTCATCAATATTGGCAACTTTAAGGCTTGCTATGGCTTTAGCCCTGTTGGCTTCAACTGTTACTTCAGCGAGCTCTTGAGAATCTACTTGTAACTTAATAATCGTTTTATTGACCGACTCTAGATCAAAAGAACCTTCGAAGGTTTGGAATCCCAAATACCTAACCCTAACCCTCACCTGGTTGGAGCATAGATTTTCAAAACTAAAGCCCCCATTCTCATCTGTTATTGATGTTTCGTGTTGGTCTAACAGCTCAATTGTCGCTAAAGGCAAGGTGCTATTGTCAACAGCGGAAATAACGGTTCCTTGAAATGTAAAATCGCACTGCGCAAAAGCAGAGAAATTCAATAACAACAAGAAAAAAGTAAATAGAACACCCTTCATTGGATTGCAACATTATTGCAATTAGCTAAGAATTCAAAAATGAAAGTGATAAAGGGTTAGTCGTCTGCGTTATCGACTTTACGGAATTTATAAAAAAGATAGTAGAGGAAGTTATAAGTAGGCTTTTTAGGCTCATCCTTTTCAACTCGTTCAATCCCTAAATTTTCTCCAACAGGCAAAAAAGCGGAATTCAGTTTAATACTAGATCTTTTTTCAGAGCGGATTTGAGTTTCCCTAGGTAATAAATTAGAGTAGGCGGAATCCATTTCGTTTTCCAGGATAATCGGTCTTTCGATTTTCTCTTCAGGATCAATAGGATCTCCTTCTTGTGCATAGCCCGCAAAAGCGACCAATAAAAATGTAAAAAGAAAGCTTAGTTTTCGACTCATTTTTCCTTACAAGACCTCAAATGTAATAAAAAATTCTCAATCAGTAACCGTGTAGGATTAAATTTTGTTTAACTATTCTTTTACAATACTCAACAAATGTAAATTTAGGTTATGCAAAATCAATCTCAAATAGAGTGGAAAGACTTCCAAAGAATCGACTTCAGAGTCGGTACGATTATCAGCGTTAATGAATTCCCAGAAGCCCGAAAGCCAGCCTATATAATTCACGTTGATCTGGGTAAAGAAATAGGCATAAAAAAATCGAGCGCTCAAGTCACATCTTTCTATACCCCCACTCAATTAATAGGTAAGCAGGTGCTTTGTGTATGCAATTTCGAACCCAAGCAAATTGGCCCCATACTTTCAGAAGTATTGATCACCGGTTTTCCAGATGAGGAAGGAAAAGTTGTACTTTGTGTGCCTGAAAAGAATGTAGCAAACGGAACAAAGCTCTTCTAATCCAGAGTTATGCAAATAAGACTTTATAGAGCACTTAACAACAATTATCTGATTCAAGATCGGCTTGGGATTGAGCTATCTGATTTTGTTAGACTTTTTGATTTTGCAATGAGCCAAAGCTTGGCTGAGAAAAAAATACTGGTTCTACGTGTTGAGCAATTCCATCAACTAAAGCAATCTGCCATATCCGAAATAAGCTCATTAGACTTTGAACAAATCGTAGTCATTGGTAAACTCAACGCTTCAAGTAAAGAACTTTCTATTATTGAATTTGAATCAGAAGACTCATTTATTAACTCGGGTCTGTTCGAATCAGCAGAAAAGACTTATTTCATATTTAAAGGAGACACAACATTTGACTTTGATAAAGTCATTAAAAACTTCTCGAGAAGGTCACACAACACAAGATTGGAAATCGATATTGAGGCACTTTTGGATAATGTAAATACCTATAAGGCCAAACTATTACCTGAAACTAAATTAATGGTAATGGTTAAGGCCTTCGCTTATGGAGCTGGAAGTGCTGAGATCTCAAAATTCCTACAAGCCCACATGGTCGATTACTTCGGTGTGGCCTTTGTTGATGAAGGAATAGAGCTCAGACAAAATGGTATTGAACTGCCCATATTGGTAATGAGCCCAGGCCCTACAGATGCCCCACTTTTAATGAAATATAGCCTTGAACCCGAGGTTTACAGCTTAGATCAATTGAAGGCCTATATATCTGAATACAAGAAAACTAAAGAGCCTCTCCCTGTCCATATCATGTTAAATTCTGGAATGAATAGGCTTGGTTTTGACGATCATGAGTTGAATACTTTGTTCGAGCTTATAAAGACTTACGAACTGCTAGAGGTCAAAAGCATAATGACTCATCTTGCTGCTGCAGATGATCCTAAGGAAGAACATTTTACCTTAGAACAGATCAAACAATTAACCCTGCTCGGTGAAAAAATAGAACGTGATCTTGAACAACGCCCTTTGCAGCATTGCCTGAATTCAGCAGGAATTCTCAATTATTCTCAATATCAATTGGATATGGTCCGATTAGGAATCGGCATTCATGGTATTTCTGCCCATAAAGATTCAAAAAACAAGTTGCGCTTCCCCGCAAAACTAAAGACAGCAATTACGCAGGTTAGGAGCCTAAGACAAGGTCAAACCATAGGTTATGGTAGAGTTGGTAAAGCCATGAAAGACCTGAATATCGCCACTATACCTATAGGTTACGCTGATGGATACTTAAGAGATTACGGCCAAGGAAAGGCTTACGTACTTATCAACGGAGAAAAGGCTTTTACAATTGGCAATGTTTGTATGGACATGACCATGATTGATGTTACGCATATAGACGCCAAAGCTGGAGATGAGGTGATTCTATTTGGCGAAGATCCAAGCATTGAAGACTTAGCGAAATGGTCAAATAGTATTTCTTATGAGGTACTTACTTCAATAAGTTCCAGAGTTCAACGAGTTTTTTACGTCTGATTAACCACCACATCCTAGATTCTTTTTCAGGTCGCGCCCTTTGGGAAACCCTCCAAAATCAAACTGATCTTCTTCGGCAGATTGACTCCTATTAGACTTAGATTTTTCAACTTTTAGTTTTTTATCCTTACTCGCTTTCTGCTTTTCCATAAATTGAAAACAGTTTTCAACAGTAATTGATTCATCTGACATACATTGAAATTACTCAAAACACAATTCGAATCAGTTGATAATGCGCCATTGGTGCTTTTCAGGGTTGCCTTTGGTCTGCTTATTATGGCTGAATCTATAGGTGCTATCTTAACTGGGTGGGTACGTAGGGCACTGATTGAACCAGAGTTTAACTTTACACTTATCGGCTTAGAATGGATGCAGCCGCTCGAAGGCAATGGCATGTACTACTATTTTGCCGTAATGGGTCTTTGTGGGCTAATGGTAGCAATAGGCCTATACTATAAACTCAGTCTCTCTGTTTTTACCATTCTCTGGACTTGTGTGTATTGGATGCAGAAATCCTCTTACAACAATCACTATTATCTACTGATACTCCTTTGTTTATTCATGCTTCTGGTTCCTGCCCATGCCTATTTTAGCCTAGATGCAAAGCGAAAAAATTCAATTCGATCTTTAACCTGTAAAAAGTGGTGTATTAACATTTTCGTTCTCCAACTCTTGATCGTTTACACTTTTGCTGCACTACATAAGTTTTACCCAGGCTGGTTAGAAGGCGATTTTATCCGTTTGGCATTTGCTGGAAAATCTTCGTATTGGCTGATAGGCGATGCACTTCAAAATGAGCTTTTACAGAAAATTGTCATTTATGGGGGCATCCTATTTGATGGCACGGTCATCATTTTTCTAATGATTCCAAGAACACGAAAAGCGGCTTTTATCGTTTCACTCTTCTTCCACCTCTTCAACTCAATCGTATTTCAGATCGGGATATTCCCCTATTTGATGATCGCCTCTTCACTCTTCTTCTTTCCGCCAGATTCAATAAGAAAGATTTTCTTAAAGCGTAAGCCGTCAAAACCTCACTATGGTCCAGTTCAAGTTTTAAGCTTTCCTCAGCAGTTGATTCTTATCGGATTCGCAATTTACTTCTCCGTACAGATCTATTTACCACTGAGACATCATCTCTATCTGGGAAATGTCTTCTATACAGAAGAGGGGCATAGACTCGCCTGGCGAATGATGCTAAGGATTAAATCAGGAAACCTTTCCTACAAAGTTTCATCAAGTGACTCTACCTGGATGGTTCAACCAAGAGATTATCTAACGCCAAAGCAATCGCGGTCCATTGCCACCAAACCAGATATGATCTGGCAATTTGCACAATACTTAGAAGACAAGTATGAAAAGGAAGGTATTGGTGATGTAAGCATAAATGCCATATCAAAAGTACGATTGAATTTGGGACCAGAACACCAACTAATCGATCCAGAAATTGACCTTTCCAGTGTTAAATGGCAACCTTTGTTACACTCAAAATGGATCTTGAGTCCTAAATAATTAGAGAGGCTTGGTTTTATTCTGATACGGATGTAACTTGCGTTCTTTAAAATTAATCTAAATAAAGATTGAGAAATTTAAGCGAGCTTAAAATCAACCAGACAGCAAGAATTAAAGATTTCTTGGATAAAGATCTTTCCATAAAACTTATGGAAATGGGATGTTTACCAGGTACAGAGATCAAAATACAGCTGATTGCACCATTTGGTGATCCTATAGCCGTGTCCGTATCCGATTATTGCCTTTCTATCAGAAAGCGTGATGCCAAAAAAGTTCTTCTAGAAGACTAAGCCGTTTGTTTTGTCTGACCTCACTGTAGCACTTATAGGGAACCCTAACTCTGGTAAGACTACCATCTTTAATCTCTTAACGGGGCTTAATCAAAAGACAGGAAATTTCCCTGGAATAACGGTAGATAAAAAATCTGGCTCCTTCAAATTATCAGATGGCAGAAAAGTCGAATTGGTGGATCTTCCTGGATGCTATAGCATTTATCCAAAATCGCTTGACGAACAAGTGGTACAGGAGGTCATTCTTGACAAGGACCACCCGCAACATCCAGACTTAATATTGGTCGTAGCAGACACGACCAACCTTCGCAGAAATTTACTCCTATTTACTCAAATCAGAGATCTCGGTATACCTTGTATATTTATTCTTAACATGATCGATGTTGCTGATAAAAGAGGTCTTCGTATCGATATTCGAAATCTGCAGATCGACCTGGGCGTTCAAATAATTACAGCAAATTCAAGAACTAAGGCTGGTTTAAAAAACATCCGTGCAGCCATCGAATCGGGAGGAAAGGTATCCAAAACCCTTTTTCAAGACCCTAAAGAATTTTGTCCTGAAGTCGTTGAAGAGATCGAAAAGCATATCGACTCTGATAATGCGTACTACGCTTATCAGTTGGCCCAACATCTTGAATATGCCAGCTACCTTTCAGATGAGCAGATCGGCTTGATCAAAAAGATCCGTGATAAACATGGATTCGATAAGGTTGATATTCAAAAGGAGGAGTCTAAGGCGCGTTATGCAAAAATTGAAGAGGTTGTTGCCCGCAACCTCAAATCAGAGAAGCCGAAAGAGCTTGTCAACCAAAAGATCGATAGCATTCTAACTCATCCTGTTCTCGGTTATTTGTTATTTTTTGGTGTCATCCTTCTCATCTTTCAAGCCATTTTCGCTTGGGCAGACTGGCCAATGACATTGATTGAAAATGCCTTTGCAGAGGTTTCTGGTTTTACTAAAAATGCGCTGCCCGCTGGCATATTGAACGACCTATTAACTGATGGTGTTATAGCAGGCTTAGCCGGAGTTCTTGTATTTATACCTCAAATAGCCATTCTTTTCGCCTTTATCTCATTACTAGAGGAAACCGGTTATATGGCTCGCGCTGTCTTTTTAATGGACAGGATCATGAGAAATTTCGGTTTAAGTGGCAAAAGCGTTGTACCACTTGTGTCTGGTATGGCTTGTGCAATTCCCGCGATCATGTCAACCCGGTCCATTGAAAGCTGGAAAGACAGACTCATCACTATTTTTGTCACCCCATTTATGTCTTGTTCTGCAAGACTTCCCGTTTACACTATTCTTATCGGATTGATTATTCCTGAAGACGACAAGTTTTGGATCTTCAATATGCAAGGTCTTGCGCTTACGGCTATGTACTTACTAGGCTTTGTTGCGGCTATTGGGTCCGCTGCCTTACTGAGATTTTTGATCAAAGCGAAGCACAGTAACTATTTCGTAATGGAATTGCCTTCTTATAAATGGCCCAGCTGGAAGAATGTTGGACTTACCATCTACGATAAAACTTTCACCTTTGTAGTTGAAGCAGGAAAAGTGATCATCGCAATCTCAATCATTTTATGGGCCATGGCTTCCTATGGAATAAACGAGGAGTTCAAAAATGCAGAGCGTATTGTACAAGGCAATATGCCTCCCAACGCTACCGAAGAAGCCTATGATAACCAATTGGCTTCCTTTAAGCTGGAACATTCCCTGGCAGGCTCTTTTGGTAAACTAATTGAGCCCGCAATCAAACCTTTAGGTTATGATTGGAAGATCGGCATTGCATTGATCACCTCATTTGCTGCAAGAGAAGTCTTTGTAGGAACCATCAGCACGATCTATAGTATTGGGGCAAGTGAAGAAGATGAGGTAACCATTAGGGAAAGGCTTAAAAATGAAGTGAATCCTGAAACTGGCGGCCCTGTTTACACACCTGCAGTAGGTTGGTCATTAATGGTCTTTTACGCCTTTGCGATGCAGTGCATGAGTACTTTAGCTGTTGTCTATCGAGAAACTAAAGGATGGAAATGGCCACTTTTACAATTGATCTATATGACCGTGGTAGCTTATGCAGCTGCATTTATTGTCTATCAAGTCTATTCTTGATCTGGCCGATAGTTTAATGGCACCATGTCTGAAAATGCTCCCCAGCGCCACCAACCACCTATGTAATACGCGCTACCATCGGTAAACTGCCCAGGATAGAGGATCTTCAATTCCCGCTCCTCAAAAAATAAAATAGACTTTTGGAATAATTCGACCTCGCTTAATTCTAAGCCCATGATCTGGTAACTATTTACACTTTGGTCTCCCACGGCTATGGAAGATCTAGATTTCTTATCTGTATACTTAAAATTTCCACTTCTTGATGAACTTCTATATAGCTTCTTATACTTGTCATCCTCATAGGCTTTGGTAAATGTCACTTCAATATCCGATGTCGTTTTAAACTGGTAGACAAAAGGATCCTCCGTTTTAGTAATAGTAATAATGTCATCGACAGCAGGAGGGTTCAGCGGGGTAGTATATTCAGAGGTAACTGAATCATATTGGACCACATTGACCAAAAAGCCTTCTTCTTCTAGTCTTTCTTCTATCAGGGCATTTAAAAAATGTTGTAAAGAACCATTATAGGCCTTTTCGCGCGCTTCTTTCCACCTACGAAACTGCCGCCTAGATCTTGGTTCCATTTGCTCAAACTTGGCATTACCGACTAGCATCTTTTGGCCATTCACAAAACGAAATTCATCTAATAAATATCCGATTCTATAACCCAAAGCGTTATTCTCTACATAAAGAATTTCGTCAGCTGTAACAGAGTAATTATTATTGGAATCCAGCATATCAATATTTAGAATTTGCGGATTAATGAGTTGGCAATCATCCGCATTGTCAGACCTGCCAATAAACTCATCCTTGAAATTCCGAAAAGACCGTCTCTCATCACGATTGAGCCTTCGCCTGTTCTTACCGACAACCTGAATGCTCTCTAGTGCAATCTCATCTAGTTCTAATGGAATGATTAAATCTGCGACCACAGCTCCTCTCTCGTAGTCTACACGAATCGATTTACTCTTGTAGCCTACATATGAAACAACTACCTCTACTGAACTATTAGGTACATTTTCAATGCTGAATTGGCCATTTAAATTAGTGGCATCGCCAAGTGTCGAGTTATCAACAAAAACATTGGCAAAGGGTAGAGGCTCTTTATTTTCGCTATCAACAACAGTACCACTGATCTTTCGATCGCTGTATTCTTGAACTAATACAAAAATAGTATTCTTGAATTCTCTATAATAAAGATCAACGCCATCGAAAATATCATCTAAGATCTCTCTGACTTGAATTTCTTGATAAGACTTTGTCAGTCGATTCTCTTTTGGAATAATGCTGCTATTATAGGAAAAACTGATTTTGGATTGACGATTAAGTTGACGTAAAGCGGCCGGTAGATTGGCATTATTAAAGTCAATAGAAATCCTTTTGTCTAAGACAGACTTAGTGTCTTGGGCGGATAAATAAAGGCAACTGAAACAGAAAATGGAAATCAAAAATTTCCTGAGCATGCACCAATTTAATTGTTACATGCGGTTCCTTCTAATTTTATAAGAGAATCTTTGATCTCGATCTTGGAGATATTTGGGTAAGTTGTTTTAAGCACTTCCAAAGCTTCGGTAAGCGTATAATCTTCGAGTATAGCGCTCCATGCACAATTAGAAAGCGATTCATCAAATTGAATCTGTACATGGTAAGTCTTTTCTAGGTCTTTGAAGACCTCCTCAAAGCTTGCTTCTTCAAAAACCAGCCTATTTGTCCACCATGCAGCATAATTTTCATTCTTCCTCTTTGTTTTTATCAACTCCTTACCATTAGCTGTTAATAAACCAGTATCTCCAGCCTCAAATAAATCCTCCTTCTCAACAATTTTAGATGCGAACTTCACCTTGCCTTCTGCTACATTCAATTCAACATCTCGCTCTGGATAGGCGTTGACTTCAAAAACAGTACCGAGCACCTCTACACTTCCATTATTTGCATTGATTACGAAAGGAAGATCTTCATTTCTGGCTACATCAAAATTGGCAGCACCAATGAGTTTTACCTCTCGGTTCTTAACACCGAAGTCATTTGCAATTTCTAATCTTGAATTAGCATTGAGCCTGATCTGTGTACCATCTGAAAGTGTAAATGTGTCTATCGCAGTACTAGTTTCAAATACTAAAGGAGCCTCTTCCTCTGTGTCCGAAATACTCTTCGTGATAAAAAATCCTGCTGTTAGAACGATCAATAAAGTAGCGGCAACTTTTAAGAAGCTGAAGCCTCTTTTTTGCGGCATGTTCACCACTTTAGTTGACTTGAGCTGGCCCTCTACTTGAGCATAGGCCTTTGAAGCATTAAATCTTTGACTGCTTTTAGTATGTTCTTCCAATATTTCGATTTGGGCAAAAAGCTCCTCCTGCAGAGAATTATCCTCTACCAATAGGCTTTCAAATTCAAGCCTCTCTCTCTCCTCCATTTCGTTGGCCAAATACTTGGCTACCTTCTCATGCATTTTATTGGCGTATTCTGTTTAAATGTAACAACACTCACCTTGTTTACCCTTATAAAAAGATAAACAAAGGAAGAATAATTGTTAAATAATCCTTTAATGCCGCTCTTAATAACTTAAGCGCCTTACCCATATGTACTTCAACCGTCTTTTTTGATATTCCTAATTCATCTGCGATCTCATGGTATTTTAGCCCCTCTTCCCTACTCAGGCGAAATACTCTCTGACATTGGGGAGGCAGTGATTCCAATGCATCTTTTATCCTGTTCTGGATCTCAAAATCAGGTTGATGACTGACATAACTCGCTCTGCTCACGGCAATATTATCCTGCTTTTTATTTACATAAGTGGCGACAACCTTTCTATGCTTCAAATAATTTAAAGCTGTATTGTAAGCCGAACGAAAAAGATATGATTTGAAAGATACATCCGGATTGATCTGCCCTCGCTTTTCCCAAATATTAACAAATGTCGCTTGAACGATTTCTTCGGTGGTGTCATCATCTTTGATCAAACGAATAACATAGCGGCACGCGCCCTCATAATGCAATGAGAAAAGCTTTCCAAAAGCATTCTGATCTCCTTTTAAAAAATCAGCCAGTAACTTTATCTCGTCTTCTTCCACAAATAAAAATCAGCGATGGATGTAAGATATTAAAGAAAATCCAAATTGAATGCTTGATTGAATTCACTAGTTTCGTACAATTTCGAAAAATTCAAATTCTCATTAATTAAACTACTTTTTCATTGAAAGATACCCAAGTCATCTTTGAAAAAAGAGCTAGCGAATATCAGCAAAAAGTTTCTGAGCTTAAAAATCGCTCTAAGCGCTTTAGCTTTATCCGTATCCTAAGTTTTCTCGCGGCTATTATTCTTATTATCCAAGGTGCTAATGATGGTAATTCCAGCTTGGTTGGAGTCATCACATTAGTCTTTGTCGTTCTATTCGTTGTCTTATTGAAACTGCATCAAAAAGTGAGAGCAGCATTGATTAAACAACAAGCATTATTTGAGATCAATCAAGACGAGCTCAAGAGAATGAGATTACAGCTCTCCGAATTTGATGATGGAAAGGAATTCTATGATGTTCACCATCCATATCATGAGGACCTAGACATTTTTGGTAAACACTCTCTCTTTCAGTTTGTCAATAGGACCGCTACTTCTGACGGCAAAAAGCTACTGGCGAACTGGTTGAGCCATTTATCGAACAAATCGACTATTGAGAAGAGGCAAAACGCAGTCAAAGAGCTGAAAAACCTCGTTGACTTTAGACAATACTTTGAGGCAAGTGGTAGAATAAATGAATCTGCTAAAGGCTCCAAAGAAGTTTTTCTGCGGTGGTTAAAAGATGATCAGCCGCTCAAAAGAAAAGCATTACTCCAGGTTCTATTGATCATATTCCCACTGTTGACTCTAAGTAGTATTATTGGCTATTCATTGGGCTATTTAGAACTCGGCTGGTCGTTCCTAATGATATTTTTCAATATGATCATTCTCAGCATAGCTTTTAATCCATTAATGGAGATCAGCAAACAAACTGAAAATGGATATCAATCTGTAGGTGTCTTGAAAGACCTTATTTTATTGGTTGAAAAAGAAAAACTAAAAGACAGTCACCTAAGACAAATACAAACAGCACTTCACCAAAAAGACCAAAGCGCGGCCAAAACCCTTACACAATTAAAGTTTCTGCTCGATACAGTACATAATCGCTCGAACATGATGTATGTCCTCTTTGACTTTCTATTACTCTTAGATGTCTATTGGTTGATCAGAATTCATAAATGGAAAGAACAGAATAAACTAGAACTGCAAAAATGGTTTGAAACCATGGCAGAAATGGATGCACTGAACAGTCTTGCTGGCTATGCCTTTTCAAACCCACAAAACACTTTCCCCAAAGTTGATGATGAGCCTTTTTCTATTGAAGCGATTGGTCTAGGCCATCCATTGATCAATAGAGAAAAACGCGTGAACAACGAATTTACATTTAAGGGTAAAGGTGGAATTTGCTTGATCACTGGTTCAAACATGAGCGGTAAGAGTACTTTTTTAAGAACCCTTGGCGTGAATATGGTACTTGCTCAAGCAGGTGCTCCTATCTGTGCAGATTTTATGAAATTCAGCATTACGCAAGTCTTTACAAGCATGCGAACCAAAGACGAGCTCGAGGAGAACGTATCCTCTTTCTATGCCGAATTAAAGAGGCTTAAAAAACTACTTGATAGCATTAATAATCAAGTGCCCACCCTTTTCATGATCGATGAAGTTTTAAAAGGAACAAACTCAGAAGACAGACACAAAGGAGCTATTTCTTTGATAAAGCAACTCAATAGTGCTTATGCCTTTGGTTTGGTTTCAACACATGACCTTGTACTTGGCTCCTTGGCCAATCAATTAAACGGAGTGAAAAACTATAGCTTCAATAGCGTTATAAAAGGAGATGAGATCATCTTTGACTACACACTCACAGAGGGTATTTGCAAAAGCTTTAATGCAACAAAACTTATGCAAAATATGGGGATTGATATTCCTGAAGAATGATCGATTTCTTAGAAAATAATACCTTTGCGGTCAAGAAATTTCATTTATGAGCTTTAACTCAAATATTCGTTTAGGTGTACTTGGTGGAGGACAGTTAGGAAGAATGCTGATCCAATCAGCAATAGATTTCAATCTACAAGTTCACATCTTAGATCCAGACGCCAATGCCCCATGCAAAGACATTGCGACAACCTTTACAGTAGGCCAACTTACGGATTTCGATACCGTAATGGCTTTTGGAGCGGACAAAGATGTCATCACCATTGAGATCGAGAATGTCAATACAAAAGCACTGAAGCAATTAGAGTCAGAAGGAAAGCAGGTATATCCGCAGCCTCACATTATTGAGTTGATTCAGAACAAGCTTCATCAAAAGCAATTTTATTTAAAACACGGGATACCTACCGCAGAATTTGTGGAAACCCAAAATGCAGAAGATGTTCGCTCAAAAGCTCATTTCTTGCCTTTCGTAAATAAGCTGGCTACCGAAGGCTATGATGGCCGTGGCGTTCAGGTGATCAAATCAGCGAATGACCTAGATAAGGCATTCGACAAACCAGGTTTCGTTGAAAAGCTCGTTGATTTTGAGAAAGAATTAGCGGTGATCGTTGCAAAGAACAAAAAAGGTGAAGTCATTACCTTTCCAACGGTAGAAATGGTCTTTCATCCCGAGCATAACCTTGTGGAATACTTGATCTCTCCTGCTGATATCTCCGAAAAGGTTGAACAAAAAGCGCAAAGCCTGGCCAAGGAGGTGATTGACAAAATTGACATGGTTGGCTTGCTAGCTATCGAAATGTTCTTAACCAAAGATGGACGAATTCTCGTGAATGAAATCGCACCACGAACCCATAATAGTGGCCATCAAACCATTGAGGGCAATGTGACTTCGCAGTTTGAACAGCACTTGAGGGCAATCTTGAACTGGCCTTTAGGAGACACCGATACGCTCAGACCTGCGGCTATGGTGAATTTATTAGGAGAAGATGGGTTTACTGGAGATGCTCAATATGAAGGCATGGACGAGATATTGAATAAAGCAGGTGTCCATGTACACCTTTATGGAAAAAAGATCACCAAACCGTTCCGTAAAATGGGACATGCAACCATTAGCGATTTGGATATAACTGAGTTAAAAGAAAAGATTAAATTCGTTAAAGAGACCTTAAAGATCAAAGCATGAGCAAAGTACAAGTAGGCATCATCATGGGTAGTAAATCTGATCTTCCGATCATGAAACAGGCAGCTGAAGTTCTTGAAGAACTTGGAGTTGGCTGTGAAGTTACCATCGTTTCTGCCCACAGAACCCCTGATAGAATGTTTGACTATGCGCGTTCTGCAAAAGATAAGGGTATTAAAGTGATCATTGCCGGTGCTGGAGGTGCTGCTCATTTACCTGGTATGGTAGCATCACTGACGCCATTGCCTGTAATCGGAGTTCCTGTAAAGTCAAGAAACTCGATTGATGGCTGGGATTCTGTACTCTCTATCCTCCAAATGCCTGGTGGTGTACCGGTAGCAACAGTTGCACTTGATGGAGCACTGAACGCTGGGATCTTGGCAGCTCAAATGATAGGTGCTTTTGATAATGAAGTAGGCAGAAAAATAGAAGTCTATAAAGAGCAACTTAAATCAAAAGTGATCAGTGCTGTTGAGGACATTGAGCAAAATGGCTGGAAGTGATCAAACTTCGAAATCTGATTCTTGGTTAGCCATAAAATGATAGTCAAACCAATATTCATATTCGCTATACTGAATCGCATCATTGACCTGCCCTTCCTGAGTGCTCAAATTAATCATTGAGGTCATGGGCAACCATGATCTCAACTGTAAAGATTGATCAAAGGGCAGTTTAGACAATTGAACATATCCTGTTCCAAGATCGATATGTGGATTTATTTTCGCCATTATATTGCAAGTCTAAAGTAATGACGATTCAAATTCCAATAAGTTGATTTAAGGTTAGTTTAAGGCTTTGTTAATTATCATTATTCTTCTTCTTTTTCTTTTTCAAAAGACCTTTAAGAACACTTTTTGCCTTTTCTTTCGCTTCCTCAATTGTAGAATCCTTGGCTTTTGTTACTACAATTTTATCTAAAACTTCCGTGGTTAAGCTATCCGTTTTTATTAGCGATCAATGAATCAAGTTGAGCTTCTGCCTTTGCCAACTGTGCATCAACCCGTGCATTGACTGAATCCTCAGCCTGCTTTAACTTGGCCATCCGTTAATGTGATCAAAGTGATTGTTGGAGAGTCGAATGCAATTTCTTTAATGACAACTTCATCATCGAAAAGCAATTCTTTCAGACCTATAGATGTATGAAACGATTGAGAGCTTACGAGCGTATCTCCTTCAAACAGATCAGTACCGACAATGCCAAAGTCTTCTATACCAAGATCAGGAAAACTACTAAAGGCAGACAAATTAACGTCAGTAAAATATAAGGTAGCTGTGGTCTGATTTGGCAAACTCATTCAAAACCAGTTGTTTGATCTTGTCCTTAAAAACAACCGGTATGAGCACCAGTGCGAGAACGCATATCAGGAATAGCACACCAATGACCTTGAGCACCTTTTTCATATTCAATAAAATCTAATTGAATTTAGGCAAAATCAAATCCAGAAATCGAGTTCGGAGATTTACGGAGGATAAGGTCTCCTATTTTTTCAGCCTTTTGATCTTTTTAGGACCGTACCAAAGCCACAAGCCAGAAGCCACTAGAAAGAGTAAACCAATACCAAGGACATTCATGGAAGTGATTTTAAAGACTTCAGAAATAATAGAACCGTCATGTAATTGCTCTATCCAATCAGAATGTCGTTTTGCCACAGAAAGTACGTCAAGAGTTTTAGCGTCAATCTGTACCTCCCAATTCCCCGTATCAAAAATGACCTTTGCAATGCCTCTTGTTGCTCTATATTCTACTCTGTCAAGATTCGCAATTGTAAGGCCTATGCTATCTACTGCGCTTGCAGCTTTATCCATCATTTCATTAACAGGAGCATATTGTTGAGCATCTGTAGTCACTCCATTTAATGTTGGTGGCTGTAAAAGAGCAGACTGTTTTTTCCAGGCTAAAAAAACACCTGTAACTGCACTTATAACTACGATTAAGGCTAACACCAGCCCAAAATACTTGTGAAGACCTCGATAAACTCTAACTGACTTTGCGACTTTTCTTGTACTCATAAAGAATGGGCGCAATAAGCTTAAAATATCAAAAGGAGACAAGGTGATTTATATGATGTACTTAATGTTAAGTAAATTTTACGCAGTTGCCATATAACCTCAATAAGGAAAGTCAATTTTACATAATTTGCTTTAATGTTAACTTAATGTTACCTTAGTATTATGCTGATTGGTTTATGGCTAATAGCAATGAGGAACAAAGGCAAGAGATGAAGGGTATAAAAACATGGAAATTACTACTGATCGCGACTGTCGCGATGATCTTGCACGCCCCTCTTTACAGCCAGTCAAACAAACAATTAAAAAGTAACATTACTCAATTCTTATTCGACCATGATAATCAGATCAGCAATAAAGACTATAATCGGTTTGATCGTTTGGTATCAAAATTAGAGCGAAAGCGAGAGAGAGGAAATGAAGACATAACGTTTCTACGAAGTCTTTTTTACAAGACCCACCATCGCATGCTTTTCAAATACAATAGCCTGGCCTCTGTAGATGAAACTATTTCATCAGGATCATATGGTTGTCTTTCAGGAACGGTACTATATGCACTCCTACTTGAACATTTTGATTTTAATTTTGAAATCATAGAATTGCCAAATCATGTGTTCATCAAAGTAAACCTTGAAGACCAAGTCGTTTACTTAGAATCTACCCTGCCCAAAGAAGGTTTTATTACATCAGAGAGTAAAATTCTAATGACAAATGGCGATGAAATGACCACAAATGTCAATTGGTTTCAGACCATTGCAAGCTCGCAAGCGCCTCGACAAATTCATGAATCAACTCCCTACAAAACCATTGGTTTGCAAGAATTACTGGCTCTGCAGCATTTCAATGAGTCAGTCAAAATGTATAATGAAAAGTCATATATAGAGAGCATAAATCATGCGGTAGAGGCCTTTTTTAAGTATCCAACTGAAAAGAATAGGATGCTCATGCAATTGGTGATCAATAAAATCCGAAACCATCAGAACTTAAAATCTGATGAAAAGAACCAGCTCTTGGAGGTCTATAAAGAGCAATTGAGCATGCTAGATCCGGGCAAAGTTTACGCCCAATTTACTCCAACTTCAGAATAGTAAATTCCACCCTTCTATTGAGTGCTCTACCTTCTCTCGTTCGGTTGGTAGCAATTGGCACGGTTTCTCCATACCATACAAGTCTCAGCCGATCCTCATCAACACCCAAGGACACAATCCCTTTCTTGACGGCCTCAACTCTTCTCATTGAGAGATCCACATTATAGTCATCCGTTCCGTAGCTATCTGTATGACCTGCCAATTCTACGATGGCATTTGGGTAATCATTCATGAATTGTACGAGATTTCTAATCTCAACCCAAGATTGCTCTTTAAGTAAGTCCTTATCAAAATCAAAAAAGACATTCCTAATGATAAAACTAGCACCGGTAGCGGCCAAAATTACCGGAGCGTTTACGTTATTGATCACTGGAGAACCAACCCCATTGATAATTGCATTTGGACTTATCGGTGGCAATCCTAGTTCTTGTCTTTGTGCATTAAGCACTTCGAATGTGTCTCGTTTCAATTCTGGAAGACTCAAAGAGATCGCAACAGGATTAAAAGTCTCACCGATCGCAATCTGTTTTATCGGCATGGCTAGATTGAACTCAACCTTTATAAATTCTACTTAGTTGGGCTTATAGGGCCTCCAGGCGCTTGTATTACTGCCCCCTGCGGGAAGTACATTGGGTCTGCCAAGCACTTGTCTAGCTGAATGCTCAAGCTCAGTTAATTCTGAAGATACTTCTAAAACGGATGTTGCCCATTGCACAGTAGTCTGTCCAGCAGTCTGGGCATTAGATTGCAGTGAAATGCAAAAGATAAAGAAAATGAAGGCGATCCATTGTCTCATTGATGAAAGCTGCTCAAGCTGTCTAAAATAGTTAAAAATGACAAAGTTGACGATACCAAAAGTTTATTTATATGCATTTAGATGCTTTCTACTAATTGGAACTGGCAGAGTAGCTATTATCAGCTCGAGTCCCTTGAATATCTTGAAGCTTTTTATTGACCAGCTTCATCTGTGCTTCAAAACTCAACAAATGTTCTTCTGCCAATGGCTCTTCTGCTGGCAACTTTTCTCTAAGGAAATCAACTTGTCTACCTCGCTTCCAAAATCTAAAACAAAGATGATATCCCGTAGCTAAACCTGTTTTTCCGACATAACCGATAACATCCCCTTTTTTCACTCTTTGTCCATTTTTGAATTTACCGAAACGGCTCATATGTAAGTACCCGGTTGTATAGGTTCCATTATGTTTAATTTTGACATAATTCCCGTTTCCGTTTGTCCAGCCTCTGGCCACAATCACCCCATCACCTGCTGCCTTGATCGGTGTGCCTCTGCTTGCAGCATAGTCAGTTCCCAAATGTGGTCTTGTTCTCTTTAGAACAGGGTGAAACCTTCTTGGATTATATCGAGAAGAGATCCTGGAGTATTCAACAGGATATCTCAAAAAAGCTTTCTGCATGCTTTCTCCTTGCTCATCATAATAAGTAAGGCCGCTGCCGTCATCATATGCATAAGCTAAATATGAATTGTTGATATGATTGAATTCCGCCCCAATTATATTTTTGATACCGATGAACTCATCCTCAACCTTCATCTCTTCATAAATCAGCTTGAACCAATCGCCTTTACGCAGGGTACGCATGTCCATTTGCCAACCATAAAGATCTGCCATAGCGTTAACAAGAGCCGCGGTACCTCCTTGATCTCTAATGGCTTGGTCTAATGATTCAGTGATAACGCCAGTCATCGTTTTTTCTACGACTTGAATCTCTCTTTCATGCCTAAAAACACCAAGACTATCTTTTAATTGATAAACAATATATTCTGTTGCATTGGGCTCATAGACGAAATAGGCAGCTCTTTGTAAGGAATCTTCTTGGTAAAAAAGGGTATAATCTTTTCTCGGAACGAGCTTTCTTACGCTAAAAACTTCCTCTGAAATTCGATCGATAGTAAAAATATCCTGAAGGCCAACATTATAGGGATTTACAATGTCAGCAAAGGTTTCGTTTCTTTTGATCTGCCCTTGAACGACTTGGTATTCATCTAAAGAAATTCCAAAGAGATATTCTGTTTCTTTTATCTCCTCAATAGGTTCTTCAACCACCAATGGCTCTTCAATAGGTTCACTTTTTACATTGGCATTGAAATAACCAATAGTCAGTGCTACCGTAATGATAACCAGTATTACAATGGTGAGTAACTTTTTATTCATGGAATTACTTTTCCCTAGAACGGCAAAAATAAGGTTTTAAGATGCCAATCACGAATAAATATATCTATCGGATCAACTTCCTAATTTAAACCGATTTAAAGCCTTTTCTAAAAAAGCTAAGAATTGATCAGCCTCAGGCAAGTATGCCACAGGTTCGTGAAGTAACTCTTCTTCATTGTCTAACAATACATAATAAGGCTGAGCATTGCCATTGAACTTTACGATCTGAAAATCAAAGTTTTGTTTACCAACCGTCTTTTTAACCCGGCCGTCAAAAGTTGATGAATACCACTCTTTTTCTGGAAGTTCGGTTTTATCATCTACATAAAGTGCAACCAAAACAAATTCTTCATTCAACAATTTAAGTACCCTAGGGTCAGACCAAACATTCTGCTCCATCTTTCTGCAGTTGACACAGCCATGGCCGGTAAAATCAATGAACAAGGGCTTGTTCACCTCTCTTGCGAACGCTATCGCTTGATCGTAGTCAAAAAACCCTTTAAGGTCGTGAGGTAATTCCAAGAAGTCCGCATGCTTAACTATGCCATCGAATGCTTCTGGTGCTACTGCCGAGCGTTGCGGTGGTTCTTTCAAACCCAAAGCCACTTGAAATGAGAAATCTGTTTGTTTGATCGGAGGTAAATACCCTGCAAGAGCATTGAGCTTTCCTCCTGTAAATCCTCCAAATAAATAGATCGCAAAAACCAAAGAAGCCAAGCCTAATCCTAACCTGCCTATGCCCAAACTGGCCTTTTTGTCATCATGCGGAAACCGGATGAAGCCAAATAGGTACAAAGCCAGGCCTAGCGCAAGTAAAAACCATATGGCAATGAAGATCTCTCGGTCAAGTATGCCCCAATGATATGCTTGATCAGCAATACTTAAAAACTTAAAGCCAAGCCCAAGCTCGATGAAACCTAAAACTACCTTGACGGTATTTAGCCAACCACCGGATTTAGGCAAACCCTTCAATAATCCTGGGAAGAATGCGAATACTGTAAATGGAATGGCAAAAGCAGATGAAAAGCCCAACATCCCCACAACAGGCTTGATCACTTCTCCCTGAAAAGACTGAATCAAAACTGTCCCAACAATTGGCCCGGTACACGAAAAGCTTACCAATACTAGCGTAAACGCCATAAAGAAAACACCAAGTAATCCTCCCTTATCTGCTTTTCGATCCATTTTATTGATGAACCCATTCGGTAAGTTGATCTCAAAATAACCGAAGAAGGAAATGGCAAAGATCAGGAACACTGCAAAGAAGATGATGTTCGGCACAGCTCCCGTTGCGAGGTCATTAGCCAAACCCACTCCAAAAAAACTTGTAAAAACAAGCCCGATCAATATATAGATGGCGATAATGGAAAAGCCATAGAAAACCGCCTTCCCTTTTGCCTGAGCTCTAGATTGCTTGTCATTCGTAAAGAATGCGACCGTCATTGGAATCATCGGAAAAACACATGGTGTAAGCAAAGCCGCTAGGCCAAACAAAAAGGCTCCTAAAAAGAAGCCCCATAATGATTCACCGTTATTTATCGGCTTGACGTTTTTACCAAAATTCTTCGTTTCGTAGTCGGACTCATCTGTTGGTGAGGGTTCCTCTTTCATTTGATCAGAACCTTCAACATTGATCATATCAAAGTCAAACTCATCTTCGTAGAGTACACAAAGGCCGGTGACGTCCGAACACGTTTGATACTCGAGTAAGCCTCTTATCTCGGCATTGGGTTTTAAGATCTTGATCGTTTGCCTAAACTGCCCCGATGTTTTGAAGTACTCAACCGTATCTCCCCAAATATCATCATACTTATATTTCGGATCTACACCATAAAACTCACCGACCAGCTCGTAAGTATCATTGGCCTCAAAGTATGGCGTAGCAGGAATGGCCATTACGCTCTCCTTTTGCTTTGTAGTATAGATGTACCATTCTTTAATGATACTCACATTAAAAATCAGCTCGACCTCATCTCCAACCTTGACATCTTTCGGTAAAGCATCGAAAGTCCAACTCGTTGTAATCTGTACCTGCCCAAATAGCGAAGCACTGAGTAATAAAAGAACGGCTAAGGATAACAGCTTTCTCATAATGAAATATCAACACATAGAACGTGGTATAAATTCAATTATTTTGACGAAGACATTTCTGTGAAATTTTGGAAGAAATGCGGAATGGTCTCAATTCCTTTGAAGTAATTGAACACGCCATAATGCTCGTTTGGAGAGTGAATAGCATCAGTATCTAAGCCAAAGCCCATCAATACGGTCTTGCAATCTAAAATCTGCTCAAATAGCGCTACAATTGGTATGCTCCCACCTCCTCTGTATGGGATTGGGTCTTTCCCAAAAGTAGTCTTCATCGCTTTTGCTGCCGCTTTGTAGGCAACAGAGTCCGTAGGTGTAACTGCAGGCTGCCCACCATGATGTGGCGTGACCTTTACTTTGACAGATTTTGGAGCGATAGACTCAAAATGCTGTTGGAAAAGTTTCGTGATCTTATCTGGGTCTTGATTTGGCACTAATCGCATCGAGATCTTGGCGTAAGCCTTCGAAGCGATCACTGTTTTAGCTCCTTCGCCTGTGTATCCACCCCAAATACCATTTACATCTAGCGTTGGACGAATGGATGTTCTTTCTAATACAGTAAAGCCGTCTTCACCTTCAACATCAGAGAGTCCAATAGATTTTTTGTAGTCACCCAAATCAAAAGGCGCCTTATTCAAATCAACCCTTTCCGCAGGATGCAATTCTTGTACATCGTTATAGAATCCTGGAATATTGATCCTTTGCTTTTCATCCTTTAATGAAGCGATCATTTCAGCCAAAATGTTGATAGGGTTGGGCACCCCTCCACCATAAAGCCCCGAGTGCAGGTCTCTATTAGGGCCGGTCACTTCTACTTCTACATAGCTCAGCCCTCTGAGGCCAACTGTTATAGAAGGAGTCTCATTACTGACCATATCAGTATCAGAAACCAACACAATATCAGCTTTCAACATTTCTTTATTCTCAGCAAGGAATTCTTCCAAGTGATCTGAGCCCACTTCTTCTTCGCCTTCAATAATGAACTTCACATTACAAGGCAAGCCACCATTATTCATCATGGCCTCAAAGGCTTTGATATGCATGTACATTTGCCCTTTGTCATCGGCAGAACCTCTGGCAAATATGGCTCCCTCAGGATGTAATTCTGTCTTTTTGATGACTGGTTCAAATGGTGGCGAATCCCATAGATCTATCGGATCTGGCGGTTGAACATCATAATGCCCATAAACCAAAACGGTAGGCAAACTTTCATTGACAAGTTTTTCACCATAAACAATGGGATGACCTGCGGTTTCACAGATCTCAACGCGATCTGCACCTGCAGCTACGAGTTTACCCTGAATAAAATCAGCGGCTCTCCTTACATCTGCCTGATACTTACTATCTGCACTTACAGAAGGAATTTTTAGCAGCTCAAAAAGCTCTTCTAAAAATCGATCTCTATTGGACTCAATGAATTGATCTATCTTTCCCATTATAAATGATTTGCAGCGAATTTAATTGAATTAAGGGGCAATATAAAGGAGAGTCGAGGCTAATTGCTTTAAAGAAAAACCTAAACCTAGAAGCCGTCTCCAGATAAGGTTTCTTTCTTTTTAACCTTTTGTGCAGACTCACCTTTCATTAATAACCTGTAAGGTTCATCAATGCCATAGTAGAGCTTTCTGAAGTCTGTTACCCATTGAATCACTTCTGTTTGTGAGATCAACAGGGTATTGAAATTGCCAACCTTATTTTTCCCTGCGTTAAATGTATTTGCAAGCGCATTAAAGTCCTCATTAGAAGAGAACGTGGCAAGCGTATATCCGTCATAATTGAAGTAATACCAATTACCATCAGTTAGCTCCAATAGCAAAGTAATGATATCTCCCTCGGGGGTTTTTCTCACCTCAACAAAACCGCCCATTTCTTGATCCAAATTGACATTCGAAATATTAGAAACCCCAATCTTCCCCTCGCTATAAAAGGCCTTATTCTGTTTTGACCACTTGAGACTTACGTCTGAGATCACAATGTCTTTTTGTAGTTCTTGTCCTTGAGAAGCCGCAAACAAGGGAACAGGAACGATTCTGAAAGAGTTGTCCCATTGTCGAGTAGCTTCATCACCAATAAATTCTGCAACTCGATAGATCAGGTCTGATCGATCGTCTAATGCTTTGGCCACGCCATTATCTTCACCAACTTTTTTAAGATCTCCGGCCATTGCACCTAATCCTTCAGGAGACAACCCAAAAGACATCAAAAGCATCGTTTCAACCTCAAAATTAGCCGAGTCAAGGTTCCCTCTACCTTTTCCAGCCGATTGAATATTTTCTCCTCTCGGTCCACCAATGAAATCTAGTCTCCCTTCAAAACTCACTTCTTGTTTCTTTTCATTGTAGGAGAACATGCTGCCAGCGAAATGGGCATTAGGATCCTCAACTTTTAAAGGATTATCGATCTTAAAAGCATTCTCCTCTGGGTTAAAATAGAGATTACCCCCTTTTGGCACAAAGAAATCAAAATCCATATAATCTCTTTTTTCCGTAATGAAAGACATATAGATCTCTCCTCGTGCATCAAAATGGATTCCAGCATTTAAGGGTTGACCTTGTCGCGTCAGCGCCTGATCAAATGGAATAACCACCTCTGAAATATCATCATTGGAGCTATATTCTATCCAGATATTCTTTTCACTTAGCCCTGCAAGGTCAAGTTTTACTGCACCATTCAGCTCCAACGCCTTTTTGTACGCGTACATGGTGATATCACCTTCGAAAATGAAACCAGAAGACACTTTAACCTCTTCTGTAGCGGCTACTCTCCCACTTGCTGTTGTATGTGCTGGTATTTCTTCCGATGCAGGCTTAAAACTGAATTCATCGAACTTGATGGCGAAGGTGTCTTGTAAGGCATTGACCAATTCGTAAGTGGCTCTTCCTGTAAAACTCCCACGATCAATAATGTCAACTGTCGCATCGAACATTCTGTGGTAACCGTTGATGGTATCCAAAATGATGGTGGCATTTGTGAGTTGATCGATCTTTGAGTTTTCGAGAATAGTCAAGGAATCTCCCTGAGGTGTGATACGGGCATCGGCAACCGCGATATAAGGAATCCCCTTTACAGACAATTTGCTGGTTT
>CBFHYE010000176.1:0-20905 GCA_965659985.1 Roseivirga sp. | reverse complement strand
ATTCGAGCGGTCCGCTATCGTATATCACTCATTCAAAGAACTTCTCTACTGGACTCCTTATTCCTAAGAAGTAATAAACCTGTACATCTAGACGCTTCTACAATAGCTAACTCATGGTTATATCTAAATGCCGATTCTTCGCAGTAAACGTGAAACTTCATAAGGCTTCTAAACCCCTCCGCTTCTTCTCAAAAACTTACCGTTGTAAGCCTCCGTTTTTTAAAACTCTCAACACCTTCGCGCCAAAAGCGGATGCAAAGGTAAGAGAAGTATTTTTAAAATCTAAAGTAATTGAAAATTATTTTTAGATCTTTTTTACAGCTTCAAAGGAAGCTCCCGTTTCATTCAAGCGGGATGCAAATGTAGAAAGCTTTTTGACAAAGCAACAAGCCTTACTCAAATAAAATTTGAATTATTTCTTAAACCGCTGAAGACTAGTTTTTTGGTTGTTTTGGGCGCTTATAGACGGGTACAGTACTACAAGGTTCGCCAAACATGAGCGATTTCACCCTAGGCATCAAGCGCCTTGTGATTTCACCATAGATTGTTTCGGAAATATCGAGATCGCCACAACCTTTTACCACTACTGGCTTCTCATTAAACTGTGCCCAATCCAATTGCTCAAAGCGCATATTGAACAGTGCCAATTCAAATTCTTCTTTCGTTCCTACCAAAATAAAATTAGCGACTGGCTGAAGTTTTGTTACCAGCAACATGAATGCCCATGTAGGAATGATCGCATCAGCCGAAGAAAAGACTCGAACATTCTTGTTCCTGTATTGCTCCCAGTCATGCTCTTTAACAAATGTCCTGAACTCTTTCTCTCTAAGCATAAGCCCCTCATAGAGGTTCTGAGCAATATCATACTCTACTCTTTCTCCTCTATCGTAGATATCTTCCAGGTCTATAGTGACCAACGGACTACTTGCTACTCTATTTACGATCTCCTGCTCCATCACAATAACTTTTTAGGGGTTGTCGCCCTGTATGCCTTTAAATAGTTCGGTTCAAAATAAGCTACATCCACAAAATTTTTGTTTACAAATTTTTCTGCAGCCAATTCTCCAACTGCCCAAGCTTGCGGAATCAAGTCATCTAAGAATTGGGCATTTTCAGAATTAACCAGCGGTCTGTATTTATCTGAACCATTTCCGAAAAACAACACCTTATTCGTAACTAAAGTTTCTTGAAAGGATTGCTCGTCCAAAATCATCGGCTGGGTCTCATTGAGCATGTTCATGTGTAAGCCGAAGGTAGCCGTGTATACTTCCATTCTTCTAGCATCTAACATAGGAATCAAAAGGTCCGCGCTTTGACCTTGACCTGTTTGGGCAGCTTGTTGTGCCATGGCTTGAAGGGTGGATACCCCAATGAGAGGAATCCCAAGTGTATAACAAATCCCCTTAGCTGTGGACACTCCTATTCGAAGCCCAGTATAAGAACCCGGGCCTTCTGATACAGCTACTGCCGATAAATCATTCATTACTTTACCTGCCTTGTGAAACACCTCTTTGATCAAAAGTGTCAAATGGGTAGAATGACTTTGCTCAGCAAATAAAATTTCACTGGCTAAGGTTTCTACTCCTTCATTTAAAGCAACAGAACAAACCGTTGTAGATGTTTCTATACTTAGAATTAATGCCATGTTAAAACAGCTGAATAGCTTTATCAATAATGACTACAAAAACGAAAACCACAAATATAATAGTGATCGATTGTTGACTTATTTTATTTGAAACCTTTACTCCTAATGGCGAACCTATGACTACACCTAAAGAAATAACAAGCGCTAGTGGCCAAACGATATACCCATAGCTTTGATTTACATAATCCACATTTGGGACTTCAAATAAATTGAAAACTGATGCAGCTAAAGATGAAATGAGAATCACTCCCAATGAAATAGATTTGGCTTTTACCATATTCATCTGAAACCCAAGGTTTAAAATCGGAATAATTATGGTTCCTCCTCCTAGTCCTGATAATGCAGAAACAGCACCCGCGCCTCCACCAACCACTGCCGATGCAGTCAAGCCAAGCTCCTTTTCCTTTTGAGGGCCGGCTTTCCAATTCTGTTTTACTGTTCTGTAAATTATAAATATCATAAGACCAATGACTGCCAAATTGAATTCGGTAACAGAATACATAGGCGTGTTCACAAAGAACCGCAATAAGAGTAATGAAATAACTGAACCAAAAGCACCTATTAAAATGACCATTTTCCAATAGATCTTACCCTGCCTGTAAAGCACCACGTTGGCCGATAGAGCTGCAAAGAAAGTACCTACTAATGAATTGGCGATAGTGTATTGAACGATCTCTTCTTGAGGAAAACCCATTTCGATCAGCAAATAAGGCAAGATCAACACATAGACTGCTCCACCGCCAATACCAATCAGCCCTGCCAGGAAGCCTCCAACCAATCCTAAGAAAAACAGCAGTAAATAATACTCCATTGACTTATTGACCAGCCAATGTTTTTGTCAATAATTCCTCGTTTGACAAGATCTCAATTGCCTTTTGCACCTCAGCATCTGAATTAAATGCAGCCTCGATCTGACCTTTTTCTAAGAACAGCCTACCGGCCAATTCTTCTTTTAACAAGAATCTAATCTCTTCTTCTGCTTCGTTAATATCGGCTTGCATGTCATTTTGAATCGCTTCTTCTAAGGCAACAATGTGCTTAGCGATCTTATCAAAGCTGCCTGTTTCTTCTGCCAAGATCTTGAAGGACTCTAATTCCTTTTGAAGTGTTGATGAATAATCGATGGTTTTGTCATTGAGCCAAGCCTTAAAGTCACCGAAGTGTTGATCTGAAATCGCTATTTCAGCACCTGAATTCAACTCTCCCAATCCAAAATCATATTCATTGGCAAATTGGAAGATCGCATCTTCTGCTAACAGACCAATCGTTACTGGTGAGAATGATCGTTCTGGCGTTGAGAAATCAGGATCAACTCCTCCTCCATCATAAACGGGTCTTCCATTCTCCGTTTTAAATAAGGTCTTTAATGAATCTGGTACCTTACCCACACTACCGTCAGCATTTCGATTGCTATAATCCAAGGCCTGAATACAACGTCCTGAAGGGGTATAATACTTTGCAATCGTCACTTTCAATTGAGAGTTATAGGATAGCGGCATCGTACGTTGTACCAATCCCTTTCCATAGGACTTCTGTCCAATGATCACCCCCCGATCGTAATCTTGCATCACCCCTGCGACGATCTCTGATGCGGAAGCACTGGAGCTATTGATCAAAACTGCCAATGGTATCTCCTCATCATATACAGCATCCAATGTTTTATATGAAGCATTCATTTCTTCTAACTTTCCTTTGGTAGTTACGATGAGCTCCCCTTTCTCAACAAAAAGATTAGAAATATTAACAGCCTCGTTCAAAAGGCCGCCACCGTTTCCTCGGAGATCTAGGATTATCTTGGTAGCTCCTTCTTTCTTTAATTCTCGAATTGCCTTTTTAACCTCTCGAGATGCATTCTGTCTAAAACCGGTAAGCTTCACTAAACCAATTTCTTCATTCACCATACCAGAGTATGGAACATTTGGCAGCGTTACTTGCTCAAATTTTATCTTAATATTTACCGGCTGATCATTCGCTATACCCGTAAATTTTTCTCCAATAGACTGATTACCTGTCGCTCTCAAAATTGTCAATTCCACTTCATCATTAGATTGACCTCTTAAGAATTGTGACGCTTTTTCAAAATCTTTACGAACATCTTGGCCATTTACTGCAACGATCTCATCTCCTCTTCTAAGTCCTGCTTTATCAGCGGCAAATCCTTCGTCAGGCATCAGTACATAAACTCCGCCATCGAGCCTTGCCCCGACCATAGCTCCTATTCCGCCATACTGACCCGTATTCTCTGTTCTTACATCCTCGATCTCATCTTCAGCATAATAAACGGTATAGGGATCTAGGGATTCAAGCATCGCATCAATACCCGTTTGCATGATGGTATTCGGGTTGACATCATCCACGTAGTTGGCGTTGACTTCCTTATACATTGTGGCAAAAATATCAAGGTTCTTGAGTATCTCGAAGTATTTGTCGTTCTGTGGCGCAGTAAATGCCCAAACACCCGACAACAAAACAAGCATAAGAACTATTGAGAGGGGTCTTTTTTTCATAGCTAGGCTATTCTTTCCTTTAACAAACGGTTGATAGATTTCTTTAGTTTAGACTCAATTACTTGAAAATCCAAAATCTCCTTCCCTGTGTAAATATAAGCGATAAGCATGTGCGGTCGAATTGAGCTCAAGCCCATTTCGTGTTTATTCAGTCTGTAGGCTTCTTTCATCCTACGCTTCAATAAATTTCTGTGTGGGGCCGATTTAAACTTTCTCTTTGATACAGAGAATAGCACTTGGTGTTGTTTACCCGATGGATAGGGCAACCAAATGATCTTGAAAGGATATATATAAAAAGAGGAGCCATTGTCGAATAGCTCCTTAATCTGTTTTTTACTATGCAGTCTTTCCGGTTTCGGAAATGTATATGTTAAGCTTTCTTGTTCTGCCACGAGGTAATATAATAAAAACCTCTACAGAGATAGAATTATGCTTTGTGTCTCTTCTCGCTTGAAACGGTCAATTTGTGTCTGCCTTTAGCTCTTCTGCTCGCTAACACTCTTCTTCCGCTTACAGAAGCCATTTTAGCTCTGAAACCGTGCTTATTTCTTCTTTTTCTCTGCGAAGGTTGGAATGTTCTTTTCATCTCTTCTTAAAGTCTTCTTTTGTAAAAGGAATGCAAAGATAGATAGCTTTTTTTGATTTGCCAAAGTAGATTATAAATTGTTCAAAGATTTAAACAACTATGACAAAGTACGCCATTTCATTTGAGAATCCATTGTCCCAATTTTTCATCGTGAAAAGTACATTTAATTGTGAAGGGGAAGACGGCTTATCCATCGCTTTACCAAATTGGAGACCTGGCAGATACCAAATACAGCACTTTGTTAAGCGGACAAGAAATGTGCAAGCGTTTGATGAGCATGGAAAATCGATGGCAATTTACAAAACTGACCTGGCCAATTGGGAGGTTAAGACAAAAGATTCAAAGTCGATCACTTTCCAATTCGAATACCATGCCGCCCACATGGATGCCGGTAACTCTTGGCTCGATCATGAACAACTATATATCAATTTCATTAACTGCATGCCTTTTATCGAAGATCGAAGGAATGAGCCCTGTGAAGTTTCACTCAAGCTACCTGAACATTATCAAATTGCCTGTGGATTAACACAGCCAGCCAAGCACAAACTCTATGCCCCTAGCTACAACATCTTGATCGATAGCCCGATGTTTGCCAGCTCGAACCTACGACTGATACCCTATGAAGTAGATGGCAAGACTTACAACATCTGGTTTCAAGGGGAAATGCCAAGAACTGACGAGGAGCTCATTCAAGACTTCGAAGCATTCACCAAGAAAACGACTGAGATTATGGGCGAGCTCCCCTGTGACACCTATCATTTCCTCAATCAATCACTACCCTACCGTCACTATCATGGAGTAGAACATTGGAATTCTACTGTGATCGTGATAGGGCCAAGTGCTGAACTCGCCCAACGAGAGCGTTACAGCGACTTCCTCGGAGTCAGTTGTCATGAACTTTTTCATACATGGAATGTGATAAGGCTAAGACCAGAGGAAATGACACCATATGAACTGCAAAAGCCTAACCTCCACTATACAGGCTTTATCACCGAAGGCGTCACCACATATTATGGTGATTTGATCTTAGCGAGAAGTGGTGTTTACACATTGGAGGAATACATTGAGGAGATCAATAAACTGCTGAAAAGACATTTTGAAAATGACGGAAGAAAAAATTATTCAGTGGCCGACTCTTCATTCGACCTTTGGATCGATGGTTACGAGAAAGGCACACCAGGCAGAAAAGTAAGCATCTACAATGAAGGTGCTCTTGCCGCAATGATCATGGATTTAAGGATTCGGAAAAAATTCGACAATAAGAAAAGTCTTGACGATGTTATGCGTCTGATGTGGCAGAGACATGGCAAATCCATGGAAGGCTACAGCTGGAGAGATTACAAAAGAGCAGTGGAAGATGTATTAGAAGACCCCGCTGAGGAATACTTTGAAAAGATCATTTTTGGTCATGATGATTATCCCACTTGGCTATTTCCTCTTCTGAATGAATTTGGAATTCCTGTACAAACGAACTATCCAGAAAACAGCATTGAGAAAGATTTTGGCTTTAAGCTTGAAGAACAAATCGTAACAGCCATCGAAGGAGGTTCTCCTGCTGCTAAAGGTTTAATGCTAAAGGACAAAGTAATTGAGACCACAGCCTCCTCAGACGAGCTTAACCTTAATGTAGAAAGACATGGGGTTCAGATGACTCTTAGCCTAACAAAAAGTAGCCAAAGCCATTTCGCTTTACCTCAAGTAGACATTGATAAGGTCGAGACAAAGTCTCCTCTTTTACAGGGCTGGCTATTGAAATAAAAAAAGCCATGAGAAAATCTCATGGCTTTTTAAGTTTTTGTATCAGAAGGATTATTTCAACTCAAATTCAGTATCCGCTACACCTTCATTGATCTTCACTTCTACAGTTGCATCTAAGGCACCAAGACCAGGTACAGTAATTTGCATTTTACTCGGCACTTTGATACCCGCCACTTCTGTATACTCTAGAATTAAAACATCACCTGACTGGCTTACTTCTCTCACTAACAGTCCAGTAGAAACATCAAAGAATTGAGATTGAGATGAACCCGCTGGAGACTTCACAACGATTTCATAAGCATCGCTCCCATTCACTTGCTGTACACCTTTCACGCTGAGCTCATAATTAAGTTCTTTGTAATAAAGCTCAGGAAAAATCACTGCTGCCTCCTTCATCGCGTCAAGCTGCGGTCCAGCAGGTACTTCTTGGCTTTGTCCTTGAGCCTTCATGACAGCATCACCATTGTTAAAGACTACCTCCTGTATGGTAAAACCGGCCATTCCGATCATCTGCTTGCTCATTACATTCCCTTTTTTCTTATCAGTAATGGTTAGTTCACCTTGTGGGATAGTCGCCTTTGAAATGGTCGTCATGTCCTTGATCTTCTCAATGGCCGCCTTACCGCCAACAGCTTCTATGTAATCATTAATCACTGTATAAGGATCTACGGAGGCTACAGCTGCTTTCGCTGCTTCAACATCCACCACATTTCCTTCGTCATCGTAGAACGTAACTTCACCAAACTGCTCAAGTTTTTCTACAACTTCATCGGCCTTTCCAACAACGATCACATTGGCTTGTGATGGTTTGATATACTTTTTAGCAACAGCTAGAAGATCTTCTTTCGTTACTGCTTCTATTTTCTGAAGATAAGTAGCATAGTAGTCTTCTGGTAAGTCATTCAATTCACTATTCAAAGCAAATTGAGCAACAGTAGAAGTACTTTCCAATGAACGCCCGAAAGCTCCTTTCGCTGAACTTTTCGCTATGGCCAATTCCTCATCTGTCACTAATTCAGTAGAGATGGCTTCCATTTCT
Organism: Roseivirga sp.; assembly: GCA_965659985.1. Taxonomy (GTDB): domain Bacteria; phylum Bacteroidota; class Bacteroidia; order Cytophagales; family Cyclobacteriaceae; genus Roseivirga. The sequence goes on along the minus strand of CBFHYE010000176.1, from coordinate 13,370 downwards.
TTAAAAAACTCAACCATCGCACTATCAGTCACTTCATTTCTAACACTTGCTCCTGCATTGAAGGTTGCCGAGTATCTGCTTGAACCAATACTTGAATTGGCACCGTAGGTATACCCCTTATCCTCTCGGAGATTCATATTTAAACGAGTTGATAAACCAGCTCCTCCAAATATTCTATTAAGCAATGAGAGCTTGATTCCATCCTCAGAACCGGGCTTGTTATCAATAGGATATGAAATACTAATCACTGACTGAACCGATGACGGTCTGTCCACAAAAGCAATAGACGTCTCAGTGACAGGCTTTGGAGAAGTAAACTCTTCTTTTTCAACATCACCCATTTCCCAGCTACCAAAATAACTCTTGACCAGTTTTTTCGCCTCTTTCGCTTTTATGTCACCCACTACCACCAAATAGGCAATGTTTGGCTTAAAGTATTTTGCATAATGCTGCTTAAGATCGTCCATTGTAATATTTGCAACGGTCTCTTCGGTAACTAACTCACCATAGGGATGATCTTTTCCATAGTTCACTACACCGCGAACGTTGCCAGCAATTGCATCTGGGCTGTCTTTTTGAGATTTCAGTCCCGTGAGGGTTTGCTCAATAGCTCTCTCAAATTCGTCTTGAGGGAAGCTCGGGTTGTAGAGCATATCCGTCATTAGGTCCAAGACTTCAGTTTTATACTTCGACAAAGAAGTGGCAAACATCGAAGTGGCTCCAGCAGAAATCCTAGCACCCATAAACTCTATCTCTTCATTCAAGACGTCTTTCGACTTAGTTGCAGTACCTGCACTCATTACTTGTCCGTAGATCTGCGAGTAACCCGCTTTATCTCCCTCAGTAATTGGACCCGTATTAAGCGTCAAATTCCAGCTTAGGCGAGGTAGTTTATTGTTTTCTACTACAATAACTGTAAGACCATTGTCCAGTTTGAACTTCTCATAATCACCAATTTGAATCTCTCTTTCAGGAGCTGGGGCTGGTAATTTTGTTCTGTCTATTTGTGCATGAATGCTAAATACTGTTAGCAATAATGCAAGGATGAATATCTTTTTCATTAATTATTTCCTCCTTCTTTTTTGAGCTTTGTTTCTTCAGGCTGTTCTTTTTCAGCCATTGGGCGGTAATTAAGTACCACTTTATTCTCAGGCACCAAATATTTCTTTGCAACCCGCATTACATCTTCTGCCGTGACCTTCTGGTAGCGCTCAATCTCTGTATTGATCAACTCAGCATCTCCAAAATACACATGATAATTGGCTAAACTTTCAGCGATTCCTTGAACCGAACCATAACCAGAGATAAAATTATTTTCAATCTGGTTTTTGAGCTTTTGAAATTCCCTTTCAGGTATGGGCTCATTCTTTACTTCTTCTATTAGCTTATTGATTTCGGCCTCTAGATCTGACGTTTCATATCCCTGATTTGGCAAAGCAAAATTGATAAACAATCCACCACTTTCTAAACCTAGAGGGATTGCTTGAACGGCTAAAGCCATTCTTTTTTCATCTACAAGTACTTTTTGAAACCTCGATGTCTGACCTCCCGACAAAAGTCTAGTAAGATACTGAAGCGCATAGTAGTCTTCCGTACCCTGAGGTGGCATGCGATAACCTTGCATCACTGCGGGTACTTGGATATTATCAAAAACCGTAGCTTCTACCCCTTCTCCAAGATCAGGGGCTTGAATTTCTGGCCTTGGGATCTCCTTAGCACCTCTTTCAATCTCAGCAAAGTAAGCATTGATTAATTCTTTAACTTCTTTCTTGTTAAAGTCTCCTGCAATTGATAGTGTAGCATTATTCGGCACGTAGAATGTTTCATAGAAGTCTACAAAATCCTGATCAGTAGCCGCATCAATATCCTCGAAGCTTCCAATCGGAGCCCACTCATAATTCGTTCCTTTGTAGGCGTTCTTTAACATTTCGGAGAGAATTGAGCCATAAGGTTGATTGTCGACTCGAAGCCTTTTCTCTTCTTTCACTACTTCCTTTTGTGTAGCAATACCTGTAGAATCGATCACCGCATGAAGCATTCTTTCAGACTCCATGTATAAACCAAGCTCTAATTGATTTGAAGGCAAAGTTTGATAGTAATAGGTTCTATCGTTGGAAGTGTTTGCATTTAAGCTACCACCTGCTGCCTGAATGATCTTAAAGTATTCTCCTCTTCCGATATTCGGTGACCCTTCGAACATTAAATGCTCAAAAAAGTGAGCAAATCCGGTTCTGCCTGGAGGTTCATTTTTAGACCCTACGTGATAGAGCACTGATACCGTGACAATTGGTGTAGAATTGTCTTGATGAAGTATGACATGAAGACCATTGTCCAAGTCATACTCTTCGAACTCGATGTTCTGTGCCGTTGCAACACTTGTTGCCAGCAATATAAGCACCAGCAAAAGACTAGTTTTTCTTGACATTTTTATGTTTCAGTTTAATTTTTTGAAAGGTAAGAGGGCTTATCTTTAAGATAAACCCCAAATGGATAAACGGAATACACGATAGATAGCCGTTAGATTATCCCTTTTACTTTGCTTCTTTAAGTATGTTTTGACTCACTTCCTTAGGGAGTCTTGGCCCATATTGCGAAACAATCTTCGAACTGGCTAGACTTGCTAATTTCCCTGCGCCTGCTAAGGACATACCATTGGTAATACCGTATAAGAATGCACCGGCATACATGTCGCCTGCCCCATTTGAATCAATGGCTTTCACTTTGTAGGGTTCTATATCAATGAAAGTATCTCCATCATAGATCATCGCACCGTTAGACCCCAAAGTGATCACAAATTGGCGAGCTTCTTTTTTGAGGGCTTCTCTCGCCTCAAGTATATCCGCTGCACCTGTATAGGCAATGGCTTCATCTTCATTGCAAAACAAAAGATCGACCGAAGCACCGATCACTTCTTCGAAGTTATCTTTAAATGCTTGCACGATGGAAGGATCAGAAAGTGTAATGGCAGTTTTTACGCCATTTTTCTCAGCCACCTTCTTTGCTAACTTCATGGCTTCTAAGCCAGTTGGTGATGCTGTCAAATAGCCTTCCAAATAAACATACTTTGAAGCTTTAATTGCCTCCTCATCAACTTCATCGGTTGATAAGTTGGTAGTTGCTCCCAAGAATGTATTCATGGTACGATCAGCATCAGGGGTTACCATCACAAGACATTTTCCAGTGATTCCATCCTCTCTTTCTTGACCATCTAAATTGGTGTCAATGCCTGCATCGTTCATATCCATTAGGTAGAAATCGCCAAACTCGTCATTGGCTACTTTACATGAATAAAAAGCACTACCGCCAAATTGGCTTACCGCGATCACGGTATTGGCTGCCGAGCCACCGGATTTACGCTCATACTGCTGATCATCCACAGCTCCGATCAATCTGAACTGCGTGTCTTCATCGACCAAAGTCATCATTCCCTTTTTGACCTTGTGGTCATATAAAAATTCCTCGTTGATCTTTATCTCCAAATCTACCAGGGCATTGCCAATTCCGTAGACATCGTATTTCTTCTTCATGCTTATATTCTTTTCGCTCTTGTAAATTCTTTCGTTCTATCGAATAAGTATCTGTAGGTGATATGTGTTTTGTATATTTTTCCACCGATCTGTTCCACAACTCTCATCATTTTTGGATTGAAGTCGCCAATCCAATTCATTTCAAGGTCTTTGTATTGAAATCCTTCTTGCCAAGCCATTCCCGTATAGGCTACAATCAAAGCACCCTCTACTCCCTTTCGTTGATGCTCTGGAACTACTCCGAACACGACCCCTAGACCTTTCTTTATTGCTCCTGTTTTTAGAAGAAACAAGAACTTTAACTTTGAGAGAAGATTCCATTGCCCATTCAATCTTTTGTAGATCTGATTGAGCTCTGGCATTGAAATGAAAAAGGCAACCGGTTCTCCCTTATAGAATGCAAACCAAAGGAGTTTTATGTCAGCCACCGGCTTCATGGTTTTGAAAAGAGCCTTAGCAGCGCGCTCAGGCATTTCTTTTACACCACCGTGTCCTGCCCAGGCTTTGTTGTATACTTTTAAAAAATACTCATGAACCTTTGGGTATTCTTTTTTTGTGATATGCCTAAACTCATAATCAGGATTATCTAGGTGACTTTCTGCTTTTTGGTTAATTCGATCCGCTACTTGAACCTCCGAACCCATTGGCCTCTGGTAAGTATATTGGTTGAAGTACAACTGCCATCCATAGTTTTCGAAAAGGGCCTTGTAATAATCAAAGTTGTATGGCATTTGGTAGTTCGGTTCATGAAAACCATCAACTAGTAGCCCCCACCAGCTATTTCGATCACCAAAATTGATTGGGCCATCCATCGCTTCCATGCCTTTCTCTTCGAGCCATTCTTTGCCCGCATCGAAAAGAAGATTGGCAGCATCCTGATCGTTGATGCACTCGAAAAATCCAATTCCACCAGTAGGTTGCTCGTTCTTCGCTGCTGTTTTCTTGTCGTAGAATGCTGCGATACGACCTATCACTTGGCCTTGATTATTCTTTAAGATCCATCGGATCGCTTCTCCGTTACGATAATTTTTATTTTTAGCAGGATCGAAAACTGTCCGAATATCTTTATCAAGTGGACGGATCCAGTTTTTCTCGTTTTTGTAAAGGACTACAGGTAACTTGATAAATGCCTTTTCCGTGCTTTTATCATTGACTTCGATGAGCTTCATATTAAAATAGAAAAGCCAAAATTAGGGACTTTGTCAGTATATAAAAATGACAAGGCTTAAGGCTTTAAGGTTTTTGCAATATTAGGATAATCGGTAATTATTCCATCCACCCCGATGGCAATCAATTGTGCCATTTCCTTCTTAGTATTAACAGTCCAAGGCACCACTTTCATCCCTTTTTTATGAGCCAAATTTACTTTTTGGGCATTGAGCAGCTTATAATAAGGACTGTAAACTGCAGGTGTAAAACCTAAGTCTTCCAAGTTCTTTTCAATTGATCTTCTGTTTTCAATGAGTGCAACCAGTTGTACTTCTGGGTATTCTGCGTTCCAATACCTGAGCACACGGAAGTCAAAGCTTTGTAAGGTATAACGCGCTTTAGGCAAAAGTTCTTCAATTACACTTTTCACCAATTGGGAAAATTCAGGGACTTCCGGATGAGCAACATTATCTCCCTTTGGTGAACTCTTGATCTCAATATTGTAATTGAGTGGGGTTACTCCCTTGGCTTTAGCATAGGCTTCTGCCTCCTTGATCATATCCTTCAATAATGGCTTGCCCACAACCATTTTTTCTTGCTGCGGAAACCGTGAGTTCCCTCTAGACCCACAATCAAATGCTGCTACTTCAGCATAGTTCATCTGATAGATGTTGAGCTCATTTTGCTCACTTTTCTCAACCGGCTCACCATTGGGCTTTGTGCAAATAGAAGAAGACATATATGGCTCATGAGAGACCACAACTTTTTTATCTTTTGTGATCACCACATCGAGTTCGAGTGTGGCAACTCCTTCGTCTATCGCACGCTTGAAGGCTGGAATGGTGTTTTCGGGCATTAAACCACGAGCCCCTCTGTGACCTTGGATATCGAGCTCTTGACTTTGAGCTTTTAAATGAAGCATATAAAAACAGCAAATGGCAATTACAAGTGTAGTAGTTCTCATGAAATATAAGTTAGTACAACAAAAATATACTTTAATTCTGCAACTCTATTAATTGAATAATAAGTGATGAAATGACTATTATTGTTACCCCGAAAAAAGACGGTAATCAAAATGAAAAAACTAGCTATTCTATTTTTAAGCTGCTTGACTATAGGGCTTTCTGCTCAAAACCAGTGGCAAGGAAAATTCAAACAACTCGACAGTACATTGCCAACCCCAAATCAATACCGAACAGGTAGTGGGGAACCCGGTCCTGCCTATTGGCAACAAAAGGCTGATTATAAGATCAAGGTTGAATTAGATGACGACAATCAAAAAATCACCGGGTCTGAAACAATCACCTATTTTAACAATTCGCCAAATACACTAAAATATTTGTGGGTTCAACTTGACCAAAACGTACGTCAGCAAGGCAGTATTGGAAGTCTAGCCAATGGCAACGGCAGAATCTCAGATAATACGAGTTCATTAGCCACTACGACAGCCCAGCGCGCTTTGGGTGATAACGGATTTGATGGTGGCTTTAAGATCATGGAGGTAAAAGATGCCAAAGGTGCGGATCTGGAATACACCACCAATTACACCATGATGAAAATTCATCTGCCTGAGCCGTTAGAAAGCGGAAGCAACTATACTTTCAGTATAGACTGGTGGTATAACGTAAACGATAGAAACTTAGTGGGCGGCCGCTCTGGCTATGAATACTTTGCCGAAGACGACAATTACCTCTACACCATTGCACAATTCTATCCGAGAATGGCTGTTTATGACGATTACAATGGCTGGCAGAATAAGCAATTCTTTGGATCAGGTGAGTTTACATTGACCTTCGGAGATTTTGAAGTAGAGATCACAGTACCATCGGATCATATTGTGGCCTCAACAGGTGAGCTACAAAATGCAAAGGATGTTTTAACAAAGAAGGAATTAGACCGATTCAATAAGGCCAAAACGACTTATGATGAACCGGTTATTATCGTAACCCAAAAAGAAGCTGAGGCCAAGGAGAAAAAGAGATCTAATAAAAAATCCACCTGGGTTTATCATGCAGAAAATGTAAGAGACTTTGCCTTTGCTTCTTCTAGAAAATTCATTTGGGATGCCATGGCGGTTCAATTGAACGAAAAGACTCCATTAGCCATGTCCTATTATCCAAAAGAAGGTAACCCACTTTGGGAAAGAGAGTCGACAAAAGCGGTTAAGAATACTTTGATCAATTACTCAGAAATGACAATTGACTACCCTTATCCGGTGGCTATTTCAGTACATGCTGCAAGTATTGGAATGGAATATCCTATGATCTGTTTCAACTTTGGTCGCCCTAGACCGGATGGCACTTATGATGATTTCATTAAAACCAGAATGGTTTTTGTGATCGTGCATGAAGTAGGTCATAACTATTTCCCAATGATCATTAATTCAGATGAGAGACAATGGGGCTGGATGGATGAAGGACTTGATTCATTCTTGGAATATATGACCATGAATCGTTTTTATCCCGACCTCCCTTACACATCTAATTCACCAGAGGCCATTGTGCCTTATATGAAGGGCAGCAAAGACTTTATGCGTCCTATCATGACGGCACACGATCTCCTAACCCAGCCTGGACCTGAAGCTTATAGCAAACCTGCTGCAGCCTTGGTCATTCTAAGAGAGCAGGTAATGGGACCGGAGCTTTTTGATCAGGCGTTTAAAGAGTATGCCGAGCGCTGGGCATTTAAGCACCCAAAACCAGCGGACTTTTTCAGAACAATGGAAGACGCCTCAGCGGTTGATCTTGACTGGTTCTGGAGAGGTTGGTTCTACACAACAGATAATGTTGATGTAGAAGTAGCCAATGTAAAATGGATGCGCATCAAAGGGGAAAATCAAAACCTAGAAGGCAATGTGCAAGCCGCTGAAGGAAGTCTAGGTGGAGAATCTGACAGCAACCCACTCTATGGCAAACCACAGGAGATCAGCCTTACCGATGCACAGGTTCGCGGAGAGTACAGAGGCACTATTCCTAATGACGAGATCAAAGAAAGATTGGCCGGAAAGAATGTTTATCAGGTTACTTTTAAAAACAAAGGAGGACTGCCAACACCGATCGTAGTCGAATGGACCTACAAAGACGGCTCAAAGGAAATCGAAAAACTGCCTGCCGAGATCTGGAGATATAACGAAAACGAGGTCAACCACATTTTTGTAAAAGACAAAGAAGTCGCTAATGTAGTCTTCGACCCTTACAAGCAATTGGCGGATGTTGATGTGGAGAACAACGTTTTCCCAAAACAGAATCAAGTAGATTCTCGCTTTGAGAAATTTAAAAAGGACGGTAACTAGTCGTTTTTGATACGACATTTAAAAAGCCAATGGAGTTAATTCATTGGCTTTTTGTATTTCAAAAGAGAATAAGAAGTTTAATTCTCCGGAAAAGACTTCGTTACATTAACTTGAACCCCTATTTTACATATAACTTTCAATGGAAAAGCAAGAAAGACTTCTCTCTTTAGATGTATTTAGAGGATTAACGATCGCTCTAATGATCTTGGTCAATAATCCAGGTTCATGGTCACATGTTTACCCTCCCTTGCTGCATGCCAAATGGCATGGACTTACACCAACCGACTTGGTCTTTCCGTTTTTCATGTTCATCATTGGAGTTTCTCTGTACCTCTCCTCTGCAAAGTTTGATCATCAGCTCACTACGCCAGTAGCAAAAAAGGTCATCCGAAGAGGAATAATTATTTTCCTTATTGGATTGGGCCTCAACTGGTTTCCTTTCTATCATTTACCTATTGATGAATTAAGGATTTTAGGCGTACTCCAGCGAATTGGCTTAGCCTATATTATTGCGGCATTTTTATGCCTGAGCTCCAATCTTTGGAACATATGGAAACCAGCACTCATCATTTTAGTCATGTATTGGGTCGTTTTGTTGGTCGGTCAACCTGGTTCACCCTTTACGATAGAAGACAATCTCGTTCGTCAAATTGACCTAAGCATTCTTGGTGAACAGCATGTATACACTGGCCTCGGACTTGCTTTTGACCCGGAAGGACTGCTCAGTACTATTCCTGCTGCAATCACGATTGTCATGGGGTATTTGATCGGTGCATTGATCAAGAACAGTACAGACCGCCACCGTTTAGTGAAGAATATGTTGCTCATCGGAGTCGTTGATATCTTCATTGGCTTAGCTTGGGGAACGCTCTTTCCCATCAATAAATCGCTTTGGACAAGTTCTTATGTGCTTTATACCGGAGGAATTGCCATCGTTGTACTGGCAGTCTTGATCGAGTTAATCGATAACCGAAAATACACCTTCTGGGTAAAGCCTTTTCAGGTATTCGGCCTGAATCCACTCATCATTTATGTCTTTTCAGGACTATTGGTCAATAGCATGTATGTGATCATGCAATGGACCAATAAAGCGGGTGAAACGATAAACGCTTATGGATGGCTTTGGACCGAGGTATTCAGTCAGATCGCTCCAAATCACCTTAAATTTGGTTCTTTCATAATGGCATTAAGCCATTTACTGGTCTGCTACCTGCTTGGGTATCTCCTCTACCAAAAGAAGATCATGATCAAGGTTTGATAGATAATTAAAAAGCTGAGTCATCGTAACGTGAGGATTAACATCAGTGATCCTGAGTAGGCTTTGAGCTCAAACAAATAGAAGTGCCCCAATGGGCGTTTTTTTTTAAGCTCATTTACGGCAATTTCATCTGAAAATAAGGATTAGCTTCGCTGATCCTATGGTGGGGAGATACAACAATTCAGAAGCTGAAATTGTAGCATTTTTATTTTGAATCTCAATGGCACAAGTGCCTTTCGATTCTAAATAAAAATGCTCTTGACCAAAGGCCAAGAGCTTCTGAATTGTTGTCGGGATGACAGGATTTGAACCTGCGACCACTCGCCCCCCAGACGAGTACGCTACCGGACTGCGCCACATCCCGAAATAAAAAAACTCAATCCTCAATTTCTTTTTAAGAATTGAAAATTGAGATTTCGAAAGTGGGATATACTGGATTCGAACCAGTGACCTCTGCCCTGTCAAGGCAGCGCTCTAAACCAACTGAGCTAATACCCCATAAAGAAAGCAGCCTCTCGACTGCCTTGCAATATTAATAAAAGTAAATTATGCTTCTCAATGGTTATAGAGTTTTTTGTAGTACTCATCTGCCATTCTTGATGCTCTAAAGTATTTATCAACATCCTCCATACTTTGGTAATTCATTTCTACCCAAGCATCATGATCATTATAATACATTGGCACGATCTCATTTTCTAAGATATCGAGCATGTGATTTGCATCGATTTCATCTTGCTCACCCTCTGGCAAACTCGTATCCACTTCTGGGATGACGAAACCATTCTTGCCATGTTCACCGAACTCCAAGATCCAACCATCATTCGTTGAAAAGTTCAATGAACCATTCATCGCAGCTGTCATACCCGAAGTACCCGATGCTTCTAGTGGAATTCGAGGGTTGTTCAACCAAACATCAGAACCTTTCTTCATTAAAGCCGAAAGCGATAATTCGTAACCCGTGAGAATCGTAGCGTTGTGATACTTTCTTGTGAAATGAACCAACCAGTTGAATGTACTTACTGCCGATTGATCTAATGGATAAGGTTTTCCTGCCCAAATGATCTGAACTGGACGGTCTGCATTGTTCAACAAACGCTCAAAACGCTCTACATCACGAGCAATAAGATCAGCTCTTTTATACCCCGCAAATCTTCGAGCCCATACAATAGTTAATACGTTAGGGTCAAAAAGTTTACCAGTTTGGTCAGCAACGAGATCAAATAAATCTTTTTTTAGCTCCTTTTTACGCTTGACGAATTTTTTGTTGTTCTTCTTCTGATGTGCTTGCTCAAGTTCTTTGTCTGTCCAATAAGATGCGTTTTGCGCATTGGTGATCGGAATGATATCACATATCCCATCAAAAACACCCCACATTTCATTCGATACCTCGCAATGTTTCTTTGAGACAGCATTGGAGATCTTAGACATTCTTAAGGCCGCTAATGTGTGATTGAACATACCATTCTCGAAGCCAACCATTTCTTCTACTTCTCTGATAGAGAAGCCATTGAAAAAGCCTAATTTATGTAGCAAGTAAGGATCATTTACTTCATTACCCGCCTTTACAGGCGTATGCGTGGTAAAGACTAGTTTTTCCTTCAGCTCGTCAATATCACCCAACTTTTCCATCAAACGGAAAGCAGCAGGCAAAGCGTGAGCTTCGTTGAAATGATACATTTCAACCTCATGCCCCAATTCTTCCAATAATTTAGCACCACCAATACCCAATATGATGTACTGAGCAATTCTGGTTGAAATATTGTTATCATAAAGTTTATGCGTAGTCGTCTGCGCTAAATAATCATTCTCTGGATGATCAGTTGACAGTAAGAACATCGGTGCAGAACCAAATAAATCTGGTGGCAGATAGAAAACCTTCACTTTTACCGGATGATTGTCAATAGGTATATCTAATACGATGCCTGTGTCTTCTAAAAAGTTATAGTGCCTTTCTTGCCAAAGTACATCGAGGTCATTATTTGGCTTACGCACCTGATCGTAATAACCATACTTCCAAAGTATGCCGATACCGATCATATTTTGCTTTAGGTCATATGCACTTCGCATATGTGAACCTGCTAGGAAGCCAAGGCCACCAGAATATATTTTTAAGGGTTGGTCGATCGCAAATTCCATTGAGAAATAAGCCACCGGCTTTTCGTAGCCCTTCCCAAACTGATAGGGATGTTTAAATTTCATGTCGATTGGTTTTAACGAGAATAAATGTAGCAGAACGCTTTGGCAAAAAGTGGTATACACCTAAAAACTTGAATGCAAACGATTGTGATTTCGGCATAATGAAAATCCATGAAAAAATAGTTCCAATTTCTTTATTTAGATGATTTTAGTCAGTCTCCATCCTTTTATTAAAATCAATATTTGCACTCAAATCAATTCATGATATGAAAGTACTATCTGCTGCCGATGCTGTCAAAGTGATCAAACCAGGTCACAATATATACATCCATACTGCTGCTGCCACACCGGTATCCCTGATCAAAGCGATGACCGATCGCAAAGATGAGCTTTATGACATTAGCCTCTATCAGTTACACACCGAAGGGCCTGCTCCATATGCCGAAGCTGGAATGGAAGATGTTTTCACGATCAATTCTATGTTTATCGGTGGAAATGTTCGCCAGGCACACAAGGAAGGAAGAGCCAATTTTATTCCTTCTTTTTTGAGTGAAGTTCCAGTGATGATAAGATCAGGCGTCATTCCGGTCGATGTGGCTTTGATCTCCGTATCACCTCCCGATGTTCATGGTTATTGCTCCTTAGGTGTTTCGGTAGATGCTACTAAAGCAGCAGTAGACAAGGCTGAAATTGTGATCGCACAGATCAATTCGCACATGCCAAGAACACATGGCGATGGCTTGATTCACATGTCTAAATTCACAACCAGTGTTGAAATCGATGAACCTTTAACAGAACATACTAAACACGCACTGACTGAAGAAGAACAAAAGATCGGGATGCATATCGCTGGCATGATCGAAGATCGGGCTACCCTTCAGTTGGGTATTGGTGCCATACCAGATGCTGTATTGGCCTGCTTAGGGAACCACAAAGATCTAGGCGTTCATACCGAAATGTTCTCCGATGGTGTGATCCCGCTCTTGAAAAGTGGTGTCATCAACAACAAATTCAAAACGAAGCATAAGGATGTGCTTGTCTCTGGCTTCATGATAGGCTCAAGAGAACTATATGATTTTGTAGATGATAATCCTATGATCAGAATGCTTGACATTCAGTATGTGAATGACACAGCCGTGATCAGGCGAATGCCTAAAATGACCAGCATCAATAGTGCGATTGAAGTAGACCTCACGGGTCAAGTTTGCGCAGACTCTATTGGCACACGAATGTATTCCGGAGTTGGTGGACAGATGGATTTTATCCGTGGTGCCTCGTTATCTGAAGGTGGCAAACCCATCATTGCCTTATCTTCCAGTACCCGAAGAGGAGAATCTAAGATCGTTCCTACCTTGAAGCCCGGTGCAGGTGTCGTGACCACAAGAGCCCACGTGCATTATGTAGTAACGGAATATGGAATTGCAGATTTATATGGTAAAAGTCTCAAGCAAAGGACTCAAGCTTTGATCAATGTAGCTCATCCGGATCATCGAGAAGAATTAGCAAGAGCTGCACATGAAAGGTACAATGGTCATTACTTCAAGTAATTAGACCAGAAACTAATGACTTGAGGACCAAATAAACCGATCAAGAGTACTGCTGCTACACTAAGCATTCCGCCCACTTTAATGAAGTCTTTCGACACCAATGTACCCTGTGCGTAAGCAATAGCGTTTGGTGGTGTACTGATCGGTAGTGCCATCGCAGCACGTGAGGCCAAGGCAATGGATAAACCATAGTATGCAACCTGAACTTCTCCTATTCCAAAAGATAAAGTGGCAAGTGTAATTCCTAGAGGAATCAACAAGGTGGCTGCTGCTGTATTGGACATGAAAATACTGACTAGTACAGTAGCTACAATTAACAGTACAAAAACGAATGTCGATTCTGTTGGAATCAGCTGAACAATGGTCACATCCAATCCACTGAGTTTCATTCCTAAACCCAAGGCAATACCGCCAGCAATAAGTGCCAAAATATGCCACTCCAAACTATTATAATCTTGCCG
>CBFHYE010000175.1:0-1959 GCA_965659985.1 Roseivirga sp. | reverse complement strand
ATCAAACCAGAAGATATTGATCATATTAACATGCATGCTACATCTACTCCCGTAGGTGATAAAAGTGAATTGATCGCCATCAATAGAGTATTTGGTACAAATCCTGATTTGAATATTAGTGCCACGAAATCAATGACTGGTCATTTATTAGGTGCTGCTGGTGCAGTTGAAGCTATAGCTTGTATCATGTCAACCATTGAAGATCAGATTCCTCCAACCATCAATACGCAAAATGTTGATGAGGAATGGGCTGGCAAATATGAGTTGACCTTGGGTAAGTCTCAGCAGCGCCCTGTAGAATATGCCATGAGCAATACCTTCGGCTTTGGTGGCCATATTGCTACAGCGATATTTAAGAAATTCAGTAATTAAAGCGTCTCGCTTGATCGTTTAAAAGTAAAATAATGAACGCAGCCATTGGTTGCGTTCCTTGTTAATTCTAAGTCATTCTCCATGACCTCGTATTTCCATTTCATTTGGCTAGTCAGAAATAATAGACTATCAGACTGCACTTCAAATCGAACGGTGATAATACGATCTGCACCATTTCGAAGTGAGTAGGTGGAATAGAAACCACCTTTTGCAAAGGACACCGAACCTTCGCCAAACTGTGTTTTATTGTCAAATGGATCCTCGCAGATCTTAAAGCCGAACTCAATGCGATTCCAAATACCGTAAAGTTCTTCCGCAGGATCTATTTCAGGCTCTTCGCTGTCTTTGTCCTTTTTACAAGAAGCGAGTACAAAGGTCAAAATCAGAAGACAAATCAAGGATTTACATCTCATATTCAAGTAGTTTGTACTAAGCAAACTACCCAATTCAACCAATGAAAAATAGGGTTTGGGGCAACTTACAATTTAGCTAAGCTGAACTTAGTTTTCGATGATGTAAGCACCTTCAGGTGCATTGAATTTTGACACAGGTGGGTGCATCTTGGAGACCGAAATGTTTGAAAACGTACGTGCATCTCCTCTCGACTCACCAAGTCTTTCATCTTCATATTGATACCATTGCAGGCTTGACGGCAAGATCACACCTTCGATTTCTTTCCAACCCTCATACTTGATCAAACTATAGGTATCCTTCCCTACTTCAGCCCCAAAAGTAGCAGTGTACATCAACCATTCCATTTGATGATTTTCTTGATTGGACAAAACGATATAGTTATCCTTTGGCGAATCTCCAACCCCATTATCATAGCTGATCTTAACCGCATCAAAAGTTTTACCATCTAACGCAACTGGATCCAATACTTGATAATTGACCCCAGGATCTCCGATCACGAATGGAAAAGCATAAAAATAGAACATCAAATTGTAGCGCATGCGTTGGCGGTCCGCTTGATCACTTGGCGGATTCACCCATACATTTTGACCATCGAACCCCACAGTTTGCTCCTCGCCTTCAATAAGTGTATACCGATGTTGCAGGTCAACTAATGTGGTTCCTCCTCCATTTTCGTAACTCAAAGACTTCAAAGCCATCCAGTTTTCATAGCCTCCATGCGCATCAAAAACTTGCCTAATGGCAGGAATATGATGAGATGTCTTTGTTTCCACTTCACTATAGGTCTCAGCGGTCTCATTAGCCGTTGGGCTGCCACAAGCCATGAAGATGAGTAAAGAGATGAGTGTCAGATGCTTTTTCATTGATTTGAGATTAGGTCAGTTGAAATTGGAGATGTCCGAATGAAATCACAAACCGTTTAAATAAGTTCAATGAAACGGAGCAATAGAATCCATTTGAACACATACTGACGCTTACAAATTATCTCTCTCCGGTCCTATTCAAAAATAACCTCAACTATAAGAGATCGCTTATCAAAAAATCAAAACGAAACTCGGTTAACATTCTCGATCTTGGGTGGTAACTTTACTCCTCAGGATTTGGCTTATGAGTAACAAGAAAAGATTCGAAACAGACGCGATCAGGACGCAGATCGAAGGCACGCATGCTCAT
>CBFHYE010000174.1:0-10692 GCA_965659985.1 Roseivirga sp. | reverse complement strand
GTATTCAATACAAAAATATCTTTTCGGAATTTCTCCAAGAACGCTCTATTGATCCAACCCTTAGTTTCCTCATTTAGGGGTACATGAAGACTCAAGATATCTGTTTTGTCAAAGAGCTTTTCGAGATTTACCTCTTCCACCTTTTTGGTACCAAAACCTTTTTTGTACTTATCATAAACTAGGATACGAGAATCGAAAGCCCTCAAGCGTTGGACAAAAGCCTGCCCCATGTATCCATAGCCTATAATGCCTACGGTTTTATCACTGAGTTCAACACCTCGATTGCCTTCTCTGTCCCAGATCCAATTGCGTACTTCCTTATCTGAGCGATTGATATTATTGAGTAAACTTAGCAGTAACCCTATCGCATGCTCTGCCAAGGCATCTCGGTTGCCCTCAGGGGCATTTACGATCTCAATACCTCTTGCTTCAGCATAGGCCACATCGATCTTGTCTAAGCCAGCGCCTGCTCTCCCGATGAGTTCAAGTTTTCCTGCTTTATCCAGAAATTCTTTATCCACCGTAGTCTTGCTCCTTATTAATAGGACCTCCACTTCCGGAACCAATTTGAGCAACTGTTCTCTACTCGCTTGTGGCTCAAATATGGTTTCAAAACCAATTTCATGAAGTAAGGATAAAATGCTTTCGTGCATGTTATCTGCGATCAAACACTTTTTCATCATTAGGGTAACAAAAGGTTAGCTATTGCGAGATAAACGATAATTCCTAAAATATCATTGGTTGTGGTTATAAAAGGACCCGAGGCTAAAGCAGGATTTACACCCAATTTATCTAAAACGATTGGCGTTGAGGTTCCCATAAAAGAAGAAAGCATCACAACACAGACGAGGGAGATAGCCACCACAGAGCCTAGTTCTAAATTACCCTTCCACAGATAAACAATTCCAAAACTAATGATGGCCAAGATGATACCTGTGAATATCGCCACGATAAACATCTTGCCAATTCTTTTTAAGAAAGACTCTTCAAATGCCGACTTATTGGCAAGGCTTTGCACCACCAGCGTAGAAGATTGTATGCCTACATTACCACCAGTGGCCATTACCAAGGGAATAAAAAATGCAAGGGCTGCATTTTGCTCGAGACTTCCTTCAAAGAAACCAATTGCCCAAGCTCCGAGGACACCTCCTACAAGACCTATAAGCAACCAAGGTAAGCGTGCTTTCGAAATGGCCCAGATGCTATCATCTTCTTCCACATCTCCAGAAATACCTGACATCAGTTGGACATTCTCTTCGGCCAATTCAGTGATCACATCAATGATATCATCAATCGTGATTCTACCCACCAATTTCCCTTGCAGGTTAACGACAGGCACAGCATCTAAGTCATATTTGGTCATGACCTCTGCCACCTCTTCTTCATCCATATAAGTCTCTACATGATAAATGTCTTCATCATAAATCGTTTGAACCTTGACACTATCTCCAGATAGGATAATCTTTTTAACAGAGACTTTTCCTTTCAACTTGTACTGATCATCAACCACATACACTGAGTAGATCTTTTCGACATTTTCTACCTGCCTTCTGATCTCTTCAATGGTCTGTTTAACCGTCCAATTGATATTGGCCACGATCATCTCTTTTGCCATCAGCCCTCCCGCACAGTCTTCATCGTAACGCATCAATTCGTGCACATGACTAGCTGTTTCGGGGTCTTTGATCGCAGCGATCACTTCTTCCCGCATTTTGACGGGCAGATCGTTGATGACATCAACGGCATCGTCAGATTCCATTTCTTGGATATACTCCGCGATCTCGGGAGCAGACAGCTCATTTAGGAATTCTTGGCGCGTATCATCTTCTAGTTCTTCGATGATCTCAGCCCCTATTTCATTTTCTAAAGCTTGAAGAATAAAACGGGCCTGTTCAGTATCTAACTCATCAAGTAATTCAGAAATATCAGCCGGATTCACCCCTTCCATGGAAGACCTTATAAAGGCTCCGTTCTCCTGCTCTATTGCTTCAACAACAAGCTCGAGGTATTCTTTCGATAATTCAAATACTATGTTTTGGCCTGACAAATCTCTATGCGGTTAGTAAGGTCTACGTAATCTTGAACTGATAGCGTTTCGGCTCGTTGATTCAGAATAGAATCGGCCGCCATGCTCGCTGGCAAATTTATTGGTTTTAATGCATTGCGCAATGTTTTACGTCTCATTTGAAAACCAGCCTTAACTACCCTTTTAAATAAGGTTTCATTACAGCCCAATGTTTTCACATCATTCCTTTTGAGCCTGATCACCCCAGAATTCACTTTCGGTGGCGGATTGAAAACTTCAGGCGGAACCGTGAAGAGATATTCAATATCATAATAAGCTTGAAGAAGAACACTGAGAATACCATACTGCTTATTGCCTGGAGGTGCAGCCAACCTTTCTGCCACCTCTTTTTGGATCATACAAACAACTTCAGGAATGTGGTTGCGGTATTCTAAAACCCTAAAAAAGATCTGAGATGAAATATTGTATGGAAAATTCCCAATCACAGCGAAGTTGTCTTTCAAAAGGTCTAAAACATCAATTTTCAGGAAATCACCTAAAACTGTTTTCTCGCTCAATTGAGCGTAGTGCTTGTTCAAGTATTCAACTGATTCTTTGTCAACATCGATCAGCCATAACTCAAAGTCTTTGTCTGACAAAAACTGTGTCATTACGCCTGTTCCAGGACCGATCTCTAGTACCTTTGCATAATCACCGTGACCCGTAAGGCCATTAGCGATCTTTTCGGCTATGTTGAGGTCCTTGAGAAAGTGCTGACCTAAGTGCTTTTTTGGTCTTACGCCTGACATGGTTATCGATTAGAAATTGTATTATTTTGCAGCAACACGGAGCACTAAGGTAGATAACATGAATCTAAATCAAGGAGAAAGCGAAGAGAAAGAATTGATCAGACCTAGAATTGGGATCACAATTGGTGATATCAATGGTATTGGTCCGGAGGTTATTATCAAGTCGTGTTTGGCCAAAGCATTACTTGAGCAGGCTGAAATCACAGTTTACGGACATGGAAGAGTATTTTCTTTTTACAAGAAGGAATTGAATATCGAAAACTTTCATTTCAATCAGCTCCGCGATGATCAAAGACCAAGGTTTGGTAAACTCAATGTGGTCAATTGCTGGGAAGGTGATATCGAGATCAAACCTGGTGAAGAGAACGAAACTGGAGGGAAGTCTGCCCTAAATGCACTTAATCGAGTGGTCAAAGATCTTAAAGAAGGTAAACTAGATGCCGTTGTCACGGCTCCGATCAGTAAACACAATATTCAAAGTGAGGCATTTCAATTCCCTGGACATACAGAATTCTTCACCACCAAATTTGAAGCTAAAGACAGCCTCATGTTTCTCTGCAATGATAAATTTAGGGTGGGTGTAGCGACTGGACACATTTCACTTATGCAGATCAAAGACAAACTGACGAGTGAGGTTTTGAATTCAAAGATCAATTTAATGCTGAAATCGCTAAAGAACGACTTTGGCATTAATAAGCCGAAAGTGGCCGTTTTAGGGTTGAACCCTCATGCCGGTGAAGATGGTCTTCTTGGTTCTGAAGAAAAAGAATTGATCAATCCGATCATTAATGAATTCAAGGACAAAGGCCATTTGGTATTTGGGCCTTATCCGGCAGATGGCTTTTTCGGTAACCATACGCAAGCCAAGTTCGATGGTGTATTGGCCATGTATCACGACCAAGGCCTTATCCCTTTCAAAACATTGGCCTTTGAAGATGGAGTGAACTTTACTGCTGGACTGTCCATTGTACGTACTTCTCCTGATCATGGAACGGCTTTTGATATTGCGGGCAAAGGCATTGCTCATGAACAAAGTATGCGTTCAGCAATATATATGGCTATTGATGTTGCGAGAGAACGAATAGCACAGCAGTAAGTACGCAATGCGCTTTATTTATTGTATACTTGCTCTATTCGTCTAAAGTTTTGAACTTATACTACAAAGACGGAACTCTCGAAAGTACCTCATGACAAGATTTATAGCTTTTCTTCTTTTATTCAGCATCGGCACTTCTTTATGTGCTTCTACACTTCCCCATGTCTTTAATAATATGGGCGAGTGGACGATGGAAATGGAAGAGGAAGAAAAGGGTGAAGAGCAGAAAGAATTAGATGATGACCAAGATGAATACTGGACAAACTGTTCATTAATTGGACTTGAATCAAAAAAACATGCTAAGACTGAGTTGACTATTCCTTTTCAATGGTTGGATCACAGGATCAAATTGATTTCACCCCCACCGGAACAATAGCCTAACTCCGCATTCCTATTTTTTTCCTGAATCAATCCCATTAGAATGAGTAAGCATATTTTTTCAAATTTAAAACATGATATACCGGCCGGTTTGGTCGTATTTTTAGTAGCCGTACCACTTTGCCTGGGTATTGCATTAGCATCAGGTGCTCCATTATTCTCTGGAATCATAGCTGGTATGATCGGAGGATTGATCGTCACCGCTTTCAGCGGATCTGAACTTGGTGTCAGTGGCCCCGCAGCGGGTTTAGCTGTAATTGTTTTAGCTGCGATTGAAGAATTAGGTTCTTTTGAGATCTTTTTACTGGCAGTAGTAATTGCCGGGGTAATTCAATTCGTATTGGGCGTAGTTCGCGCAGGCATCATTGGATACTATTTTCCCAGCTCAGTGATCAAGGGAATGCTAGCCGCAATCGGCATCATCATTTTCTTAAAGCAAATACCTCATGCTTTTGGATATGATGCAGATCCAGAAGGCGACCTCGAGTTTATTCAACCTGATGGTGAGAATACTTTTTCTGAGCTTCTGAATATGTTTGATTACATAACACCTGGCGCTTTGATCATTTCAGGAATCTCTCTATTGATCTTGATCTTATGGGAAAGACCTTTCATGAAAAAGATCAGGCTATTTCAAGTGGTACAAGGACCGTTGATTGTCGTTGCTTTTGGTATTATCATGGGAGTGGTTTTTCAAGGGACTAGTTATGCCATTTCCCAAGACCATATGGTCAACATTCCTGAATCCGATAGTTTAAATGGGTTTTTCGGTCAATTCACGACACCAGACTTTTCTCAAATTTTCAACCCTCAGATCTGGATAGTTGGGGTGACTATTGCCATAGTAGCTTCTCTCGAAACCTTACTCTGCGTTGAGGCCACTGATAAATTAGATCCATTAAAGAGAGTAACCCCTACGAATAGAGAACTAAGAGCGCAAGGAATTGGTAATATCGCTGCTGGGCTTATCGGAGGACTGCCAGTAACACAAGTGATCGTTAGAAGCTCTGCCAATATACAATCAGGCGGCAGAACAAGAATGTCTGCTCTTTTTCATGGCTTCTTGATCTTGATCTCTGCAATGCTTATACCCAATGTCCTCAACATGATTCCTTTGGCCAGCCTTGCCGCTATTTTATTGGTTGTGGGCTATAAACTCGCCAAGCCTGAGCTCTTCAAGAAAATGTATAAGGTGGGTTGGTCTCAATTTGCCCCTTTCATGGTCACGGTCCTGGCTATAGTCTTCACAGACTTATTGATTGGCATTGGTATCGGATTGGGTGTTGCCATCTTCCAGATCTTATTTTCTAACTTAAAAAACCCTTACGTGCTCAAAGAGGTACATGACGAAAGTAAAACCCACTACCGCATCGTGTTATCCGAGCAGGTCACCTTTTTAAATAAGGCGCAGATCATGAAACAATTAGATGAGATACCTAATCATGCCGAAGTCTTGATTGACGGATCAAAAACGGTAAGTATCGAACATGATATTTTGGAGATCATAGATGATTTTAAACAAGGTGCTGAATACAAACACATTAACCTTAAACTCACCAATATGGAACACGTTGACTTCAATGGTTATGAGAATTCACTCAGGGAACATGTGGTGACAAATGAACAATTGTCGGCAATGCCTAAAGAGCAAGATTTGAAGATTACGTTCAAGGAAGGATTAGGCACTAATGACAAGTCAATTGACTAGATCGAATATAATTCAAATAATTTTCTCATATCTACAAGATTTTCATACCTTTGCAGTCCTGAATTTTGACCTGGTCAGATGAAAGCTTTAAGAGATTTTGATATTCATGTTTTCAAGCTTTCGAACGGGCTCCATCAGTATCAGTTCGAAATAAGGGATTCGTTCTTTGAGTTGTTTGAAAATGAGATAGTTAATCAAGGGGAATTAACCGTTGATATCTCATTGGATAAGACAGACAGAATGATCCAACTTCAAACTCAGATCAATGGACACATTACACTAACCTGTGATAGAAGTCTCGAAGAGTTTGATGAGGACATTCATACCGATAGAACCATGCTTTACAAGTTTGGTGAAGAAGAGAAAGAATTATCAGATGATGTAATGGTCATCCATAAGGATACACAAACCATTAATATCGCGTCAATTCTTTTCGAATTCATCTTACTAGAGGTTCCTATGAAAAAAATACATCCCAAATACAGGGATGATTTTGATGAAGAGGAAGGTGAGCTATTGGCAGTTTATTCCTCTGAAGAGGAAGAACCTGAAGAAGAAACAACTGAAGAAGAAATTGATCCTAGGTGGGAAAAGTTAAAGAATTTGAAAAAATAAGGGTTTGACCCTAAAAGATTAAGAATATGGCGCATCCTAAAAGAAAAACCTCAAGAACTAGAAGAGACAAAGGTAGAACTCACAAAAAATTGACTGCTAAGCAATTAGTAGTATGTCCTACCACTGGTGAATTACACATGCCGCACAGAGCATTCTGGCATGAAGGTAAACTTTACTATAAAGGTAAGGTGGTAATGGAAAAAGAGGTTTTGGCCTAATTTCTAAAATTCAAAAGCATTTGCTCCTGTACCTTAGGTTCAGGAGCATTTATTTTTATACGGCTTTTCCATTTTGACCTTCGGTCTAATCAAATTATGATTCTGAATGCGTAAAGCTTATATTGGCAAGCAATTTTGCTCAAGGGCTTTAATCTCCCGCTCCTAACAATGACGAAAATAAGTGCTCAAATCAGTGGTGTACAAGGCTATGTTCCCGACTATGTCCTCACCAATAAAGAATTAGAAACTATTGTTGAAACCACAGACGATTGGATCACCTCTCGGACAGGAATCAAAGAAAGAAGAATACTAAAGGGTGAAGATCAAGGGACTTCTGTAATAGGTATTCACGCAGTGGAAGGACTGCTTGAGAAAACCAATACCAAGGCAGAAGAAATCGACTTGCTCATCTGTGCTACTACTACACCAGACATGCTTTTTCCAGCGACTGCCAATATCATTGCAGATGCTATTGGAGCGAAAAATGCTTTCGGATATGATCTTCAAGCAGCTTGTTCTGGCTTCTTATATGCATTAGCAACAGGAAGTCAGTTCATCGAAACTGGTAAATACAAAAAAGTAGTGGTTGTTGGAGCCGATAAAATGTCTTCAATTATTGATTATAGTGATAGAACCACTTGTATTATTTTCGGAGACGGTGGTGGTGCTGTTCTTTTAGAACCAACTACCGAAGATGTGGGAATCAAGGATTCTATCCTCCGCTCTGACGGCTCGGGTGCAAAGCACTTGCATATGAAAGCAGGTGGTAGCCGAAGACCAGCATCGCATGAAACATTGGACAATAAGGAGCACTTTGTCTATCAAGAAGGTTCTGCAGTGTTTAAATTTGCGGTAACCAATATGGCTGATGTTGCTGCTGAGATCATGGAGCGCAACAACCTGAAAGGTGAAGACATAAAATACTTGGTTCCTCATCAAGCCAATAAAAGAATTATCGATGCTACCGCTAATAGAATGGGCGTTGGTGATGATAAAGTTATGCTCAATATTCACAAATACGGGAACACAACGAGCGGAACAATTCCTCTTTGTCTATGGGATTATGAGTCAGAATTAAAAAAGGGTGATAATATAATACTCGCTGCTTTTGGCGGTGGTTTCACCTGGGGTTCCGTCTATTTGAAATGGGCATATGATTCTAAATAAAAATTAAAGCTAAGTACATTAAGCATGGCAACTACTGCAGATATTAAGAATGGTCTTTGCATTGTCTTTAATCATGGCCTTTATATGGTTACAGAATTTCAGCATGTAAAACCTGGAAAAGGTCCTGCCTTTGTAAGAACAAAACTCAAAAATGTAAAAACTGGGAAAGTCGTAGACAATACCTTTTCCGCAGGTCATAAAATTGAAACAGCGAGGGTTGAAAAAAGAACGCATCAATTTTTATATAAAGATGATTTCGGGTTTCACTTTATGAATACAGACACCTATGAGCAGGTGATGATCGAAGAACAAATGATCGAAAATGCTGACCTGATCAAGGACGGACAAATGGCTGACATCTTGTTTCATGCAGAAACAGAATCACCACTTACTTGTGAATTACCAGCTTATGTAGAACTCGAAATTACCTACACAGAACCCGGCATTAAAGGTGATACAGCAACAAATGCAACCAAATCTGCTACGCTCGAAACCGGAGCGGAAATACAAGTACCATTATTCATTAACTTAGGAGATAAAATTAAAGTAGACACCAGAACTCGCTCATATGGCGAACGTGTTAAATAAATCAAGCTCAACATGAATCCAAAAGAAATTAAGAACATGATCGACTTCATTGCTAAATCTGGTTTAGCAGAAGTGAACATCGAGACGGAAGAATTCAAGATCGAGGTAAAGCGTGAAGCCAAAGCCAAGGTAATTAATAGCCCAGCTCCTGCTGCCGCTACTGCCCCAGCTCCAGCTCCTAGCGCGGCACCAGCACCAGTGGCTGAAGCACCAGCGGCACCAGCGGCTGACGATACATCAAAATATGTAGAGATCAAGTCACCAATGATCGGAACATTCTACAGATCACCAAAACCAGAAGATCCTTCATTTGTGAATGTTGGGGATACTGTTTCAGCTGGCGATAAGGTATGTATCGTTGAGGCGATGAAGCTTTTCAATGAAATTGAATCTGAAGTTTCAGGTACTATTGTGAAGGTATTAGTAGATAATTCCTCTCCAGTAGAATACGATCAGCCATTATTCTTGGTAGATCCTTCTTAATTGCTGAGCACAGCTAAAGGTGTTTCACATTTAACAAGAAGACGACTATGTTCAAAAAAATATTAATTGCCAACAGAGGAGAAATTGCACTTCGTGTAATTAGAACCTGTAAAGAAATGGGCATTAAAACAGTGGCTGTTTACTCTGCCGCTGATAAAGACAGTTTACATGTAAGGTTTGCTGACGAAGCCGTTAATATCGGCCCGGCCCCATCAAATCAGTCATATCTTAAAATACCTCATTTAATATCTGCTGCTGAGATCACAAATGCAGATGCCATTCATCCTGGCTATGGCTTCCTCTCTGAAAACGCAGAGTTTTCAAGAGTTTGTGATGAATACGGCATTAAATTTATTGGTGCGAGCCCAGATATGATCGATAAAATGGGAGACAAGGCTACGGCTAAAGCGACCATGAAAGCTGCTGGCGTACCTACCATTCCTGGTTCAGAAGGCTTGCTTGAATCCGTTAAGGAAGGAATTAAGCTCGCAAATGAAATGAAGTACCCTGTCATTTTGAAAGCTACTGCTGGTGGTGGCGGACGTGGTATGAGAATCGTCAATTCTGACGAAGAATTCCAAAAAGCTTGGGATGATGCCAGAATGGAATCTGCAGCTGCCTTTGGGAATGATGGCCTATATCTAGAAAAATTCGTTGTAGAGCCTCGTCACGTTGAAATTCAGATCGTAGGAGATAGCAATGGAAAAGCTTGTCACCTATCTGAAAGAGATTGCTCAATTCAAAGAAGACACCAAAAGCTAGTTGAGGAAACGCCTTCGCCTGCAGTGAACAAAGAATTGAGAGATAAAATGGGTGCAGCCGCAGTAAAAGCTGCAGAAGCCATTAAATATGAAGGTGCGGGTACCGTAGAGTTCCTCCTTGATAAACATGGAGACTTCTTCTTTATGGAGATGAATACTCGAATTCAAGTGGAGCATCCGATTACTGAAGAAGTTACTGACTTTGATTTGATCAAAGAGCAGATCAAAGTTGCGGCTGGCGAACCTGTTTCAGGGATCAACTACTATCCTAAACTTTATGCGATGGAGTGTAGGATCAACGCGGAAGACCCTAGCCATGGGTTTAGACCTTCTCCAGGGAAGATCACTAATCTTCACTTACCTGGTGGCCATGGTGTACGTGTTGACAGCCACGTCTATGCTGGCTATACTATACCTCCTAACTATGACTCAATGATCGCAAAATTGATCGTGAGTGGTCAGACAAGAGAAGAGGTGGTGACTAGAATGAAGCGCGCTTTAGAAGAATTCGTTATCGAAGGGATTAAAACGACTATTCCATTCCATATCAAATTGATGGATGATGAAGTATTTAAATCTGGCATTTTCACTACCAAGTACTTAGAAACCTTTGATTTTTCAGATCTATAAAAGAAAAGCCGGTTAAACCGGCTTTTTTATTTCCCTTCAATTTCGTCACAAAGCTCTTGATACCAGGCTTCTCCATACTTACGGATCAGAGCATCCTTTAAGAACTTATAGATAGGTACCCCCAACTTCTCTCCTAGCGTGCAGGCCGCGGAACAAATGCTCCAACGATCATAATTAAGGGCTTCGTAATGATCATACTTTGTGATACGAATAGGATAAAGCTCGCAGGAGATC
>CBFHYE010000173.1:0-4462 GCA_965659985.1 Roseivirga sp. | reverse complement strand
GAATTAGTAGAAAAGTATGAATCCAAATCAATTGCTCTACCTCGTACTGGGGATCGTGCTATTTGACTATATCATAGACCAAGCCTTGAGTTGGCTCAATTTCAGGTCATTTGATAAACCCATTCCACAGAACCTTGAAGGAATTTATTCTCAAACGGAATATGAGAAGTCTCAGTCTTATCAAAAAGAAAGAGCCAAATTCAGTTTTGGTACTTCAGCCTTTAGCACCGTGCTATCATTGATGGTATTGGGATTTGGCGGATTTGGATTTTTGGATCAACTACTTCGTGAGTATGTACAAGACCCTGTTTGGTTAGGACTATCATTTTTTGGAGTGATCTTTATCGCTTCTGACTTGGTGAATTTGCCTTTTTCATACTACTCAACTTTCGTGATCGAAGAAAAATTCGGCTTCAATAAAACGACACTTAAGACTTTTGTCATGGATAAATTCAAAGGGTATCTATTGGTCATGATCATTGGCTTGCCTTTGGGTTACGCCCTGCTGAGGATCGTTGTTGAGGTTGGTCCTATATTTTGGGTATTTGCCTTGGCTCTGGTAAGCTTCTTTGTGCTTTTTATGAATCTTTTCTACACTTCCCTGATCATGCCTTTATTCAATAAGTTAAAACCATTGGAAGAGGGTGAGTTGAAAAGTGCCATTGAAGAGTACACAAAAGCTGTTGATTTTCCCTTAACCAATGTATATGTTATTGACGGGTCCAAACGTTCGACTAAGGCCAATGCGTTTTTTTCTGGCCTGGGTAAAAAGAAGAAGATTGTTCTATATGATACCCTCATTCAAAATCATACTACGGAAGAGCTCGTAGCTGTTTTAGCGCATGAAGTCGGGCATTATAAAAAGAAACACATTGGGCAGAGCTTGGTATTAAACATAGTTCAAATGGCGATCACTTTTTTCATTATGTCGCTATTGATCTTCAATGAGAGTTTGTCTTTAGCTCTTGGTGCCGAAGAACTTGGTGTTCATATTAATTTTATTGCCTTTGGGATATTGTATACGCCAATTTCCAGAACAACGGGGTTATTAATGAATCTTCTGAGTAGGAAGAATGAGTACCAAGCAGATGCATTTGCTGTGAGTACTTATAATGGCAAACATTTGATCAACGCACTAAAGGTCTTGTCAAAACACTCTTTGAGTAATTTGACACCGCATCCATGGTACGTTTTTGTGAATTATTCTCACCCTGCTTTAGCAGAACGCATTGCAGCTATGCAGGCAGAGGTTAGATAAAATCAATATCGATATGCCCTGGGTAACGCATGAGGAAATTAACGCCTTCTTCAGGCTTCATTCCTTCGAACAGGACTTTATATAGCGTTTCAGTAATTAAGGGCTTGAGGCCTTGAGAGGCTGCCAATTGCCTTACGATTTGAATGGTATTTAATCCTTCTGCTACTTCCTCCATTTCATTCAATGCCTCTTCTAGGTTTTTTCCTTGAGCAATTTTATAGCCTAAAGTATAATTACGGCTATTACTACTGGTAGTCGTAGCAACAAGGTCACCAATACCAGCCAATCCAATAAAGGATGAGATCTCTCCACCTAGTGCTTTGCCTAAATAGATCATTTCAACAAGTCCGCGACTGACCAATAAGCCACGAGAATTCTCACCTAAGCCAAGACCGCTGAGTATACCAGAGCCGATGGCGATGATGTTTTTTAGTATACCGCACAATTCTACACCCCGTAAATCTGTATTGCCGTATACCTGGAAGTTTTCAGACCTTAAAAGCACCTTTCCTTGCTCAATGACTTCATTGAATGGCGAAGCAATCACTGTTGCCGCAGGGTGGCCCGTTGAAAGTTCTGATGCGAGATTTGGCCCTGCCATACAACCAACTCTCACCACAACGGTTTCCTGTTTTATGACCTCCGACATGGTAAAAACATTATCCCTGGTAAGTGATTCCTTTTGTCCTTCTTCCAAATAAAGGTCTAAACCCTTTGTCCCATGAATCATCATATGGTAGGGATGCAAATGAGATGAAAGATCCTTCATCAGAGATCGGAAACCTGAGGAGGGTACTACTGGAAAGAGGATATTGCATTGTTGAGGCACATCCTCTAGTGAATGGGTTACAGTAATGTTTTTATCCAGCATTTGTCCTGCCGAATAGCGTACGTCACCTTCAGTTGTAACACCAGCTGGGTTTCGAGCATAAAGCAATACGCTCGTGTTTTTTGCCAAGATATTAGCAACTGCAGTACCAAAGCTTCCGGCCCCTAAAACACCAACGATCTGTTCAGACATACTCCTCTAAGTTATAACCGACCAATCTATTGTGATAATAAAAAAGCAAATTAAGATCTTCTGTAGTTAGGTCACCATTTTTAAGACGAACTAGCGGTCTTTTAGAATGGTACATACCTACATTTTTGAGCCCATGTGAGATGATCTCCTCTGGATCACCCGTTAGGTAAGGAGAAATGCCAACTTTACCCTCGTTATGCAGAGAATGGACCTGTTGAAGTAGCTGATTGAAGACCTTATTGAATACTTCTTTTTCAATGATCAGATCTTCGTCCGGTAGACGTAAAAAGTTATAGAGGTCGAGCTTTCGATACCTCTTCTTCAAAATCTCAAAGGCTGTGAAGGCGACCAAGTGGCTAGCAAATATTTTATTAATGCGGTGAAACTCCTCTACGATCCTCTCGCTTAACATCCGCGTATACTCATCTTCACGCTGTTGATTGTGTGAAATGATGCGACCATCTTGCGTGAAATATTCTTGTGTATCAATTACACGACCTTTTTTATCATAGCTATTCCCTTCATTGTCTACGAAGTTGCCCAAAACATCCATGGCTTTGCCAATGGAAACAGAGATATGAGAGCCCTTTGTAAAGAATTTGATAAGAAAAGCAGATATTTTATAAGATGTTGAGTATTCATCGTTTTCAACATAATAACGTTCTTGGCCTTGAAGTTTGAGGTATTGACTGATCAAACTTGGAGCTTCAAGTACAAAGTTATAATTGAGCGTAACGGGTACCACAAAGATCTTTTCGAGTGCATTTCTCTTGCCTTTTTGGTAATTGATTCTTTGGGCTTCAATAGCTGTACTTAGTAAACCAAGCTTTAAGCGTTTTTCGATCTGTCCCGAGCGCGATCGAGTTCCTCCTGGAAAGAATAGACTGTGACATCCATTTTGTATAGCCTTACTCGAATAGGTCTTAAGCGTTTCTAGATATAATAAATTCTTTTTTCGCCTATCTACTTTATAGGCACCAAGGCTATCCATAAAGTAAGCGAATATGCGGATGTTGAATAAATTCAAGCCTGCACCATAGATAAAAGCGGGTAAGCCTAATGCGCTAATGACCCAGCCAATCAAAATGGAGTCTAAATTGCTAAAATGAGTAGGTACCATAATGATGGTGCCTTCTCTAGCAAGGGTCCTCAATTGATCGATCTCACCTGTAATATGAATCTTATCTTGGAGTGTGAATTTGGTTTTGAATATTGACCAAAATCCTTTGGCGCGTGTAGCATTCAGCAACCTAGCAAAACCAAAGGTGACTATGCTCCGGGCCATTCGGTATCTCGATTTCTTGAAATTACCAGCAATTTCTTCGGCATACCTGAGTATGATCTCCTCAAGAATTTCATCTAATATCTCATCAACCTCTTCATCCGATAGGTTTTCTTGCGAAATATCAACGAGCCGTTCTTTTATGCTAGATAGAAATTGGGAATCATCCTCGGGGTCAACAGCCCATGGGTTTCTTTTGATTCGTAATTTTTCTCTGAAAAGGGTTGTTTCGATCTCCTCGATCAGTGCTTCGCGGGTCTTGGTCGCTTTCTTCACCCGCTCAATACTTTCAGAAGCAACTTCTTGAACAAATTCCGTTCGGTTCTGGCTAAGTGTAACCACTGGCCACTCATCCATACCACCAGGTACTACCTGATCATAACGCTTTTTTACATAGTCAGGGACAATGTATTTCATTCAAAAAATTTGCTTTAAAGATAAGGGAAAAAGCGATTTAAGATATTATGCTTTTTAAATGCTGGGCTAAACTACTGATCTCTTCCTCAGAATTAAAACTATGAAGACATATTCTTAGTCTTTCGCTCCCTTCTTTCACTGTTGGGCTTAAGATTGGGCGAACGTCAAATCCAGCAGACTGCAGTTTTTGAGCCATATTTCGCGTGTTTTGGTTTCCCTTTGTCATAATGGTTTGGATAGCAGATTGTCCTATACTGCCCATCATTTTGTTATAGTGTGCTATTTTGAAGAATAGATTGGCCTGTCGATTGGGTTGCTTTGCCAGATAGTCAAAAGCACCCTGTATAGAGATTACTTCAAAATCGGAAGGGGCCGTGGTATAAATAAAAGGACGGGCAAAGTTGTGTAAGAATTCTTTAAGAGATTTATCTCCAGATATGCTTGCGCCATGAATGCCCATGGCCTTGCCGAAGGTATGAATGAC
>CBFHYE010000172.1:0-19305 GCA_965659985.1 Roseivirga sp. | reverse complement strand
TGGGGTGATTTATTCTCCTGTCCAATTAGGCGCTTGGGAGATGCGCTCAAATTCCCATCTGATAGGGTCTTGATTTGTTTCATCCATAACTAGATGGCCGCTCTCATTAATGTATATGGTTCTCCAATTCTGGCTAACCTCTGCATGAAAATCTGATAGGCTGAGGTGTCCTGCCGTTCCGCCTTCACCAAAAATGGCAATGGAATTATTTTGTGCATCAAATCTCCACCATGCTTTGATAGGTGTTTGGTCATTTCTAAATGTCCAAATAAAACGACCCTGTGGTTTTCCTGACTCTGAGTCAGAAATGTAATAGAAAGTAAAAGCTGAACCTCCTGCCCATTGGTCTGCAGGTACACCATACTGATTGATGCCATTTACATATTCAAATGCACCACTGATAAATTCAAGATCAGGCGTATTGATGTCAACGTCAACTGGCTGGTTTTCAGCACATGATGAGATCAAGACAATTATAAAAATAGAGGTGAAGAGCGATTTCATGTATTCGAGTAATCTATTGTTATATGTGAAATTAATTTTTCTGTAGAGAAAAAAAAGAGGAAAATTCTATTTTTTGTGAAATGATGTCTTGGTTTTGTTAAAGCTCAGTTGTTTGATAAGAAAAAGTTCGAAATCTTTAATCCGTGGGATTAACTTCACAAATCATGAAAAGACAAATACCGGCATTATTGCTTTTAGGCATAATACTTTCAAGCTGTGGAGCAGCTTCAAATCAAGATCCAAGAGTTGAGATGGACACGCTTACCATCAATCGACACTTAACCGTGTTAGCTTCTGATGATTTTATGGGAAGAAAGCCATTTACTGAGGGTGAAGAGAAAACTATTCATTATTTGGAATCTGAGCTCATGACAATGGGAGTGGCTCCGGGAAATGGAGATTCTTATTTCCAAGATGTGCCCTTAGTGGAGATCACGGGGACACAATCACCTCGAATGGTGGTGAAGGGTAAGGGATCAACCATGAATTTCAATACGAATGAAGACGTTGTGGTCTATACTGAGAGACCTGAAACCTCAGCGGCAATAACTGATTCAGAGTTGGTTTATGCGGGTTATGGCATTGTAGCGCCAGAGTATGGATGGAATGACTACGAAGGTCTCGATGTGAAAGGTAAAACTGTTGTTGTATTGGTCAATGACCCTGGTTTTAGTTCAGGCGACAGTACTTTCTTTAAAGGCGAAACCATGACTTATTATGGTCGCTGGACCTATAAGTATGAGGAGGCCGCTCGACAAGGAGCCGCTGGAGTTCTTATTGTCCATGAAACGGTTCCTGCTGGATATCCTTGGATGGTTGTGCAGAGTTCTTGGACAGGAGCTAAACTTAATCTGGACGCGCCCGATGGTCCTTATAAGTGCGCTATTCAAGGTTGGATCACTCGGAACATGGCTGTTGAGCTCTTTAAAGCCGCGGGCATAAAGAATTACTCCGAGATGGCAAAGGATCCGAATTTTAAGCCAATGCCTTTGGGATTAACAGCTTCAGTGAGCGTAACCAATAATGTAAAAAGAGATATATCGAAGAATGTTGTGGGTATGGTAAAAGGGAAAGAAAGACCCGATGAATATATCATTTACTCTGCGCATTGGGATCATTTAGGTGTTGGTAAGCCAATAGATGGAGATTCTATTTACAACGGAGCGCATGATAATACGACTGGAACCACAGGATTGCTAATGATTGCAGAGGAGTTTGCCAAACCTGAAAATCAGCCAGAAAGGTCAGTTGTTTTCCTATTCGTTACAGCGGAGGAACAAGGACTGTTGGGTTCAGCTTACTACGCACAAGACCCAATATTTCCTCCAAATCAAACCGTGGCCAATATTAATATGGATGGTTTACCAGCGTTTGGTGAAATGAAAGACTTAACTATTACAGGTTATGGTCAATCGGAGCTCGATAATTATGCCAAAGCGGAGGCTGATAAACAAGGGCGTTATGTAATTCCTGACCCTGATCCAGGAAAAGGATATTTCTTTCGCTCAGATCATTTCAATTTTGCAAAGGTTGGTATTCCTGCCTTGTATGCATCAGGTTCCTTTGAACATATGACTAAAGGGGTTGAATTTATTGAGGAGAAAACGCAAGAATATTTAGCAGTCAAATATCATCAGCCTCAAGATAATTATGAGCCAGAAAGTTGGGATTTGAAAGGTATAGCGCAAGATGCTACATTGTTGTTTCGTGTTGGTTATCGTTTGGCTAATGAAGAATATTTTCCCCAGTGGAATGAAGGATCAGAATTCAAAGCCAAGCGCGATGAGGACATGGGAATGAAAATGAAATAATGTGTTTCCGGGTATAAGTCCATAAATGAATTAGAAAAGAGAGATGAAGTTTACAACGGCTCAAAAGCTTACGGACATTGCAGAAATCGTGGGTGCTCAAATTGTTGGGTCAGAAGAAATACCTGTTTTAGGCTTGAATGAAATACATTTCGTTGAGGAAGGGGATATTGTATTTGTAGATCATCCGAAGTATTTCAATAAGGCGCTCAATTCAAAAGCAACGATCATTCTGATCAATAAAATTGTGCCATGTCCAGAGGGCAAAGCACTGTTAATGGTAGAAGATCCTTTTGGTGCCATGGTCAAGTTGATCGAGCATTTTAGTCCGCAACAGAAAGCACATAAGCAAATAGCGGGTAACGCAGAAATAGGTAAGGATACAGTGATTCAGCCTGGTGTTTTCATAGGGAATAACGTAAAAATTGGTGATAACTGTCTAATTCATCCCAATGTGTCAATTTATGATGATGCTGTAATCGGTGATAATGTGGTGATCCATGCGAATACTGTCATCGGTGCTGATTCCTTCTATTATCAAAAAAAGAATGGTGCTTTCAGACAATTGTCTTCATGTGGTCGTGTCGTTATTCATGACGATGTTCATATAGGGGCAAATTGCACGATTGATAAAGGTGTTACTTCAGACACGGTAATTGGGAAAGGGACTAAGCTTGATAACTTGATTCAGGTTGGTCATGATACAACCATTGGTGAGCATTGCATCATTGCCAGTCAGGTCGGAATTGCAGGTTGTGTGGTGATCAAAAACAATGTGACCCTTTGGGGGCAAGTAGGTGTTTCTAGTGACTTGACCATTCATGATGACGTGGTTGTTTTTGCACAATCTGGTGTTGGGAAAGATCTAGAGGCTGGTAAGTCTTATTTTGGTTCGCCCTGTGAAGAAAGCCGTGGCAAATTCAGAGAAATGTACACACTCAAGAAAATGGCTCAGAATAATTGATCATACTTCGAAGATCACTTCTTCATTTGGTATCCTAAAGCGTTCAGAGTAAATCCCTTCATCTGTACCGGGTCCACAGCCAATGACCATCACTACTTCCGCTTTACGAGGCAGTTTCAGATATTTTTTAATTCTCAAAGAGTCCATTCCTTCCATTGGGCAGGTGTCGTAACCTTCTGCTTTCATGCTCATCATAAAGTTTTGAGCAGCGAGGGCCGCACTTTTATGAACAGAAACCCTCAGATCAGCTCTATTTCCATGCCGAACCATAGGTCTTTTCAGGCCAGTGAAAAAATAGATCAACTTCTTTCCAATGCCCCAAAGGTCCAACCAATCAGTCCAATAGTATTTTGGAATCAGGTTTTGATAATAGTTCATGGCTCTCTTGGCCTGTTTAGAACTGGCTTCAGGATAGACACGTTTCATTTCCTGAACTAATGCCTTTTGCCTTTTTCGCCAAAGATCACGCCTGGCAATAAATACTACCAGTTCTCTAGATGTTCTAGCAGCTCCTTGATTCATGCACATCCAAGCTACCTTCTTGAGGGCTTCAGGTGATTTAACTCTATAAAACTCCCAAAGCTGCATGTTGCTACTATTTGGAGCGAGAACAGCCCTTTCTAAACTTCTTTTTACCGCGTCATGGTCAAAATCTGCATGCTCATCATACTGTCTCACCGAACGTCTTTCTGTAACGATCTGATCAAATACCTCTGCGTTTTTATGCATATCAGTAAATTAAAGGAACTAGGGTTTGTGATAATAGAACAAGAAGTAGAATGGCGATGATGTTCAAAAACACACCCGCTCTAATCATATCTTTCATTCTGATCATGCCACTAGAGAAGACTATGGCATTTGGTGGGGTAGAAATGGGCATCATAAAGGCATAGCTAGCAGCCAAAGTAACCGGTACCGTCAAGTACATCGGATTCATGTCAAGACTTTGAGATATACCTATCACCACTGGCAGAAAAATAACAACAAGGGCTACGTTGCTCATTACTTCAGTCATAAATAACATGAAAGCGGTGAGTCCAGCAATCAAAAGGATCTCATTCAATTCTCCGCCTCCCGCAATACTTTCACCAATTACTTGAACGATCTCAGATTTCTCCATGGCTTTGGCCAGAGATAGGCCTCCTCCAAAGAGTAATAAAATACCCCAAGGTAATCTCTTGGTATATTCCCACTCCATTAAAAATTCGGCTCGCTTCAGGTTGATTGGTGTGATAAACATTAGGATACCACCTGCTATGGCGATCATGGAGTCATTGAGCAAATTCGTACCGATAAGATCATTTATGGTTCCTCTTAAGATCCATGTGATGGCAGTAGTGACAAAAATGAGTGCCACTCGCTTTTCAGCTTTGGAGATCTTGCCAAGTTCTTGCAATTGCACGTCAATGACATCAGCTGATTTTGTAAGGTTTGAAAGTTTGCTAGGGTAAAGAACCCGTGTGATCATAAAATAAACCACCGCGAGCATAACAATACAAATAGGCAAGCCAATCGCGAGATATCGAGAGAATGTGACTTCGTATCCAATCATGTCGCTCATAAACCCTACCCATGCTACATTGGGTGGAGTTCCTATGATAGTTGCTGTACCCCCCACATTTGCAGCGTAGGCAATGGCCAACATCAGACCAAGGGCGAACCTCCTTTGGGCTTTTCCTGAATTTTCATTGATGTCTAATAAGTTTGTGATCGACAAGGCAATGGGAAGCATCATGACAGTGGTTGCAGTGTTGCTTATCCACATACTAATGAATGCTGTAGTGAGCATGAATCCCAAAATAATTCCGTTAGGATTGGTACCCGTTTTTTTGATCAAATTAAGAGCGATACGTTTATGAAGATTGTGTCTTTCCATTCCAAGACCGAGCATAAAACCGCCCATGAATAAAAAGATGATCTTGTTAGCATAGGGTGCTGTCGCCTCATCAATAGTGAAAACACCTGTTAGAGGAAAAAGCACAATGGGTAAAAGTGCAGTAACGGGAATTGGAGCAGCTTCAGTGATCCACCATGTGATCATCCATAGCGCAACACCTATAACTTTCCAAGCATCAGCATTTAATAATTGGTCGGGGCTGAAAAGAATGGTCAATACCAAAAGGAGAGGGCCAAAGAAAAGCCCAAAGATCCGTGCTCCATTAAAATCAGACTGCTTCAATTGTTGTTCGTTAATGAATGTCTAAAATACATTTTTTATCAACTGAATAACAACGGTGTTTTTTGAGGGAATAAAAGAGAAAAGCCCCTAAGTGGGGCTTTTTCTCATCTTCAACCTTAAAATACTAAAACTAACTAACTATGTTTTTTGCTCCTTGGACGCAGAATTTAATTCTGCCGACCTTCAAACGATACATTTTCTCTTGAATTGATTTCTGTAATGTAGACGTTGTTCAAGGGATTTTGGTTTCATCCTAGGACTAGTTTTTAAGTTAAAAATGGTTAAGCGGTTGTTGAAAGGTATAAATGAAAATGATTATAAATTAGAAGGCACATGTCTTTAAATAACCCTTTGGCGAAGCGGTTTTTAGTTCTATTTTTGCCACAAATTCAAAGCAATTGCAATGAGCGTTCTAGTCAACAAAGATTCAAAAGTAATTGTCCAAGGTTTTACCGGTTCAGAGGGTACATTCCATGCAGGACAAATGATCGAATATGGTACGAATGTGGTGGGTGGAGTTACACCAGGTAAAGGGGGACAAACCCACCTTGACAAGCCAGTATTCAATACAGTTCAAGATGCAGTTGATCAAGCAGGGGCAAATGTTTCTATCATTTTTGTTCCACCTGCATTTGCAGCAGATGCCATTATGGAAGCAGCAGATGCCGGAATTAAGGTGATTATTGCGATCACTGAGGGAATTCCTGTGAAAGACATGGTCAAAGCCAAAGAGTATATCAAGAGTAGATCTGTTACGCTGATCGGTCCAAACTGTCCAGGAGTTATTACACCAGAAGAGGCGAAAGTTGGTATTATGCCTGGTTTCGTCTTCAAAAAAGGTAGAGTAGGGCTTGTTTCAAAATCAGGAACATTGACCTATGAGGCCGCAGATCAATTGGCTAAAGCAGGTTTGGGAATTTCTACGGCTATTGGTATTGGAGGTGACCCGATCATTGGTACACCAACTCGAGAAGCTGTACAACTTCTGATGGAAGATGAGGAGACTGATGCGATTGTGATGATCGGTGAGATTGGTGGAAATTATGAGGCATTAGCTGCAGAATACATTAAAGGAACTGGAAATAAAAAACCTGTTGTTGGATTCATCGCTGGGCAAACAGCGCCTCCAGGAAGAAGAATGGGGCATGCTGGAGCCATTATTGGCGGAGCAGATGACACTGCTGAGGCTAAGATGAGAATCATGGCAGCGTGTGGTATTCATGTCGTGAATTCGCCTGCAGATATTGGTGCGACTATGGCTGAAGTATTAAAAGGCTAAAGATTGAAATATATATCAATAAAAAAGGCTCCATATGGAGCCTTTTATACATTTAAGTTTGGTTGAAGAATATAATCCAGAGAAAAACTCCGATCAATAATATCAATTCAAAAGACCTAGAAAACAGATCAATAAGTTTCAAACTCACTTTTTTCATCTCTTTTTAGTGTTTTAAGTAAAAAAAGGGGCCTCAACGGCCCCAATTACAGAGACTCAACTAAATCAGAATATAATACTGACTTGGCTACAAGTACCATCTAAGCCTTTCAATAATCAATACCTATTAATGGGTATTTACAACTTATTCAACGTGATTCTATACTTTCCGTTGTCTTGTGCCCAAAGCACCGTTGTGCTAAAGCATAGCACCATGAAAAGTAGAAGTTGTAAAGGATTTTTCATTACTGTTGGATTAGATTATCGATTATTTTTTGATTGAATGTTCTCTTTTGGTCTTCAATGAGAAAAAGAAAAATGAGGAACCGTCTGTATCCTCACTTTTCTAGACTCAACTAAATCAGACTACTATTTGACTTTAATACTGACATTTAAAGTTTCTTCAATTAGCTCGCCTTTACAATACTCATTATTGAGTATTTACATAAAAGGAACTAGTACTTTGGCCCAATCTGCATGCGAGTTTAAACCAAGCTTATTTCTAATATTTTTGCGATGTTCATCATATGTTAGCACTGAAATAGTGAGATGATTTGATATCTCAGACCTAGAAGAACCTAAAGCCATTAGCCTAAGAATTTCTAACTCTCTTTGTCAAAGGATTTTTTCAACATTCCCTTTTGTTTCAAGTGCTTTTTCTATGTTCAACATACCTTAATTCATGTACTAAAAAAGATTACTTGAATCTAGCTTAAATCCCCTTGGGGTGAAGATTTAAGTCATGAATGACAATAGTTTAGCTGACTTGAAAAGTCATGAGAGTCATGAATGACCAAGAAGTGAATATGAATGGTTTGAACTAAGCGCTTGCTCGCAGTGCCAATTCCACATTGGGTTTGAATGATCTTGATATGTTGATCTCTGTTCCATCTTTTAATTTTAGTTTGTTAGAATAGATGGACTTGATGTATTGTATGTTGACAATAAATGATCGGTGTACCTGAATGAAGTTTTCAGGCAGCTCGGTCAATACAGATTTTAAAGTGTTTCGATCGATCTCAGGTCTTTCCTTTCCATCTTCAAATAATTCAAGGTAGGGGCCATCTGATTGGATGTACTTGATCTTTGATAATTGAATTAGGCCATGACTTTTGAGCTTTAGGAACTGAATTTCATTTGATTTTTCTCTTTTGGAGAGCTCTTCGACTTCCTTTTGTAATTCAAAAAGGTCATCCTCCTTATAGGTCTTGGCATTTCACTCTCTTCGATAGTAAAAGTAAATGACAATACAGCTGAAGAGCAAAGCGATGAGTATGATCATTTGTGTTGTGTTTAGCTTTTGATAGAACACTGTATCGTTCTCGGCTTCATTTACCCTTCTATCTGCTTCCATTTCAGCTAGCTGTGCTCTTGCTTCTTGTATGCCAATCGTACGCTGCGCCTCAATGCGTGTTATTTCGAGATCTGTATACAGCTTATTGTATTTGTAAGCAAGCGCTGTCTTGTCTTGTTCTTCATAAATGTTAGCGATCTTTAAGAATATATCTTGAGACATGGCGAGTGCATCTTTTTGGCTTAATACAGCTTCCAGTTCGAGACCTACATTTAAAGCTGCATCCTGGTCTTCAATGGCCAAGTAGTAATCCATTAAGGCAATGGCGTAATTCGTTTGCAATGGAATTGGTTGATTGCTGTCCATTTGCTTTTCAAATGATTCAATCATTGCAGGAATCTTCTCAAATTGTTGTGCAGCAGTGTATAATTTGATAAGGGCTACTTTACTTCTAAACTTCAAGTCAGGATTGATATTAGCACCTTCGTAGGTCAAGGATCTTTCAAAATAGTAGATAGCTGAATCATAGACTTTAATGTTTTGAAAAGAGAGGCCTTTGCTTTTGTCAATAACTAAAGGCATTGAGCCGGATAGAAAATCATAATCGATCTTGTTTGCTGCATCGATAGCTCTTTCATAATACTGAAGTTCAATGAGCATCTGGGTCATATTCAAATAACTAAATGCTAAACTTCTGTTCATGCTTCCTTCTTCAGCAAAAGATATGAGCATTTCAGTATGGTAAATAGCAGAGGCAAAATCTCTCACCCGTCTGTAAACATTGATGAGATTAGCGTGAGCGGCTCTTAAATGACTGACTTCAGCACCTTCAGCATTTACTTTGTCTATGGTACCTTGAAATATGGCTAGCGCATTCTCATAATCACGAACCCGAGTATAGGCGATTCCTAAAAAATTTCGACAGCGATAATAAAGATTTGGGACATCAAGCGTCTCGAATAGACGTTGACTTTCTTCAAAAAGAACGATCGCACTCTCTAGATCATTTTGTTCTTGCTTTTCTATTGCTTTTAGAAAAACCTGTCCAGCAATTACAAGATCGGGGCTGTCGAAATCCTTACTTGAAAGTGAATCGTAGTAAAACTGAAGAGAATCATTGCTCGTTCTGCCTAGGTTAATTCCTAAGTTGATTAGCCCTTCAATTTTTCTTTTTTCAGTAGACGCATTGAGTATGTCTGATTTTAACTGGTCAAAATTAGGACCTTGTGCCTTAGCCACTAGCGCGCTGAGGAAGAGTATTAAAAAAGAAGTTTAGAGTCTTCCCATTTAGATGAATAGGATGGAAAGTAATAGAACTTGCTATGGCTAACAAGAATAAAAAGCCAAATTTTGGCTTATAAAAAAAGGAACACGAATGGTGCCCCTTTTAATCCAATTTTATGTTTGAATATTATTTTGCGTAGTTCACGGAGCGCATTTCTCTGATCACCGTTACCTTGATCTGCCCTGGATATTGCATCTCCTTTTCTATCTTCTGAGAGATATCAAATGAAAGCTGTCCTGCTTTATCATCTGTAACGGACTCCGCGTCTACCATGACACGCAGTTCACGTCCTGCTTGAATGGCATAACACTTATTTACGCCATCAAAATCGAGAGCAAGTGCTTCTAGTTCTTTGAGTCTTTTGATATAAGACTCCATGACTTCTCTACGCGCACCGGGTCTTGCGCCACTAATGGCATCACATGCTTGTACTAATGGTGAGATCATGTTTTTCATTTCGATCTCGTCATGGTGAGCACCAATGGCATTGCAAACATCAGGATGTTCCTTGTACTTTTTGGCAAGCTCCATACCTAGGAGAGCATGTGGCATTTCTGGTTCTTCGGGCCATACCTTTCCGATATCATGCAAGAGTCCAGCTCGCTTGGCCTTTTTAGTATTTAATCCCAATTCGCTGGCCATTGTAGCACATAGATTGGCCACCTCTCGTGAATGCTGAAGTAAATTTTGACCATAAGAAGATCTAAATCGCATTCGACCAATCATTTTAATCAGTTCGGGATGAAGACCATGAATACCCAAGTCTATTACAGTTCTTTCACCTATCTCAGAGATCTCTTCTTCAATGTTCTTTCTTGTCTTAGCCACGATCTCTTCAATTCTCGCTGGATGAATTCTACCGTCTTGAACCAAACGGTGCAAAGACAACCTCGCGATCTCTCTCCTCACCGGATCGAAACCAGATATGATGATAGCCTCTGGTGTATCATCTACAATGATCTCAACACCCGTTGCGGCCTCTAGTGCCCTGATGTTACGACCTTCTCTGCCGATAACCTTTCCCTTGATGTCATCGCTTTCAATATTAAAAATAGAGACGCAATTTTCTATGGCGTGCTCAGTGGCGGTACGCTGAATCGATTGTATAACAATCTTTTTAGCTTCTTTGGCGCCAGATAGCTTTGCTTCATCAATGATGTCTTTTACGAGGGCAGATGCTTTAGATTCAGCTTCATCCTTAAGCGTTTCGATAAGCTGCTCTCTTGCTTCATCGGCAGAGAGTTGAGCAACTTTTTCTAAGGCTTTCACCTTTTGATCTACCTTGGCTTCTAAGTCTTGTTTTCGCTTACTAACGATCTCAAGTTGAGCTTCAAGGTTTTCACGCATACTATCTAACTCGGCTTCTTTGCGTTGCGTCCTTTCTTGAATTTTATTCAGATTTGACTCTTTTTGCTTGAGTTTGTTTTCGTTAGAAATGATCTGATTTTTCTTGCGATTTGATTCTTCTTCGAAATCAGCTTTTAGTTTGAGGAACCTTTCTTTTGCTTCTAGTATTTTGTCCTTCTTAAGACTTTCGGCTGTAAGTTCTGCCTCTTTTATGATCAGTTTTCCTTTTTCTTCTAATTCTTGAATGGCTTTTTGATTCAGTTTTTGAATCCACAGCCTACCCAAGAATACACCGACAGCCAACGCTCCGATGGCGATCAGTATAATTGTAATGGTGTCTCCCATAGGTTTTATAGCAAATGGGTAGAATTAGAAGGGTGAGCTTAAATTGATTAACCGATAACGCCTTTTATCATTTGATTTAAAGCATCTATTTGAGAGTCGGCCGTTGAATCGATAGTAGAGATCTCTTCTTCATTTTTGAGTTTAGCTACCGTACTATCAAAAGCGACCATTGCCAAAAGGTCTTCTTTATCATCAATCCCAAATTGGTGGCGGTAAGAGCGTAGTTTCTCATTGATCAACTTGCCCGCTGTTCTTACCCTTGCTTCTTCTTCGGGTTTTACTTTCATTGGATACTCTCGGTCTCCAATTTTTATTTTTATTGATAGAAGATTCATATTTGATTTCGCTAGCTCAAGTGAGCTATACATTTATCTATCTCCTTTATATACTCGTTCAATCTATTTTTAAGCTCGATAGAATCTTCTTTTTCTACCGATGTATTGTTTACAAGTTTAGACATTTTGTCCTGATTTTGAAAATCACTGACCTTAGCCTCTAAATCTTCAACCTTTTGTTGAAGAATGGTATTTTGCTCACTCAATTGCTCATTAGCTTTGGCCTGTCCAGCATAAGCTTTTACCAATGCTTCAATATTGTGCTGAAGGTTTTTCAGTTTTTGATCAAAAGATGAGGTATTCATGTTACTTTCTAATTAATGCTCCCAATTCCCTTTCAAAGCCTTTCATGAGTCGAGTCATTGTCTTGTCAATGACCTTATCTGTTAAAGTTTTGTCTTGGTCTTGTAAGAAAACGCTGATCGCATAGGCTTTTTGATCTTTCTCGATCTTTTCTCCTTCATAAACATCAAAAACCTTGACGTCAGTGATCAATTGGCGTTCTAGCTTTTGGGCTACTTTTCTAATCTCTTCAAATTTTACCGATTTATCAACAACAAGTGACAAATCTCTTTTTACCTCTGGGAATTTTGAAATAGGACTGAACGCTGGATCAAGCGGGTATTGCTTTCTTAAAAATGCCCAATCAACATCAGCGAAGAATACTTCTTGCCCTAGTTTAAAATGTTTGGTCAGCTTTTGAGATACTTTACCAATTTTCGCAATTGTCTTTTTATTGAAAAATAGCTCAACACCATAATCATAAATGTCATTCTTTAAATTCTGACTTTCAATGTTCTCCAGATTGAATTTGCTCATGATTTGACTCACCACCTGAAATAGATCGTGATAAGAGAGGTCTTTCTCCTTTTCCAGCCAGTGTGAGCCATGGTTTCTTCCCGTACAGAATACAGAAAGCACAGCTCGTTCTTTGTACTTATCATTGATCAAATGATAGGTGGTGCCAAATTCAAATAGTTTCAGATCCGATTGCTTTCTCTTCACATTGCGTTGAATCACCTCGAGCCCTTGAAAAACGAGGTTTTGTCTCATTACATTCAAGTCTTCACTTAGTGAGTTCAGAATATTGACATCTTGCGAGCTGTCTAGGCTTTCGACTGATTCACTATAGCTCTTTTTGGTGAGAGAATTCGTGATCATCTCATGGTAGCCGGCACCAGATAAAAGTCTAGAAAGCTCTAGTTGCAATGAATCGTTGCTCTTTTTTGGGAAGTGCGATAAGAACGTACTACTCAGATATGACTTTAGTGGAATGTTGTTGTAGCCATAGATTCTAAGTACTTCTTCGATCACATCGGCTTCACGCTGAACATCTACCCGGTATGGTGGCACTTTAGCCATGAATTTTTCTTCATTGATAGGCTCGACACGAATGTCTAAACTTCTCAATATCTTATGTACTTCATCCTTATCGATGGCTTTTCCTATTAAACGATCTACGTTTTTGTACTTTACCTCAACAGTAAAGTCTTCAATTTGCGAAGGGTAGATATCATCGATTTCCGAGCTTATCTCACCACCAGCTACTTCTTTTATCAATAGGGCCGCATACTTAAGAGCGGTAACCGTCATGTTTGGGTCAGTACCTCTTTCATACCTAAAGGAAGCATCGGTTTTCAATTGATGGTGCAGCGAGGTTTTTCGAACAGAATCTGCAGAGAAGTAGGCAACTTCCAAGAAGATATTCTTTGTTTTTTCAGTCACACCAGATTTTGCACCACCAAATACACCCGCGATGCACATGCCCTCTCGTTCATTACATATCATCAGATCGGATGCTGATAATTTTCTCTCAACATCGTCAAGGGTAGTGAATTTGGTGTCCTTTGGTAAGGTTTTTACAATCACATGATCATTTACGATAGCATCTGCATCGAATGCATGCATGGGCTGTCCAAGACTATGGAGTACATAATTAGTGACATCAACCACATTATTGGTAGGATTGATGCCGATAGCTTGTAGCCTTTTTTGTAGCCATTCAGGAGAGGGTTTAACTTCTACATTACTTATCGAAATCGATGTATAGCGTGGACAAGCTGTTTTATCTTCAACAGTTACTTTGATCGGGCGCTTGTTGTTTTCAACGTCAAAAGAAGAAAGATTTGGCATTTTGATCTCTCTATCTAGAAGTGCTTTAAGATCTCTAGCCGTGCCTAAGTGCGAGGCGCCATCTGCTCGGTTTGGAGTCAATCCGATTTCGAATACCATATCAGAGTCAAGCTCAAAATATGCTGAAGCAGGCGTGCCATTGGGTAAGTCAGTATCTAAGACCATAATACCATCATGGCTCTGGCCCAAACCAATTTCATCTTCTGCACAGATCATGCCTTCTGAAACCTCTCCTCTGATCTTCGCTTTCTTGATCTTAAAAGATTCGCCATTTGACGGATACAAGGTGGCGCCAACCGTTGCAACCACTACTTTTTGACCTTTAGCAATGTTCGATGCTCCACAAACAATAGGAGACAATTCCTCTTGTCCAATATCAACTGTTGTTATCGATAGCTTATCAGCATTAGGGTGCTTTTCACAAGATATTACTTGACCAATGACCAATCCTTTTAATCCGCCTTTCACGGCTTCGATTTCCTCTAGTCCTTCTACTTCTAGTCCTGATTGTGTCAATAGGTCAGAGATCTCTTGTGGAGTTTCTTTGATCTCGATAAAATCTTTAAGCCA
This sequence comes from Roseivirga sp., assembly GCA_965659985.1. Classification (GTDB taxonomy): domain Bacteria; phylum Bacteroidota; class Bacteroidia; order Cytophagales; family Cyclobacteriaceae; genus Roseivirga. The sequence continues at coordinate 5,106 of CBFHYE010000172.1, read as the reverse complement.
GTTGAGTGAAATTTTCATGTGTTGGTATGGTCATTCTCTTGATAGGGTTGACCCCATACAAGCAAAAGGTTTGCATCAAATTAGTTGGCAAAAATAAGGAATTCAGCTGGTTTAACTACCTAATGAATGCTTTTGTAGAGCTTTTCGCCTGCATTCACTTCGGTATTTAAAAAATTATCTCTTGGCGGTATTGGGCAGCTATATTCATCGTTGAAATGACAATAAGGATTGTAGGCATTATTGAAGTCTATGACAACAGAATTTGTGTTTCTGTACATGACGTCTAAGTATCTTCCTCCTCCATAGGTTTCAATATCGCTCGTTTCATCAGCAAACATAAGAGATAACCTATTGGGGTCTTTTTCTTCCCAGTCCTGATAAAGAAGTACTTTGTGTTCAGCGTTTCCTAATTCAAAATAAGCGTAAGCAAAGGGAATGTATTTTAAATCTTCCCCAGTGGTAGAAGGGATAAAAACTGGTTGTCGATTCTCAATTAATTCGATTTTTGCCGTGAGTTTATAATTGGGGTCTACAGGATAATAATTAAGCCCTTCAAATGAGGCTTTGTCATCATCAGTCAAAGGAGAGGTGGAGGAAAGCATAAAACCATTCCGATCCTTTCTTTCCTGTTCTAGCCGTTCAATGTAGGACTCTGTACTTTCTCCAATGGTTAGGAAATTAAGAATGGTCACACCAATGATGGCAATGATCAATATGATGAAAATTGTATTTCGATTCATTGAAAGCGAAATTATAACATCAATAAACCATTAGAAAGGCTTTTGTTTAAATAAGCCCCTCATCAGCAAAGCTGAAATAGCTTTCATCGGTAAAAATGAGATGATCAAGAACGGGTATCTCTAATAACTTTCCTGAAGCCACCATCTTTTCAGTGAGTTTCTTATCAGCATGGCTCGGTTTTAAGTTTCCACTTGGGTGGTTATGAATAAGTATAATTCCCGAGGCAAGATCTTCAAGCGCCATCTTAAAGATCACTTTAGGGTCAGCGACTGTGCCTGATACGCCACCATGAGAGATCAGGCGGTTTTTGATGATCTTATTGCTTCTGTTTAGGCACAAGATCCAAAATTGCTCAACAGGCTGGTCTATAAGCTTTGGTCGAATGTGATCATATACATCTTGGCTAGAACGGATTTGCTTCCTTGTCTCGCTCTCGCTATTACCTCTTCTTCGGCCCAGTTCTAGCGCGCTGATAATTGAAATGGCCTTGGCTTCACCAATTCCATTGAATTGTTGCAAGTCATTCACAGTATACTTGGCGAGTTTGTTGAGGTTGTTTTCTGAATCTGCAAGTATTTGTTTTGCCAGCTCTACTGCCGATAGCTTTCTGTTGCCAGAGCCTATCAAAATGGCAATAAGCTCTGCATCGGTTAATTGTGTGCGTCCTTTTAGAAGGAGCTTTTCTCGAGGGCGATCTTCTTCAGCCCATTCGAGAATTTTAAGTCCTTTCTCCATAGTGATAATATGGAGAATATCTATGACAATAGGAAGTAATTAATATGGAATGGGTATAAAAAAACCGGACGGGTTAGGTCCGGTTAAGCGGTTAATTTCTTGTTACAAGCTGTTTACTAGACGAGTCAATTTCGACTTGTTGTTCGAAGCTTTGTTTCTGTGGATAATATTTTTCTTCGCTAGTTTATCCAGCATACTTACAACTGTTTTTAAAAGCTCTTGCGCTTCAGTTTTATCAGTCGTTGTTCTCAATCTCTTGATGAAGGTACGAGTGGTTTTGTGCTGATACCTGTTTCTCAAACGTTTAGCCTCGTTTGATCTGATTCTTTTTAATGCTGACTTGTGATTTGCCATTTCTTAAAATTTCTTCCGCTTTTATAATTGGGATGCAAAGATAGGTGTTTTTACGATATCATCAAAAACAGCTGAGAATAATTGCATCATTTATTTAAAGTCTTGACATGGGGTTTGCTAGAAAGGGCAAAATTTAGTCGAAAACGCTGTAAAAGTATTAAATTCAGAGATAGTAAAAGCTTTAGATATGGAAAAAGTATTGGTATTGCTGATGAGTCTGCTAATGATTTCATCTAGTGAAAGCGAAAACAGTAAAAAATTAAGTGCCCTTGAAGGGGCATGGGAAATGGAACTTGGGGTAGATCAAGCGGCAAAAATGCGAACGGTCATGACCATTCAATCACCTTATGTGTTCATTTCAACTTTTAATGTAGAAACCAAAGAGTTTTTTAACGCGCAAGGCGGAATGATAGAAATGCTTGGCAACACACTTAAGTATGTGGTCGAATTTCACACTGAAGATTCTAATGAAATCGGCAAATCATATGAAATTATCACTGAGATCAATCGTAATAAGTTGTCAGCGACAATAGAGGTAATGGGAGAGAGACAAACCGTAACCTATTCGAGAATTGACGCAGGAAATTCTGATTTGGCGGGGTCTTGGCGAATAACGGATCGTATGAGGGATGGTGAGATGCAAGCAATGCGTTTAGGTTCTAGAAAAACCATCAAAATGATTACCGGGACTCGATTCCAATGGGTGGCATTTCATCCAGAGTCAAAGAGTTTTTCTGGTACCGGAGGTGGGACCATAAAATTAGAAAATGGCGAGTACACAGAACACATAGAGTTCTTTTCTAGGAACCCAGATCGCGTTGGTGCAAACCTAACCTTCAACTACGAAGTAGATGGAAATAAGTGGATCCATAGTGGGTTAAGTTCTTCTGGTAGTCCAATCAAAGAGATTTGGACTAGGCAGTAATAGTTTGTTAATCAGTGATTTAACAGGTTTTTTAAGGGTGGTATTTGCTACCTTTTTTTATGGGCTGATAGTTTTTGGCACGGAAATGGGAACAAAGCATTACAAATAGATGGCCCGGGCCTTGAATGGTTGTCAAACTTAAATATCAAGGTTATGAAAAAAGTAATACTCATTTTAATGGTTGGCATTATGCCAGCTTTAGCATTTGATGGAGAGGCACAACGCTTTAGACCAAATGACAGGAAAGAGGGACAGACAAAAGCCTCTCGAAATGACAATAGAGAATCCTTCAATAAGTTTTCGAATAATAGACATGACGGTAAGAGGAGAGAGCAGTTAGTGCGCAATACATCTCATCGCTTTGATCAGAGAAACAAAAGGAGTACCAGGGTGAGGCGAGGGGTTAGGCCTTCAGATAGACATATTTGGGTTGCCGGATATTGGCGTTTTGATCATCGTTATGGCCGCAAAGTTTGGGTAAATGGTTATTGGTCTATTCAAAGAAGACACCATAAATGGAGAACTGGCTATTATGCTTCTTCCGGTTGGATTAACGGAGGTTGGATACGTGTATATTGAAAAGAAAAAGGGTGGTGGAACTACCCTTTTTTTATGTTCAGTCTAATATTATCTGCTGAGATTCCCATATGAGATTCATTATAGACAGCATTGCCATTTCTAATGAGGATTACCTGAGGAGATTCATGGTAAACTCCGAATCGATTCGCTATTTCGTTAGATAGGTCACGATATGCGATGAGATCTAAATAATAAGTCTTTAGCACATTGAGGTCTTCCGTCCAGCCGCGTTCGAGTCTGCTCATGGTCATGCCGGAAATTCCACATCGCGTACTGTGCTTGTAAATGAGTACAGGCTTTTCATGACTTTCTTCGATTACAGTGTTGAGCTGCTCGATGTGGTCTAGTGATTGCCATTCAACTTTGACTTGATTCTCTTTGTCTTTTTTCCAGAACATAATTAATAGGCTTGAAGCTCTTCTAACTTTTTAATAAGTCGCTTTTGTGGAAGAAAGTTCTCTTCTAATGTTTTTGTAAACGGAATGGGGGTGTCTAAGCTTCCCTCACGCATTACCGGAGCGTCTAAATACTCAAAACAGTGTTCTGATACCCAAGAGGAAATTTCTGCTCCGATTCCTCCTGTCAAGGTGTCTTCATGAAGTATTAATACTTTATTGGTTCTAGAAACAGAGTCTTTTACCGTCTCTTTGTCCCAAGGTAAGAGTGTTCTTAGGTCTAAGATGTCAGCATCTATTTCAAGTGATTCGCAGGCTTCTAATGCCCAGTGTACACCCATGCCATAGGTAATAATGCTGAGTTCACTTCCACTTTGAGCGTAAGTGGCTTTGCCTATTTCAGTGGTGTAATAATCGTCAGGAATCTCCTGCATATGCGACCTATACAAAGCCTTATGTTCAAAGAAGAGATAAGGATTTGGATCTTCGATGGCTGCCGAAAGTAGTCCTTTTGCATCTTTAGCATTCGAAGGGTAGACAATTTTTAAGCCAGGTACGTGGAAAAACCAAGCTTCATTAGATTGAGAATGGAACGGGCCTGCACCAACACCTGCTCCTGTTGGCATCCTAACTACCACATCAGCATTTTGCCCCCAGCGATAATGGATCTTGGCTAGGTTGTTAACGATCTGATTAAAGCCGCAAGTGACAAAATCTGCAAACTGCATTTCTACCATGGCCTTAAAGCCATTGATGTTCAAGCCTAAGGCAGTCCCAATAATGGCTGATTCACAAAGTGGTGTGTTTCTAACACGCTCTTTGCCAAACATTTCAACAAAGCCTTCTGTGATCTTGAATACCCCGCCATAGTCAGCGATATCCTGCCCCATAAGAACAAGGTTTGGATATTTTTCCATGCTTTGTTTGAGGCCATCCGAAATGGCATCTACAAAGCGTTTTTCGGATACATCGTTACCTTTTGGGAGATGAGGTTTCAAGGTATATGCAGCGAAAAGGTCATTTAATTCACGCTCCGTATTTGCCTCTGGTAGTTCTTCAGCGTAGGCTGTATTCAGACCTGTTTCGATCTCAGACTTGATCTTAGCCCTAAGTTCTTTTTCTATATGTTCGGTTAATATGCCTTGTTTGTAAAGATAGTTTTGATAGTTGTCCACTGGGTCCTTTTTTGCCCACTTAGCCATCAATTCTTTAGGAACGTATTTGGTGCCGCTTGCCTCTTCGTGACCTCTCATTCGAAAGGTCATGGCCTCTATGATCACAGGTTTTGGTGTTTTTCTAAGTTTCTCAGCCTGTGCTTTTATTGTTCTATGTACTTCTAAAATATTATTGCCATCGACTTGAATCGCTTCAATACCA
>CBFHYE010000171.1:0-5834 GCA_965659985.1 Roseivirga sp. | reverse complement strand
GCGGTTTTAAAGGCGAATTCATTCACGCCAAGCGCTTTAGCTAGCTTTTTGACATCATCCAGTTGATGCTCATTGGGCTTTACCACCAAGTATTGAAATATGACATGAGGTGTTTTGGAATTCAGTGCCTTCTTCCATTTCACCACATTCTTTGTGCCTGCGATCACTTTTTCTAATTGTCCACCAACTCATCGATCACTTTTTCATAAACCTCACTCGATAACATGCCAGTAGGGCGAGTAAAGCTTCTTAAGCCACTTGGACATTCTGGGCAGCGCAGGTTACAGCTTGTGGTGGGTTCAAGTGAAATACTAGTGGGCATGCCCCAATGAATTGGTTTGCGAGTAGCCTTGGAATAGTAGTAGCTGCCCACCAACTGAAACATATTCCAGACTCTGGAAAAGTTCAGTTTGCTGAGGTAGTTGAGGCCGTCTGTCCAATTGCGATTCACAGGCTTAAATTAAGCGGCTTGAAATTTGATTCATATTTTAACCTACGGTTTTTAGAAATCCCCTAGATTTAGGCCATGAAGCAAAGTCTTTTGATCGCTTTTTTATTAGCTAGTCACTTTTTGCAAGCACAGTTTCCTACGCTCAGTGAAGAATCTGAGGTAAGTTTGATCACCATTGGCCCTGGGAAATATCTCTATGATGCCTTCGGACACAGTGCTTTTCGCATCAAAGACCCTCGCATCAACATCGACAAGGCCTACAATTATGGGTCTTATGATTCTTTTGAGGAAGGGTTTTATGTCAATTTTACCTTGGGTACGGCTGACTACAAACTCGCTACAACAGATTTTAACAGATTTCTCTATGTCTATGAAAGGCAAAATCGATGGGTAAAAGAGCAAGTGCTTGACCTGACACAAAAGGAAAAGCAGGAGATCTTTGAGTATTTAGAGATTAACGCCCGACCAGAGAATATGTATTACCGTTATGATCAGTTCTTTGACAATTGCGCGACCAAGCTGAGAGATGTGCCAAAGGCGGTGTTAGGCGATAAACTGGAGTTCAATGCAGATCACTTAGAGGAATTCTATACCATGCGTGAAATGGTAGATCAAAATTCATTTAATCACCCTTGGATCGATCTAGGCATCGATATCGCATTAGGCAATTTGATCGACAGAACGGCTACTTTGGAAGAGCAAATGTATTTGCCTGATTACGTGTTTTCTGGTTATGCCAATGCGACCATAAGTAAAGAAGGCCGGAAGGTGCCAGTTGTTAAGGAAACAAAGCAGTTGGTGGTGACAGATTATTGGGAGCAACCAATAGAAAAAATTCAGCCATGGATGGTATTAAGCGTGATCGCCCTGGTGGTTATGATCTTTACCTATAAGGATTATGTGCAGAAAAAACGTTCAAGAGGAATAGATTTCGGTTTGTTTTTATTCACAGGATTGATCGGAGCCTTGCTTATCTTCTTATGGTTTGGCACACATCATACCACTACGGTAAACAACCTCAATGTGCTTTGGGCTTTTTTCCCGAACCTGATCGTAGCATTTTATATGCTTAAAAAGCAACCGCCAAAATGGGTGCGTGTCTACACTAGATTTTTAGTGATCTTACTATTACTGGTGGCTATTGTTTGGCTCACCAGATTTCAGGTCTACAACATCGCCATTTTGCCTTTGGTACTCATGCTAGGTTTTCGCTATGTTTTCCTTTGGCAAAAAGGGTTGGTTAAGGCTCACTAAAGCCGGTTTTTGTTCAAAATATCTTCAATGGCCTCACGAACTAGGTCTGATTCAAATCCTCTACCAACCAAATACTGCGTTGCTTTTCCCTTGATCAAATATTCATTATCTGATTTCATAGAATTGATCTTTTTGGCTGCAAGCTCAAGAAGTTTTTCATAATAGACATCGGGGTCGATCTCATCCATTCCTTTTTTAATGCAGTATTCAGAGATCTTCTGAAACTTTAAGCCTTGTTTGATCTTCATGCGACCCCAGCCTTTCATTCTGAATTTTCCACCGGCATAGGCAATCGCATAACGTTCCTCATTGAGAAAGCCCTGAACGATCAGTTCGGAAACAGCTTCTTCGACTTCATCTTGATGCAAGCCATAACTATAGAGTTTATCTCTCACCTGCTGCTGTGAACGTTCCTGATAGGCGCAGAAATCCCCTGCCTTTTTCAAAGCAGATTTGTAATCGAGCGGAGCTTTTTTACGCTTTTTGTATTCAAAAGACATCATTCAAAGATAAACAACTAACGTTTGCAATCCTTTCTTGGCATAAACCTTAAAAAGAGTCGCTGCGAAGGGGTATATTTGAATATTAACCCAAAGAAATTATGCGAAAAAAGATCATAGCTGGAAACTGGAAAATGAATCTTAACCTAAATGAAGGTCAGTCTTTGACTTCTGAGGTGGTGAACATGGTGAAAGATGAAGCGCCAAATGATGTGCAATTGGTTTTATGTACGCCTGCCATTCATTTGTCTGCTGTGGGTAAACTTGTTTCTGGGAATGTAGCTTTAGGGGCACAGAATATTTCAGAACATGAGTCTGGAGCTTACACCGGAGATATCTCAGCCGACATGGTCATTTCCTGTGGCGCGAGTTATGTTATAATTGGTCATAGTGAAAGGAGAGAATATCATTTTGAAACCAACCAGCAATTGGCCGATCGTGTGAAGCTGGCATTAGCTAAGGAGCTTACCCCTATCTTCTGCTGTGGAGAAGCCTTGGAAGTAAGAGAAGCGAATGAGCATGTAGCCTTTGTCAATAAGCAGCTAGAGGAGAGTCTTTTTACTTTGACAGCTGATGAAATGCAAAAAGTGGTGATCGCCTACGAACCGATTTGGGCAATTGGAACGGGCGTAACAGCCTCTTCTGATCAAGCTCAAGAAATGCATGCGAGTATTCGCTCATCTCTGGCCGGTAAGTTTGGAAATGAAACAGCCAATGAGGTATCTATTTTATATGGAGGAAGCATGAAACCAGCCAACGCCAAAGAATTGTTATCACAACCAGATGTCGATGGTGGCTTAATTGGTGGTGCTTCTTTAAAATCACGCGATTTCGTTGATATCGCAAAATCATATTGATGTATTACATCCTTCTTAATGTACACTGTGATGAACCTTTCAGAGATATTTTGATCGCTGAAATGGGGCAATTGGATTTTGATTCTTTTGTAGAAACAGAACTCGGCTTTGAAGCTTACATAGCAGAAAGCGAGTTTGATCATCCCTCTGTGCAGATCCTCTTCAATAATTATCGCCAGCAAACGCGAATCTGGTACGAATTGAAAAAGATCAAAAAAGAGAATTGGAATGAAGAGTGGGAGAAGAATTACGACCCGATCAAGGTTGGAGACCAGATCTACGTAAGAGCTGATTTCCATGCGCCTGATCCAGCTTTTCCATATGAGATCGTGATCAATCCTAAAATGTCCTTTGGAACGGGTCATCATGAAACGACTTCTCAAATGCTTGCCCTACAGCTTGGTATCGATCATCAAGACAAAAAAGTGATCGATATTGGTAGTGGTACAGGTATTTTGGCCATTATGGCTGACAAGCTTGGTGCTCAATCGGTCGCTGCCACAGATATTGACGAATGGTGTATAGAAAATTCGCGAGAGAACTTTGACTTGAACCAAGTGACTCCTGATTTCGTGAAACAAGGAGTGATCAAAGACTTGCAAATTGAAGGATCATATGATATCGTTTTGGCGAATATCAATACCAATATTCTTTTGGAGGAAATGGAAGCTTATCGTGCTTTGATGGGGGATAATGCTTTTCTTCTACTAAGTGGATTCTATGATTTTGACAAAGTGCGTATAATTGAAAAAGCCCAAAAGATCGGCTTGAAAGAAATTGCCAGTTCTGAAAAGAACAAATGGTGCGCAGTGGTCTTTGATAAATTGAGTTAAAACTCAAGAAAACGTATTTCAAATCGTTATAGATACTAATGCTTAGAAGGGTTTGCTTTAGTTTGACACTGATATTGGTAATGACAGCTCCTGTTCTTGCCCAGGCTGATGCAGCCCAAAGCGACTCTGTGGTGATCACTGAAGGGGTCAAAGCATTGATCGATACAGAAGACAAAACACAATATGTACCTGAGTATGGGTTCTTTTTTGACGAGGCCAAGAATTTTCCGCCAGCGGCATACGATACCTTGGTTTCCGTGCTTAGCCGACTTGAAGCTAAGGGGTTTAGGCCGCGTTTCGATTTCAAAGATGCTTTCGCCTTACTTCAACGCGCTAAAGATGATCATGATTTTACCTGTGAGCAGCTAGATCAGCTCGTTCAAGTGATTGGAGAATTAGGCGCCAATTACCCAAGACGAGAATACAACCTTTACCTGCAATCGCTAGATCGTATTCTCAATGGTGTGATCTCAAATGATCGTTCTGCATCTATAATCCTTGAGAATGCAGATTTTGAAATTCTTTTTAATAAGCCGCCAGATTTTACCAATACGCAGGTGATCAGCTATAGCTCTTCGAGTCAAGCAGGCAATAATGGAAATGGAGTGCCAGAGGAACCTCTGGGGCCTTTTGAGGCGCCTATGCCTGAGATGTATGAAGAATATGGAGTGGTGGTCAAGATCAAAAAAGCAGACCTTCTGATCGCAAATTTTCTGGATACCTTTTCTATTAAAGGTACTCAAGGCTATTATTTAGTAGCTGAAAAGCAGTTCAAAGGACAAGATGGACGTTTGACTTGGGAAAACAAGGGCCTGCCAGCAGATGAGCGCTTTGTTCGGTTGAAACAATACGATTTTGGTATTGGCGGTAGGAATTTTTTCTTTGAAAACGTACTGCTTAAGGATACCAAATATTTGGATGCTCCAGTGAGTGGTGATGTCATGATCGAGCTTTCCCCTTCTCGGTTCTCGATGGCTTCATTCCCAGAATTCATTTCATACACAGCCGAGAATAAAGTAACGGGTTTAGGGAAGGATAATTTGCAGTTTTTCGGAGGCTTTCATTTAAAGGGCTTAGAGCTTTTCACGGATTCTAAGTTTGGACAAGAAAGCACGTTGATCGGCTTGAGCGGTGGCCAAGAAAAATTTAGAGCCAAGAGTAAAGGGTTCGTTTTTAATAATGACCAAAATATAGTCGAGGCAGATAATGCCAGCATCCTTATTCTACATGGCCAAGATTCAATCATGAATTCAGCTGTCGAATTTGATTTTAATTATGAAAGTGAGTTACTGAGAACCAAAGCTTCTGTAGAAGGCTACCGTAACTCACCGTTTCGTTCGACCTATTTTGATGTTGAAGTGGTTGGTGATCAGCTGTCATGGGACTTAAAGGCAGATTCTATGGACCTGACCATTGTGGCAGCCAAAAGGGAGATTCCGCTGCTCGTTGAGTCAAAAGACTTCTTTTCAAAGGGAAGGTATCAAGGTCTTTCTCAAATATTTGGATTTCACCCTTTAGCAACCGTAATGGAGCTCGCAACAGATGCTGGAGATCAGGTTTTTGTGCCCCAAATAGCCGATCGGTTCAATAGAAGTGAGCGAATCATCACGACTACCATGAAGTACCTCAAATCGAACGGGTATATAGAATTTAATGAGGACATAGGGCAAGTGACGATACTTCCTAAGGCAGTTCATTACTATAAGGCTTATTTAACACAATTATATAGAGACGGATATGACTATGATGATCTTTTGATCACTTCCATCATTGGTTCAGCGCCCAATGCTACCATCAATCTAAAAGATAGTTCGATGACTGTCCGTGGTATTGATCAATTTGTGATCAGTGATTCTTTGGATGTGGTGATCATGCCTGAGAATGGAGAAATAAGAATACTAGAAAATAGAGATATTGCTTTCAATGGGGCCTTGAATGC
>CBFHYE010000170.1:0-7052 GCA_965659985.1 Roseivirga sp. | reverse complement strand
TTGAAGGGAGTTGAACCCTCTGGAATGGCCGAAGCTGCTGGCAGTTGGAACAGTATGGTCACCCATCGCATCAAACTCAGCGAAATTGAACAAGTGAATGATGAACTTCAAGAATGGGTTCAAAAAGCCTACGATGCCAATTGCTAATGAATAAATACCAGCCCATAAAATTTCAAGATCTTGATGACTTATATGCTTTCTTGCCAGAAGACCAATTGCAAATGGTCAAAACCCTAAGAGCATTAGTTTATGAGTGTATTCCAGAGGTGAAAGAAAAGCTATCTTACAATGTACCGTTCTTTAGAATGAAGCACACCATCTGCTACATCTGGCCGGGTGCCGTTCCTTGGGGACATGCTTCGGAGGGAGTAAGTATCGGATTTTATAAAGGTTATTTGTTAGATGATCCGGAGGGATACTTAAATGCTGGGAAAAAGAAAGTGATCAGAAATAAGACTTTTCAGTCAGTAAGAGACATTGACTTCAAAAAGCTTAGAGACTTTTTGTTCCAAGCGGCAATCATTGACTCAGAGAAATAAAAACATCACGCCACGTTAGAATTAAAAATTAGCCATATGTCAAACAAAGACCTGATCATTGAAGAAAGAAGTAGAGATATCGGTGATTTCCTGGTGGGAAGACTTATCCCCTTTAGAAAGAAAAGAATGGTAGGCCCATTCATTTTTATTGACCACATGGGGCCTTCGGAGATCAAACCTGGACAGTATTTAGATATTGGACAGCACCCACATATTGGGCTTTCTACATTAACCTATTTGTTAGAAGGAGAGATCGAACATCGTGACACATTGGGCACCAAACAACGCATTGTACCAGGTAGTGTAGGTTGGATGACAGCCGGCAAGGGCATTGTGCATACTGAAAGGACACCAAAAGATCTCAGGGATGGAAGCAGTTTTATGATGCATGGCTATCAGATCTGGGTGGCACTTCCCAAAGACCAAGAAGAAATGATGCCTCAATTCTCCTATACAGAACCTGAAGCATTACCAACATGGTCAGAAAATGGCATAGACTTTAAACTCTTAGCTGGTGAGGGTTTTGGTAAAAGATCACCGGTTCCTGTTTTCTCTGATCTGTTCATGGTAGACGTACGCTCAAAGGATAAGGCAGACCTAAATATTGAAGGACAGCTCAAGGGAGAAATAGGTGTTTGCATTGTCGAAGGCTATATAGCAGCCTGCGGAGAGCGTATCGAAAAAGGCAATATGTTAGTCTCTAAAGAAGAAGACCTTTGCTCAATTGAATTTGGTGAAAACACACATGTGCTGCTTTTTGGCGGAACCCCTTTTGAAGAAGAAAGACACATCTTTTGGAATTTTGTAGCCTCTAATAAAGCCTTAATTGAAAAAGCGAAAGAAGATTGGAAGGCCAAAGCCTTTGAACTGATGCCTGATGATGAGAGCTATATTCCCCTGCCCTAATCAAAGCCCATTGAGCTGACTTTTTTTCCTTTAATACATTTACACCCTATTAAGTCGGCATTTATTAAAATATTAGAATATGGAGAGCTTTGATAAGATCATAAAGGAGTTAAAACAAAAGGCGGAGACAGCAGAAATTTCTGGGCAAAAAAGGCTTGGCCAACGGCTGAACTATGCTGCAAACACATTCACAGCTATCGGCCAAAAAGATATCGAACCCAATGATTATGCTTCATATATAGACCAAGCCCAAAACCTTTTGAACAGTGATCAGCTCAAAAGCAGACATGTTACAAGTTTCTACGGCAAACTCATCAATTTTACCATTAAGCAATATGGCTATGTGCCCGAGAAATACTACCAAAACCAATGGATGGCGATCGGTATGGCAGCATTTGGTCTACCTTTCGGAGTGGTTTTTGCCATGACCCTCGACAACATGGCTTTTATTGGAATAGGCTTTCCGATGGGCTTACCTATTGGTATGGCAATTGGTGCTAGCAAAGACAAAAAGGCTTTCGAAGAAGGTAAACAGCTTCAAATTCAGTATGACTTCTAATGCATATCCATGACTTTGGTCAGTAAAATTTGAGTGAGCAGAATTTAAATTGAAGCTCATTTTAAAGTGCTTATGTCAAGTTTTAGGATTAGACCGAGGTTCAAAGAGCAACTTCAAACTGATTTAGATACATTCAAAAAGACGATGGAGGCTGCGCTAGATCAATCAGATGAGTGTACCGGCCTGATCTCAGAATCCTATTGTGTGATCAAGATCCCTACAGTCGATCGTCATTATTGGTCTCCACAATTGACAATAACCATCGAGGACAGTGAGAACAAAGAAGCCATTACAGTGCGCGGTTTGTATGGGCCAAAACCCAGTGTATGGGCAGTGTTCTTTATGGGTTATGCCGCTTTGGGAGTTTTAGCACTTTTTGCTGGTGTCTATGGCTTATCTCAATATATGCTTGAAAAGCCCGCTCCCATTCTTTGGTTAATCCCCATTTTTGGTGCTATCGCATTGGTGCTCTATATCGTAGCGCAAGGCGGACAAAAGATCGGAGCAGAACAGATGTATAGAATTCATCATTTTTATGAGGCTGCGATGAAACATCACGTAAAAATCGACTAAAAAAATACCCAGGGTTAACTACTCCCTGGGCTTAAACAAATAAACTACTAACTGTATGAAGAGGATTACTAACTCGTAATCCGAAATTTTCGACTGCACTGATAGTTAACCAACTATCGTACCAATTTCTTTTCTTATACTGTATAGATACGATTTCCCCTCGCAAGGTTTCATTAGTAAGATTAATTTAACCTTAATTAACCGTTACGTGCTTCAAGATCAATACATCAATTGTCCATGCTCTCTTGCTTTTAACAATTCAATGAGATAGATTGAACGAAATTTTTAGTTATGGTCAAAACATCACTCCTTCAAGCGCTAAGGCAGATTCGTAAACAAAAATTTTTTAGCGCACTGAATATTCTCGGTCTCACTTTGGGTATTTCGAGCTCGATTTGGTTGATGCTATTTCTTCAAAATGAGCTCACATTCGATCAGCATTTTAACAATCATGAACGTATTTATCGCGTTGGACATACCTTCAGAGCCCCAGGTGTACAATTCAATACTGCCTATTCCCCTTCGGAATTGAGTCCCATGCTGGAAGAAAGATTCCCAGAAATAGAATCCTTCGCACGTTTCCTCAACACACCAAATCCAGAATTGACACTTAACCAACAAGTTTACACCGAGCAGCAAATGTATTATGCCGATCCTGCGGCAACGGAGATCTTCTCCCTTGATTTTATTAGTGGAAACCCTAAGAATGCCTTAGCCGAACCAAACAGTATCATCATTGCCCAGTCATTGGCGATGAAAATTTTTCGTGATGATTCTCCTATCGGTTCAACTTTAAAAGCCAATAATATGGATGTTCAGGTTGTGGGAGTCTTTAAAGATTTGCCTGCAAATACACATTTCAAGTTTTCAGCACTATTATCTGGTGTTCGTGACAGAGGCTTCGCGATGCAAAACGGAGTTTTTAATTCTGAAGCGCTATGGAATCCTGATTGTTTGAACTTCATCAAATTCACCTCTGAAGAAGCGAAAGCCAATTTTGTTGAAAAATTCCCTGCCTTTGACGAAGAATTTTTTGCCCCTTTTGGGAACATGATCAATGGAGAACACATTCTCTACTTGCAAAGGCTGGATGAAATTCATTACGACCAACTTCAATTGGATGACGACTTTGCTAAAGGAAACAAAACCAACATTCTCGTTTTTTCTATCATAGGGTTGTCTATTCTACTATTGGCCTGTATCAATTACATCAACATGGCTACCGCCCAAGCCAGTTTACGGGCGAAAGAAATTGGCATCCGAAAGGTTTTAGGCACCAATTTGCAGCGTTTAAGAGTTGGTTTACTTTCTGAGTCGATGCTTCAGGTCGTTATCTCATTTGCTATCGCCATTTTTTTAGTGAAAATACTTATCGAAAAATCGCCTCTTCAATCTTGGTTGGGTGTCAATTTTGAGTTTAGCCTATTTCAAGAGCCCAGATTACTTTTTATGGCTCTGGCCCTGGTGGTTATTACAGGCTTGTTAGCAGGGGCTTACCCAGCTCTTTATCTTTCAAAGATCGGGACAGTGAAAGCACTAAAAGGCACTTGGGTTGCTGGTAAAGGTGGGAATTGGATGAGACAAGGCTTGGTCACCTTTCAATTTGTGATCTCAATAGGCGTTTTGATCGCCACTTTCTTGATGAAAGACCAGATCAATTTCCTTCAAAAACAGTCTATGGGTTTTGCTCAAGATCAGATCATTATGGTTAATCTTAGAGACTCAGTAGCTCAAGCTAAATTCGATGTGCTCAAAAGCCAGTTAGAACAAAATGTAGCGATCACTGGTGTAACCTCCTCCTCTTTTGCACCTGTTGAGGGCATTGGTAGCATGGTATTTAAAGTGGAAAAGGACGGTGAGATGCAACAACAAGAATTCAAGTATATCAATGGTGGTGCAGACTATATCGAAACCTTAGGCATTGACTTAGTCGATGGCCGTTTTTACGATGAAAACATTACTTCGGGCAACCAATATTTTGTGGTGAATCAAACAACTGCTAACGTACTTGGCTGGAAAGAACCAGTCGGTAAAAAAATGGGATTTTTCCATCAAGAAACTCCTGGGCAAGTGATCGGTGTTGTTAAGGACTTTAATTTCTTTTCTCTCCATAACCCTATAGAACCTTTAGTAATGCTCTATAGCCCACAACCAGGGCAAAACTTGATCATGCGTTTTGAGCAAGGTCAAGAGGAGGTAGCTATTGCTTCGCTGATGGGTGCATGGAATGAAGTGATTCCAAATTATCCTTTAGACTATCGGTTTTTGAATGAGTCTTTAAAAGCACAATACGAAGCTGATATTACCCAGAACAAATTGATCGGTTTTATGACAGCACTTTGTGTGCTCATCAGTTTGATCGGCCTTATGGGTTTAACTGCCTTTAGCGTTGACCAAAAAAGAAAAGAGATCGGTATTAGAAAGGTGTTAGGTGCGATGTCGGTTCAAATTGTCCGATTGATCTATGCAGGAACTTTTAAACTCATCCTTATTGCCAGTTTAATTGCTATTCCAATAACCTATTTTGGTATAAATCAATGGTACCAAAACTTTGAATATCAAACCAGCATTAGCGCACCTCTGATCATAGTAGGGGTTGTGGCAGCTTTGATCGCAACATTTATACTGGTCAGTGTTTTCGTTTTAAATACTGCCAGAAAGAACCCAACAGACTCATTAAGAAGTGAATAAAAAAGGCCACGGATTGAAAACCGTGACCTTTCATTCTCATATGATGTAAGCTTTATTTTTTGCCCTTCATGGTCATTGATTCTGCCATTTTCACGGCTTCGTAAGCGTTAATGATACCACCAGAAACCGACAGTTCTTTGAACATCACCATCTCACCAGTACCAGGTTGAGATACTTCAAGGTTATTTAAGCTTCTCACCGATTTCATCAGAATATCTTTCACCTGATCAGCTGAGAGATCGGGATAGTAAGAAAGCAATAAGGCCGCTACTCCTGCAGCCACCGGAGAGGCCATACTGGTCCCCTGCGCATCCTTATACTCATCACCTGGAGATAGTGAATAGATCTTTACGCCTGGAGCAAAAACATCTACATTCTTTTTACCATAGTTTGAGAAGTTACCAATGTAATTGTTATCCGAACCCCAAGAAGAAGCACCTACTTCAATCCAGTTTGACATGTTCTCTTTTCGACCGATATAGTCATTTGGGAAGTTAGCCTCTTCGTCATTGTTTGCGGCTCCATTTCCTGCGGCATGTACCAATAGCACACCCTTTTTCTCTGCATACTCAATGGCTTCATAGACATAATCTGTATGTGGGGAATAGGCCTTTCCAAAGCTCATATTGATCACTTGAGCACCATTATCAACGGCATAGCGAATAGCATTCGCAACATCTTTATCTCTTTCATCACCATCTGGAACGGCTCTAAGCGCCATGATCTGGACATTGTTGGCTACTCCATCGATGCCAATATCATTTCCTCTTTTAGCAGCAATGATCCCTGATACGTGGGTTCCATGAAAATTGTCGGTATTAAGACCTATGACATCGTTGTTGCCATAACCCACTTCGTCCAATTGATCTGGATTGTCACCCACAATTTTTCTTGGTTCAAAACTTAAGTTATATCTGTATTCAGCATCCTGTGAGATCTGCTCAATGTCTTGGGACAGAAGATCGATCATGGTTTCTAAAGCCATGGTCGTATCGATCATCGTATAGAGTTGCGTCAACATACCTTTTCCCATCATCACGATCTCATCAGATGACTGCACTTTTTGAATGTCTTCATAAGTGACCTCATCGGTGTAGAGATATGCTTCAAAGAACTTCTTATATCTTCTCAATTGACGGTCGATATTACCGAGCATCATATTTTGACTTATGGCCTCATTAGAAACCCTTTCAAAAGTCTCTTTTATATCCAACCAATATTCAAATTCCGCTCTTTCTTTTCGTTTGAAATCATCAGCGGTCTTGCCTTCATATTTGGTTCTTAATCTTTTGTATTCACGCGTGATCTCATAAGTGTCTTTATCAACATTCTGACCATCCTTCCCTCCGATAAAGTTCCAGCCATAAATGTCATCGATGTAGCCATTATTGTCATCATCAATACCATTGTCAGGAATTTCATCTTCATTGACCCAAACTACATCTCTCAGGTCCTCGTGCTCAATGTCGATACCAGAATCAATGACCGCTACAATGACTCTTTGAGCAGTTTTATTTGCCAGCAATTCTTTATAGGCCTTTTCTACGCTAACGCCATTCACTTTATCTTCTACCGGATCCAAATTAAACCAGTTCTTTGGCGGTTCTTCCTGCGCTTGCACTGCCCATGTCATCAGTAGCATAGCAAGCATAAGTTTGAGTTTATTCATGTATCGATTCAAATTTTCCATTTTCGTTATTCTTTCTACAATTATCAGGTGTAAAGACCTGGCCATTCATGGCAATATATGTTCCTCCATTCAATAGTTGTACTGCTCCTATTGC